>QFQW01000011.1 GCA_003248755.1 Chryseobacterium sp. | reverse complement strand
ACAAACAAAAAGATTGCGCTTTTCTTTCACAAGAAAAAATTCTTTTCAACCGAAAAGTTTGGCTTCATTTTGACTGAGACCGACGGCGAACAGACGAAGTTTGGGCGCGGAGAGGGTAAGATTTGGTTGTTGAAAAATAGCGGGCCTCAAAAGTTGGGCTTTAAAAGAATGAACAAAGATAATATTCGAGTGTTTGGAGTTCTTTGAAGAGAAAATCGTTATCGAGTTTTTTGAATTAAATTTTATATGGAAATATAAAACAATGTTTGTTGGGTTTTCTACGAAAAAAAACGTTCTCTAGAGTAGAGTTTTTTTAGAAAAAGCCTAATTCTTCAGAGTTTTCAAAGGCTGAAAGATTACAGATTTTTATGACAAATGCTTTATTTAACCGTAACGGTTTTTCTAAACACATTTTTACCGGCTTAATAATACTAAACGAAATCGTTAAATTTTTACAACAACATTACCCTCGCTTTTTTATGTTTTAAAAAATGTTCCAAAAGAAGTCCTGGAAAGGATTTCGGCTTATTTATCTGAAATTGATGATAATAAAGAACATAATTTCGAACTTTCTGAAGAACAAAAAAAAAGTCTTGCCAAAATAAAAGAACGTCCTTATTCTGAACATACAGAAATCAATATTTTTCTGAACGAAATGAGTGAAAAATATGGCATTTAAAGTCATTATTTCAGACGAAGCAAAATTAGACTTAGAAAATTCATATTTATATTATCAGGAAAACGCAAGCAAAAAAGTTGCAGATAATTTTATTAAGGACTTTAGAAAATCAATAAAAATAATTTCTGACAATCCTTATTTTAAAATTTGGTTTGAAGAATTCCGAGCTAAACCATTAGGAAAATATCCGTTCTTAATATTTTTCTCTGTTGACAAAAAAGAAAATATAATTTTGATTGCAAGAGTTTTCCACACTTCACAAAGTCCTGAAAAATATTCATAAAAAAAACCGAAAGACTTATCTTTCGGTTTTTCATTTTTATAAAGTTCGGAAACTACATCGTCTCCATTTTGAAACTCATACTTTCAATCACTTTCAGGATTGCTTCTACTGTGTCCATTGATGTCAGACAAGGAACGCCGTTTTCTACGGACATTCTTCGGATTTGGAAACCGTCTCTTTCGGATTGTTTTCCTTTTGTCGTCGTATTCACCACATATTGGACTTTACCTTTCTGAATCAAATCAATAAGATTCACATCTTCTTCTCCTATTTTGTAACCGATTTTCGTCTGAATCCCTTTTTCTTCGAAGTATTTCGCCGTTCCTTCCGTTGCCCAGATTCTGAACCCGATTGTATGAAATCTTTTGGCGATTTCAGAAGCTTCTTCCTTATCTGCATCCGCAACTGTGAACAAGATAGAACCATGCGTTGGAACCTTTCTTCCTGCTCCGATTAGTCCTTTATATAAAGCTTTTTCGAAAGTAGAATCTTTCCCCATTACTTCTCCTGTGGATTTCATCTCAGGTCCTAATTGGATATCAACTTTCGTCAATTTGCTGAAAGAGAAGACCGGAACTTTCACGAAGATTCCTTCTTTATTTGGAACCAATCCTGATTGGTAACCAAGGTCTTTCAGTTTTGTTCCAAGAATTGCTTTTGTTGCCAAATTTGCCATTGGAACATCTGTGATTTTCGATAAGAAAGGAACGGTTCTGGACGAACGCGGATTCACTTCGATTACAAAAACTTCCCCTCCAGAAATTACGTACTGAATATTCATTAATCCAATGACATTCAAACCTTTTGCTAATCTTATCGTGTAATCTTCTAATGTTTCGATTTGAGTTTCCGTCAAAGTCTGAGGCGGATAAACCGCAATAGAATCTCCGGAGTGAACACCTGCCCTTTCTATATGTTCCATAATTCCCGGAATCACAACAGTTTCACCGTCGGAAATCGCATCTACTTCCACTTCTTTTCCTGTCAGATAACGGTCAATCAAAACCGGATGTTCCGGACTTGCATCCACCGCATTTTCCATATAGTATGCAAGTTCTTTTTCCGAATAAACGATTTCCATCGCTCTACCACCCAAAACATAACTCGGGCGAACCAAAACCGGATAACCAATCTCGTTAGCAATTACAATCGCTTCTTCTTTTGAAGTCGAAGTTTTTCCAAGCGGTTGTGGAATTCCTAAATCCTGAAGTGCTTTTTCAAATTTATCTCTGTTCTCTGCTCTGTCCAAATCTTCCAAAGAAGTTCCCAAAATCTGAACGCCGTGAGCAGCTAATTTATCAGCCAAATTAATCGCAGTTTGTCCTCCGAACTGAACCACAACACCTTTTGGCTTTTCAAGTTCGATGATGTTCATTACGTCTTCTTCCGCCAAAGGTTCGAAGTATAATTTATCCGAAATCGAGAAGTCTGTGGAAACGGTTTCCGGATTTGAGTTGATGATAATCGCCTCGTAACCCATCTGCTGAATTGCCCAAACCGAATGTACGGTTGCATAGTCAAACTCAACTCCTTGACCGATTCTGATTGGGCCTGAACCCAAAACGATGATTTTCTCTTTGTCAGAAACCACGCTTTCGTTTTCTTCTTCATAAGTTCCGTAGAAGTAAGGCGTTTCCGATTCAAATTCAGCAGCGCACGTGTCAACCATTTTGTAAACCGGCATTATTCCGTTATCTTTTCTGAACTGGAACACTTCTTTCTGAGTTGTTTCCCAAAGATGAGCGATATTCAAATCTGCGAAACCTAACTTCTTAGCCTCAAGAAGAACTTCTTTATTGAATTTATTTTCTTTGATTGTCGTTTCAAAGTCAATCAGTTTTTTGATTTTCCAGATGAAGAATTTATCAATTTTACTCCATTCCACAATCTGTTCCCAATCATAACCTCTTCGCAAAGCATCTCCGATGATGAACAATCTTTCGTCATCACAAACCCGGATTCTTCTTTCAATTTCTTCGGCTGTTAAAGCTTCGGCTTGCTTTTTCTTTAATCCCAAATGACGGATTCCTGTTTCCAAAGAACGAATGGCTTTTTGTAAAGATTCTTCGAAGTTTCTTCCGATTGCCATTACTTCGCCTGTTGCTTTCATCTGCGTTGATAATCTTCTGTCCGCAGTTTCAAATTTATCAAATGGGAATCTCGGAAACTTAGTAACAACATAATCCAAAGCTGGCTCGAAACAAGCGTAAGATGTTCCTGTTACCGGATTTTTGATTTCGTCCAATGTTAAACCGACCGCGATTTTCGCCGCAATTTTGGCAATCGGATAACCTGTTGCTTTACTCGCCAAAGCCGATGAACGTGACACTCTAGGATTAACCTCGATGATATAATAATTAAATGAGTGCGGGTCTAATGCTAACTGAACGTTGCATCCACCTTCGATTCCTAAAGCTCTGATGATTTTCAAAGAAGCGTTTCTCAACAATTGATATTCTCTATCAGAAAGCGTCTGCGAAGGCGCGACCACAATAGAATCTCCTGTATGAACACCAACCGGGTCAATGTTTTCCATATTACAAACCACGATAGCGTTGTCGTTGGAATCTCGCATCACTTCATATTCGATTTCTTTGAAACCGGCGATTGACCTTTCAATCAAGCATTGTGTTACAGGCGAATGTTTCAATCCCAATTCAGCGATTTCACGAAGTTCTGTTTCGTTGGAAGCAATTCCACCTCCTGTTCCTCCCATTGTAAAAGCGGGACGAACAATTACCGGATAACCTAAATTATCTGCAAAAGCTAAAGCGCCTTCAACAGTTGTTACGATATCAGACTCAGGAACCGGTTCGTTCAATTCACGCATCAATTCACGGAACAAATCTCTGTCTTCCGCCTGATTGATTGCGGAAAGTTTAGTTCCCAAAACTTCAACTTTGCATTCTTCAAGAATTCCAGATTTCTGTAATTCAACCGCCATATTCAGTCCAGTTTGTCCTCCCAAAGTCGGAAGAAGCGCATCCGGACGTTCTTTGCGAATGATTCTGGAAACGAATTCCAAAGAAATCGGTTCAATATAAACTTTGTCGGCAATCTCCACATCCGTCATTATCGTCGCAGGATTGGAATTAATCAAAATCACTTTATAGCCTTCTTCCTTAAGTGAAAGACAAGCCTGTGTTCCCGAATAATCAAATTCCGCAGCCTGACCAATAATGATTGGACCTGAGCCGATTACTAAAATTGTTTTTATGTCTGTTCTTTTCATTTTTACTTTTTTGTCCGAAGTCCGATGATGGAAGTCGGAAGATTTCTATTTTTGCGTTGCCTTGTCATTCCGAGGAACGAGGAATCTCAATTATGTATTTAGATTCTTCACTACGCTTTGCTTCGTTCCGAATGACAAATGGAAATTCTACTTTTTGAAATTCTCCATTAATTCAATAAAATCATCAAAAAGATAATTCGCATCTTCCGGACCCGGACTTGCTTCCGGATGGTATTGAACTGAGAAACAAGGATGGATTTTGTGTTTCACACCTTCGTTTGTTCTGTCATTCAAAGCGATGTGAGTTTCTACTAAATCTGTATTTTTCAAAGATTCCTGGTCAATCGCATAACCGTGATTCTGCGAAGTTATTGCGACTTTATTTTTTTCTAAATCCAAAACCGGATGATTTCCTCCTCTGTGTCCGAATTTGAGTTTGTAAGTTTTTGCTCCACAAGCCAAGCCAATCAATTGATGACCTAAACAAATTCCGAAAATCGGAACTTTCCCCAACAATTTCTGAATCATGACCAAAGCTTCCGCATTATCTTCCGGGTCACCGGGACCGTTGGAAAGCATTATTCCGTCCGGGTCCATTAGCAGGATTTCTTCTGCAGTTGTGTCGTGAGAAACCACGATGATGTCACAATTTCTTTGAGACAATTCGCGGATGATTCCCAATTTGGACCCGAAATCTACCAAAACCACTTTGAAACCTCTTCCCGGACTTGCATAAGACGTTTTTGTGGAAACAGTCTCTACCTGATTGGTTGGGAAAGTTGTTGATTTCAGTTCTTCAATAACTGCACTTTCATCTGCATCTGCATTGACGATTTTTCCTTTTTCAACGCCTTTGTTTCTAAGGATTCTTGTCAATCTTCTGGTGTCGATTCCGGAGATTCCTGACAGATTTTTCTTTTGGAACAATTCGTCCAAAGTGATTTGAGTTCTGAAATTGGATGGCAAATCGCATAATTCTTTCACAATCAAACCTTTGATTGCCGGTTCGATGCTTTCGTAATCATCACGATTAATTCCGTAATTTCCAATCAAAGGATAAGTCATACAAACGATTTGTCCGCAATAACTTGGGTCAGAAATCAGTTCCTGATAACCCGTCATTCCCGTGTTGAACACCACTTCTCCCGCAGTGTCCTGCTCTGCTCCGAATCCCGTTCCGTAAAAAACTTCGCCGGATTCTAATATTAACTTCTTTTTCATTTTTAAATTTTATCAAACGTCAGACTCTTCGACAAGCTCAGAGTGAAAGTTTAAATACTTACTTTTAGATTTTACTCAAAAAAAACACGCCCGAAAGCGTGAATCAATATTTTAATTTTTGGAGTCGATGAATTTGAATCCTTTGTTTTCCAAATCATATTTCAAAATCGCCATTCTGGCAAAAACGCCGTTCTGCATTTGCTTGAAGATTCTCGACCTTTCACATTCAACCAATTCCGAATCAATTTCTACGCCTCTGTTAATTGGCGCCGGATGCATAATGATTGAAGTAGGTTTCATCTTCGCCTCTCTTTCTTTTGTCAACCCGAACTTTTTCAGATAATCTTCCGATTTGAAATTGAAAGTTCTCTCGTGACGCTCGTGCTGGATTCTCAACAAAATCAAAACATCCACTTCTTTTATAAGGTCGTCGAACTGCATATAAGTTCCGTTCACAAGCATTCCTTCATCAAACCAGAATTCTGGTCCCGAGAAATACACTCTCGCTCCTAATCTTCTGAACAGTCCAGCATCAGAATTCGCAACACGACTGTGTTTTACATCGCCTACAATTCCTATTTTAAGGCCTTCGATTTTTCCAAATTCCTGAATGATTGTCAGCGCATCCAAAATGGCCTGTGAAGGATGACTTCCTACACCGTCTCCAGCATTGACGATGCTTAATTTTGCATCTTGCAAAGCATCGTAATAACGTTTTTCAGAATGTCTGATAACGGCCACTTCCACACCAATGGCTTCCAGAGTTTTAATAGTATCCAACATTGTTTCGCCTTTTGCAATTGAGCTTTTATCAACTTCAAAATCTATAACGTGAAGTCCCAGCTTTTTCTGAGCAACCTCAAAACTTGTTTTGGTTCTTGTGCTGTTCTCAAAAAAAAGGTTCGCTGCGAAAACATCGCCGTCAATCTTGCTGATTTTTCCATCTGCAAACTGTTGCGCTTCTTGTAAAATTTTCTCTATACTCTCTGTGGATGTGCGGGAAAGCTTAATCATATCTCAAATTTTTAAATAAAAAAAACGAAGCCTAAAAGACTTCGTTAAATATAAAAAATATTGTTGTTGTCGGCAAATTTGCCAATTGTTGTTGTCGTTAAATTCTGTACCAGATTCATTGGGTGCAAAGATACCAATATTTTTTAAATTATGAAATCCTATTCAAAATATTTTATATTAAATCAATGAACTTCTACTCTCGAATTGTTGTCTTCGAATTTTTTCTTTACTTTTGAAAGAATCATTCATCAATATGAGCATTGACAAAAAAGACAAACTGATTCTTCAGCTTCTACAAGAGGATTCTACGCTATCTGTAAAAGAAATCTCCGAAAAAATCGGACTGACTTTTACACCAACTTACGAACGCATCAAAAACCTTGAAAAACAAGGTGTTGTAGAAAAATATGTTGCAATTTTGAACCGAGAAAAACTCGGAATCAACATTGTTGTTTATTGTAATGTCCGCCTCAAAGAGCAATCTCAAAAAACTTTGAAAGAATTTGAAGATTACATTTCTAAATATGATGAAATTCAGGAAATTACAAGTCTTTCCGGTGAATATGATTATCAATTAAAAATTCTTGCCAACGACATTAATTCTTACAATGATTTTACTGTGAATATCATTTCAAACAGTCCTCATATTGGGCAATATCACAGTTCTATCGTTCTTGCAGAAGTTAAAAAAACGACTAAGTTTAAGTTGGACTAATGCTTTAAACGCAAAGTCGCAAGCTTTTACTTATAATATGCTCAAATTCGCAAAGGATAAATCTTCGATTTATCTCAATTTTAACGAAGGTAAACTTTGTGTCTTAAAAAGCGGTTCAATAGACTAATTTCTTCGTGCCTTTGTGATAAACTATCCCAACAATTTATCCCGAACTTTATTGAACTGATACTCAATTTCATCAAGGCAAAGATTTCCTAAACTGCCCTGATGAGAATGATTGAGCTCTTTGTAATCGTACTCAAAAATGTCATTTTCAATCTCCTGTCCGATTTGGATATAAGCGTCACGGAATGATTTCCCGTTTTTCACTTCTTCGTTGATTTTTTCTACGCTGAAGACATATTTATACTTTTCGTCGTCCAGAATATTATCTTTCACTTCGATATTTGGAAGTGTGTAAATCAAGATTTCGAGGCATTCTTTCAAAGAGTCAATCGCAGGGAAAAGGATTTCTTTTGTCAATTGCAAATCTCTGTGATAACCTGACGGTAGATTATTTGTCAGCAAAACCAATTCATTCGGCAATGACTGAATTCTGTTACATCTTGCTCTTACCAATTCGAAAATATCCGGATTTTTTTTGTGCGGCATAATGCTGCTTCCCGTCGTGAATTCCTTTGGAAAACTAATAAAATTGAAATTCTGACTTAAGTAAAGGCAAACATCGTAAGAAAATTTTGACAAAGTTCCAGCTAAAACAGATAACGAATTAGCTAATAACTTTTCCGACTTTCCTCGAGTCATTTGTGCATAAACCACATTGTAATTCAATGTTCTGAAATCTAATTTATAGGTTGTGCTTTCTCTGTCAATAGGGAAAGATGAGCCATAGCCAGCGGCCGAACCGAGTGGATTTTTATTAATGATATTCTTCGTTGCAAACAGCAATTCCAAATCGTCCACCAGAGATTCTGCATACGCACCAAACCATAATCCAAAAGACGAAGGCATCGCAACCTGAAAATGTGTATAGCCAGGCAATAAAACGTTTTTATGTTGATTCGCTTTGTCTTTCAGTATTTGAAAAAACGAATCCGTCAGTTCAGTGATTTCTCTGATTTCATCTAATAAATATAGTTTTATATCCGTCAAAACCTGGTCATTTCTTGACCTTGCAGTGTGGATTTTCTTTCCTGTTTCGCCAAGCTTTTCGATGAGAATCGATTCGATTTGTGAATGGATATCTTCTGCCGATTTATCAATTTCGAAGCTTCCTTTTTCGATGTCGGTAAGGACTTCTTCCAAAACTGCAACAATCGCCTGCTCTTCATCCAAACGAATCAAACCAACTTCTGCCAGCATTTTGGCGTGGGCAATAGAACCCAACACATCGTATTTTGCTAATCTGTCGTCAAAATCCAGGTCTTTCCCGACTGTGAATTGGTTGACCAAATCATTGGTTTTTGTATTGTCTTTTTGCCAGATTTTTTTCATTCTGTAATATTTTGATATTTTGAACGCAAAGCGCGCAAAGATTTTTTATTTTATTGAAAACAAAGGTTCGCAAAGGCGCTGACGCTCAGCTGAGATTAACTTTTAAAATTCTTTTTAATTGAAGACAAATCTTCAACTTTGCGAAACGCAGCCCGACTTGAGCGGAAATCCTTTTTTGCCAACCTTAAAGTTCTATTCAAAATGAAATTGTCAGCAAAAAAGATTGGGAGCGGAAGGCGGATTAAGCTGCCCAAACCTTTAAAATTATTTATAATATTTTTTCTAATATTTTGATGTAAATATCAATACCTTCGCGGATTTCGTCGATATAAACAAACTCGTCCGCAGTGTGAGAACGCAGACTGTCGCCAACGCCCAACTTGACCGACGTGCACGGAATAATCGCCTGGTCGGAAGATGTCGGGGAACCGTAAGTTGTCCTTCCCAACGCCAATCCAGCCTGAACAAACGGATGACTGACCTCTATTTTTGAGGAATTGAGACGGAATGACCTCGGCGTGAGTTTCGATTTCATCTGGGACTGGATGATTTCGAAAACTTCCCGGTTCGTGTATTCGTCTGTCACACGCACATCCAAAGTGAATTGACATTTTTCCGGAACTACGTTATGCTGAGTTCCCGCATTGATAACCGACAAAGTCACTTTCACTTCACCCAGATAATCCGAAATTTTTGGAAATTTGAAATCCAGAATATTCTGCAAATCCTGCATACATTTCACAATCGCATTGTCATTGTTAGGATGTGCTGCGTGAGAAGGTGTTCCGGTCATTTCCCCGTCAATCACCAATAAACCTTTTTCTGCGATAGCAAGATTCATTTTGGTTGGTTCGCCTACGATTGCTAATTCTACATTCGGGAGTTGTGGGAACAATGCTTCGATACCGTCCAAACCAGAGATTTCTTCCTCAGCTGTCAGAGCAATTACCAGATTATGAGTCAAATCTTCGGCTTCATAAAAATAAAGAAAAGTCTGTGCCATTGCCACCAAAGACGCGCCCGCATCATTGCTTCCCAAACCAAATAATTTCTCATCTTTCTCTACAGGAATAAACGGGTCCAAAGTATAAGCTTTGTTCGGTTTTACCGTGTCGTGATGGGTGTTGAGAAGAATGGAAGGTTTGCCTGCATCAAAATGTTTATTGGTTGCCCAAATGTTATTTTTGAATCGGTTAACTGTCATCTGATGCTCATTGAAAAATCTTTCTATGATGAGCGAAACGTTATATTCGTCACGACTCATAGATGGCGTTGCAATGATTTTTTTCAGCAATTCGACTGCATTTTCCGTTAATTCTTCTCTGCTAAAGACAGATTTCAGTTCCTTCATTTCGTAGTTTTATTTGGTCTGATAATTTTTCTTCTTTGATTAAAGCCACTTTCTGAACGCCATTTTCTTTGGCCTTGAAAGCATTCTCTAATTTTGGTAAAATCCCTTTGTGTAGCTTTCCTTGGGATTTTAATTCAGAAAATTCTTGTTTGTTGATTGTTTTCAAATTCGAATTTTCATCCTCAATATTTTCCAAAACCCCATTTTTATCGAAACAGAACAGTAATTCTGTATCGAAATATTTTGATAAAGCCTGAGCGATAGTTCCGGCAATCGTGTCTGCATTGGTGTTGAACAGATTTCCTTTTTTATCGTGAGTGATTGCAGAAAACACCGGAACCAGACCCAGATTTATTATATTAATAATCAATTCGTGATTGATACTTTTTTCATCGATATCGCCAACAAATCCAAAATCGATTTCCGGATGCTGTCTTTTTTCGGCTTTGATAACGTTGCCGTCCGCTCCGGAAAATCCAATCGCATTGCAATCGAAACTTTGCAGTTTTGCCACGATGTTTTTGTTGATTCTGCCCGCATAGACCATTGTTACAACTTTCAGGGTTTTCTTATTTGTGATTCTTCGCCCGTCAATCATTGTCTGCCTGATTTTTAGCTTTTCAGCTAAAGTTTCAGCAATCTTTCCACCGCCGTGAATCAGTATTTTAGCTTCTTTAATCTCTGAAAATTGCGCAAGAAAAGCTTTCAATGCTTTTTTGTCATCGATGAGAGTTCCGCCGATTTTTATGATATGTAGTTTTTGCATTATTTTTAACGCAAAGAGCGCAAAGGTTTTTATTAATTATTGAAAATATTTTAAGGTTCGCAAAGGCGCTTACGCTCAGCTAAGTTTTTTTATTATAAATCTATTTATTTCTTTTGTGACTTTTGTGGTTTATCCAATTCATCCAAAATTTCATTGAAAACTACCTGAGCAGAAAAGATTCTGTTTTTTGCCTGCTGATAGATGATTGAGTTTTTGCCATCCATTACTTCATCACTCAGCTCAAGATTTCTACGAACTGGCAGACAATGCATTACTTTCGCCTGATTGGTGAGTTTTAATTTTTCATTTGTCAGCATCCAGTTACCTTCAACTTTTGGCATATTCGCATAATCATCAAATGAAGACCAGTTTTTCACATACACGAAATCCGCATCTTTCAACGCTTCATCCTGATTATGAATCACTTTTGTACCTTTCGTGAAATTTTTATCCAAATCGTAACCTTCCGGATTGGTAATCACAAAATCAACATCCATCTGTTGCATCCATTCTGTGAACGAATTTCCGACCGCCTGCGCAATTGGTTTGATATGAGGCGCCCAAGTCAAAACGACTTTTGGTTTTCTATTTTCTGTCCAATTTTCGGTGATTGTGATGCAATCTGCCAAACTTTGTAGCGGATGTCGAGTTGCCGATTCCAAAGAAACGACAGGAACTTTAGCGTGTTTCAGGAACTGGCTCAGAATACTCTCGTTCACATCATCTTCTTTGTTTTTCATTCCTGCAAAACATCTCACAGCAATGATGTTGCAATACTGATTCAGAACTTCTATCGCATCTTTGATGTGTTCGACTGTGTCGCCGTTCATTACGGTTCCGTCAGCAAATTCGAGATTCCAAGCTTCCTGAGCAGCGTTGAGAACCAGAACATTCAGTCCCAAATTCTGAGCGGCGATTTGTGAACTTAATCTTGTTCTGAGACTGGAATTAAGAAAAACCAAACCAATTGTCTTTCCTTTTCCTTTGGTCGGATTTCCTAATGGATTTTCTTTTATTTTTAAAGCTTTTGCAATGGTATTTTGCAATTGAGCTATATCGTAAACGGAAGTGAAATTTTTCATCTTATTTTTTTTATCGCAAAGGCGCTAAATTATTTTATGTAATTCAACTTTTATAAGTCGCAAATTTTAATGCACGATTTTTGCGACTTTTCAACATTATAATTATTGATTTCTTGCGCCTTTGCGTTATTTAAATTCTATAATTTCTTTTTTCGAATCAATAGATTTCAAGGTTTTTTCTAAAGCATTGATGAACAAATCGGATTCTTTTTCCGAAATATTGAGCGCCGGCAAAATCCGCAGAACATTCTTATCATTGGCATTGCCCGTGAAAATAAAATGCTCAAACAGCAATGCTTTCCTGACATCTGCACAAGCTTGGTCGAGCTCAATTCCAATCATCAGACCTCGCCTTTTGATGTTTTTGATGTGAGGAAAATATTTGATTTTTTCTTCAATATAAGCACCTGTTTTTTCTGAATTTTCGATTAAATTTTCTTTTTCGATGACTTCCAGAACGGCTAATCCTGCAATGCAGGCGAGATGATTGCCGCCAAACGTGGTTCCCAATAATCCGTAACTTGCCTGGAATTTTGGACTAATCAAAACGCCACCCATCGGAAAGCCATTTCCCATTCCTTTGGCAACCGTAATCAAATCCGGTTTGATGTCAAATTCCTGATGCGCAAAGAATTTCCCGGAACGTCCGTAACCTGACTGAACCTCGTCCAAAATCAAAATCGAATTGTTTTCTTTACACAATTTTTCAATCTTTAAAATGAAATCTTCCGTCAACAAATTAATTCCGCCAACACCTTGAATTCCTTCGACAATCACAGCAGAAATTTCGTTTTGATTTTCTGCAAAAATCTTCTCCAATTCTTCTGAATTATTGAATTCACATTTGATAAAATTTTCAGATTCGTTTACTGGCGCAACAATTTTTGGATTGTCTGTTACGGCAACTGCAGCAGAAGTTCGTCCGTGAAAAGCTTCTGAGAAATAAACCACTTTCTTTTTCCCGTTATGAAATGAAGCCAGCTTCAAAGCGTTTTCATTCGCTTCCGCCCCGGAATTGCATAAGAACAACGAGTAATCTTCGTAACCTGACAATAATCCCAATTTCTCAGCCAGTTCTTGCTGAATCTTGTTCTCCACAGAATTGGAATAAAAACTGATTTTCTCCAATTGATTTTTCAACCTTTCAACATAATGCGGATGATTATGACCAATGGAAATCACAGCGTGACCACCATAAAAATCGAGATATTGCTGTCCGTTTTCATCCCAGAGAAAAGAACCTTGAGCTTTTACAGGATTGATGTTGAAGAGTGGATATACGTTGAATAAATTCATTTTACATTTTTATTTTTAACGCAAAGAGCGCAAAGATTTTTTTTAATTTTCAAACTGCTTTTAAGTCGCAAAGTTTAGAACGCTAAAGGTTTTAAGTTTAAACCTAAATTTTGTTCCCAGTCATTGGCAATATTCATATTTTGGACAGCTTGTCCGGATGCACCTTTCAGAAGGTTGTCAATTGCGGAATGAACTGCTATTTTATTTCCTTGTTTTTCGATTTGTATGACGCAGAAATTGGTATTAACAACTTGTTTCATATCAATCGGTTTTTCTGAAACTTTCACAAAAGATGAATCCTTGTAAAAGTCTTTATATAAAGAGTAAATCTTCTCCAATTCCCAATCACATCCGATAATAGAGCTTGTGAAAATCCCTCTTGCAAAATCGCCGCGCCACGGAACAAAATTGAGCTCTACTTCTTGATTATTTAGCGAATTGATTTGTTTCAAAATCTCATCAACGTGCTGATGGTTCAAAGTTTTGTACGCGGAAATATTGTCATTTCTCCAAGTGAAATGCGTTGTCGCCTGCAACGACTGTCCTGCTCCGGTTGAACCAGTGATTCCCGTTGTATAAACATCTTTCAGCAGATTTTCTTTCGCTAAAGGCAGTAACGCTAACTGAATTGCAGTTGCAAAACATCCAGGATTGGCAATACTTTTAGAACTTTGGATTTCACTAAAATAAATTTCCGGTAAACCATAGATGAAATTTCTGTTTCTGAAATCGCCTTTTAATCGGAAATCGTTTCCTAAATCAATAACCAAAGTTTCATCTGACACCGGATTTTCATCTAGCCAATTCTGACTTTCTTTGTGTGGAAGGCAAAGAAAAAGAATGTCCACCTGCTGAACAGAACCGGTCAAAGTCAAATCGCAAACCGACTCCAAATCCGGGTATAAATCCGAAATCTTCACGCCGGAATTGGAACGGCTGAACAAAAACTTTAATTCTATATTCGGATGAAAAGCCAGCAATCGAACAAGTTCGCTTCCTGTGTAACCGTTGGCTCCGATAACTCCGACTGATTTTTTCATTTTTATTTTTTAATATTTTTGAACGCAAAGAGCGCGAAGATTTTTTTATTTTCAAACTGCTTTTTAAGTCGCAAATTTTTTGAATCTTTTATTTTTTATCGCAGATTTTTCTGATTAAACAGATTTTCAATCATTGAATTGCTCGCAGCCCGACCTGAGTGGAGCTCTTTTTCTTTTTTTTGAGAAAAAGAAAAAAGCGGCAACGGAGGGCGGATTAAGCTGCCCAAATAATTCTAGTTCAGTTTATTGACCTGATGATAAATATTGAGCGAGTTGCTGAGGATTTTGGTAAATCCTTTCACATCTTCACCACTCCAGGCGAGATTTTCTTCGCCGTAACTTCCAAATTTTGAAGACATCAAATCATTTTCAGACTCGATTCCGTTCAGAATGAAACGATACGGATGAAGCGTGATGAATACCTTTCCATTCACGGTTTTCTGAGAATCCTGCAAAAATGATTCGATATTTCTCATCACCGGGTCAAGGAAAAGTGCTTCGTGAAGCCAGTTCCCATACCAATCTGACAACTGCGATTTTATCGTCTGCTGGTATTTTGATAAAGTGTGTTTCTCCAGCAAATGATGCGCTTTGATGATGATTGACGCTGCAGCAGCCTCGAAACCGACACGTCCTTTGATGCCGACAATCGTGTCCCCAACGTGAATATCACGACCGATTCCGTAAGGTGAAGCCAGTTCCTCAATCTTCTGAATTGCTAAAACAGGATGAGAAAAAGTCTCGGCATTCACAGAAAACAACTCCCCGTTTTTGAACTCGATTTCCAATGGAGAAGGCTCTGTTTTCTCGATTTGAGAAGGAAATGCTTCTTCCGGAAGGTAATTCTGAGATGTCAAAGTTTCTTTTCCACCAACCGAAGTTCCCCAAAGTCCTTTGTTAATGGAATATTTTGCTTTGTCAAAATCCATTTCGTAATTGTGATTTTTCAAAAATTGGATTTCATCTTCACGTGACAAACTCAAATCACGAATCGGTGTAATAATTTCTATTTTCGGACACATTACCTGGAACATCAAATCAAAACGAACCTGGTCATTTCCCGCGCCTGTACTCCCGTGCGCAATGGCATCCGCCCCAATTTCCAAAGCAACTTCCGCAATGGTCTGCGCCTGAATCGTTCTTTCCGCACTTACTGACAACGGGTAAGTATTGTTTTTCAAAACGTTACCAAAAATCAAATACTTAACACAATCATTATAATATTTTTCCGAAGCATCAACAAACCTGTAAGAAGCCACACCTAATTTTTCCGCTTTTTCTTTTAGCGAAACTTCATCTTCCTTATCAAAACCTCCTGTATTAATCGTGACTGCGTGAACTTCGTAACCCAACGTTTCACTCAGATATTTTGCGCAATAAGAAGTGTCCAAACCTCCGCTAAATGCCAAAACTACTTTCTTACTCATTATTATTATTTATGGATTCAAAATTTTTATTTTTCTCTTTATTCAGATTTTCGGGAACGAAAAGCATTGCCGTACAAAGACAGTTTTTGCGTTCTTTCATCATCAGAATATCGTAGTTCACACAATTTTTACAGCCATTCCAGAATTGTTCATCCTGAGTCAGTTCAGAATAAATAACCGGCTTGTAACCTAAACTGCTGTTGATTTTCATCACCGCCATTCCTGTTGTCAATCCAAAAATTTTCGCATTCGGATATTTTTCACGGGATAATTGGAAAATCCTTTCCTTAATCTGAGTTGCCAGACCGGCATTCCTGAATTGAGGCGAAACTATCAATCCGGAATTGGCTACATACTCACCGTTTGTCCAGGTCTCTATATAGCAGAAGCCTGCCCAGGTACCATTTTCGTCAATTGCAATAATAGAATTGCCTTCTGAGATTTTTTTGCCCAGATATTCGGAAGAACGTTTTGCGATACCAGTTCCGCGTTTTTTAGCGGAATCCTCCATTTCGTTTCTGATTTCTTCTACATAAACCAAATGTTTCTCTGAAGAAACTTCTAATTTCATTGATATTATCTAAATTAAGATGCAAAAATAAAATTATTTTACTTTACAAAACAAATAATTCAGATAATTTTATCTGTTAAATTTGCTTTAACAATAATATTATCTTTATAATAAATTCAAATATTGCTAATTTATTATACATTTGCTAAAAAGGTATAGTTATGGAAAATCAATGTCCTAAATGTAATAACCAAAACGTTTCAAAAAGCGGAATTATCAAAGGAAAACAAAGATTCTACTGCAAGAACTGCAAGTATTACTTTACTGTTAAAAAACTAGGAAAACAAATTGACGACTATTACGTCACTAAAGCTCTACAACTCTATCTTGAAGGATTAAGTTTTCGGGAAATTGAAAGAATCATAGGTGTTTCTCACGTCAGCATCAGTTCCTGGATTAAGAAATACAATATCACAAGACCGCCGCATTCAGAATTTCATCCGGTTTATAAAGTACTGAAACAAAACGAATTGATAGAATATATCTCTCAGGAAAACAATCTTGAAAACTCGGGATTAATTATCACTCAATTTGCCGATAAGTATATGCTGATTAAGTGGGAGCGGTTCAAAAATAAATGATAGTTGATAAATTATAAATAATCAAGACAGTCGTTTATCAGCTATCATTCATCAATTATAAATAAAACTATATACTTTCCATTAATATATATTAAATTTTTGTAAACAAAATATTAATAACAATTTGGCAATCACAAAATAAACACCAAATTATTATTAATTTATGAAGAAATTTCTCACTTTTATAGGTTTAGCACTTTTAAGCTCTAGCCTATATTCGCAAGGTTCGCCTGATTACGGGAATGGATTAAAATTAAATCTGAATCCTGAAGGCGATAAGTATGTAAGATTTATTCTTTGGAACCAAATCTGGTTAAGAAATACAGAAATGAATCCCGGAACCATGGTTTCTGATGAAGCCACCAAAAATTCATGGAACATCGGAAACCGACGACTAAGAGCACTCGCTTATGCACAAATCACGAAGCGGTATATGATTTTGATGCATTTCGGAATTAATAATCAGACTTTTATCAATGGCGGAGGCTCCGGAACAACAGGAACCGGCGGTTATGGAAATGGTAAAAAACCGCAAATGTTTTTTCACGATGCCTGGAACGAGTATGCCGTGGTTTTACCAGGAGAAGCAGGAAAATTCAGTTTGAGCCTGGGAGCCGGTCTTCATTATTATATGGGACTTTCCAGAATGACAATGGCCTCAACACTTAATTTCCTAACTGTTGATTCCCCGATTTTCACTTGGCCATTGATTGACAACTCTGACCAATTCGCCAGACAAATGGGAATCTTTGCCAAAGGGAAATACGGCAAATTCGAATATCGGTTCAGTTTAAATAAACCTTTCGCAACCAATATTGCGCCTGTTAATGTTACCAATCCGGCAGCGAGAGTGGCAGTTGACAACAACGGAAATCCGGAATTTTCAAAGGCCGGTTATGTGGAATATCAATTCCTTGACTCGGAATCCAATCTTTTGCCTTTCAAAGTGGGCTCGTATTTGGGAACTAAGAAAGTCTTCAATGTAGGAGCAGGTTTTTATCATCAGAAAGACGGAACAAGAACTTCAGTCAATTCTCAAATCGAGAAACATGACATTGCCCTCTACGCAATTGATGCGTTTGCAGATTTGCCATTAGGAAATGCGAAAAACAAAATGGCACTTTCCGCTTACGCAGGATTTTACAATTATAATTTCGGACCGAATTACTTGAGAAATCTTGGCATTATGAATATTGGCTCAACTGATCCCAATTTCGTTGGTGATAAAGCCATTGCCGGCGCAGGAAACCTCCAGCCAATGATTGGAACCGGAAATATCTATTATCTACAGGCAGGTTTACTTCTACCAAGCAATGCCGACAAACCGAAAATCAGAATTCAGCCTTTTGCAGCTTACACGAATAAAAACTTTAAAGCCTTAGAGAATTCGTCTTCGCAATTTGACATCGGTGCAAACTGGTTTATTGACGGCCATCACGCAAAATTGACAACTCAATACTCCACAAGACCAACCTACACAAGCGCAACAGCTGAACCAAAATCTAAAGGAGAATTCATTCTTCAGTTCCAGATTTATCTATAAAATTTTTAACATCAAATCTTAAATACAATGAGCGATTCACATCACGAACAGTACGAAAACCTGAGCGACAAGCAGAAAAACCGCACCATCTGGAGCGTGATTATGGCTTCGTCCCTCGGAACTCTTATCGAATGGTATGATTTCTACATCTTCGGAAGCCTGGCAGTGGTCTTAGCCACAAAATTCTTCCCTGCAGATAATCCAACAGCAGCGTTCTTGTCCACGTTGGCAACTTTTGCAGCAGGTTTCGTTGTAAGGCCTTTTGGAGCATTATTTTTCGGAAGATTGGGAGATTTAATCGGAAGAAAATACACTTTCCTTGTAACACTTCTGATTATGGGATTCTCGACATTCCTTATAGGATGTATCCCTAGTTATGAAACCATTGGTTTTATGGCACCGGTTTTAGTTTTAATCCTGAGACTTTTACAAGGTTTGGCACTTGGCGGAGAATACGGCGGTGCTGCAACTTACGTGGCAGAATATGCACAGCCCGGAAGACGCGGCTACTGGACATCCTGGATTCAGACGACTGCAACTGCAGGATTATTCATTTCATTAATTGTAATTCTGATTACAAAAACTTCACTATCTGCGGAGGAATTTGACAGTTGGGGATGGAGAATTCCGTTCTGGATTTCAATTTTGATGGTTATTGTTTCGTATTTCATCCGAAAGAATATGAAAGAATCACCGCTTTTTGCAAAAGCCAAAAGCGAAGGAAAAACCTCTACAAATCCTTTGAAAGAGAGTTTTGGAAACAGATTCAATTTCAAGTTTGTGTTACTGGCTCTTTTCGGAGCAGCGATGGGACAAGGTGTTATCTGGTACACGGGACAATTTTACGCAATGAGCTTTATGCAAAAAGTAATGAACATCGACACAACTCAAGTCGATTCATTAATGGCATTGGCGTTATTTCTCGGAACACCATTCTTCGTTTTCTTTGGATGGCTGTCAGATAAAGTCGGGAGAAAAGCTGTGATGATGACCGGAATGCTGGTTGCCATCTTAGCATACAGACCAATATACAGCGCAATGTTCAACTCTGTTGATACTGCTAAAAAAGAAGTTGCAGCAGGCGGAATCACAGAAAAAAGAACCGTGAAAGTTCACAACAAAATCGCAACCGACAGCTTGATTACTTTTCATAAAGAAATTGCGTACACTGACGGAACATTAATGAAAAAAGACAGTATTGTGCATTGGTCAGCCGCAGGTCCCGTAATGAAGGATGGCAAAGCGGAAGAGCCGAAAGTGACCAAATCCATTCACATCAATGATAATACAAGATGGTATCTGGTATTTTTAGTATTCATTCAGGTGATTTTTGTAACCATGGTTTACGGTCCAATTGCAGCATTCCTGGTAGAAATGTTCCCTGTGAGAATCCGTTACACGTCTATGTCTTTACCTTACCATATTGGAAATGGTGTATTTGGCGGACTATTGCCAGCAGTTGCAACATATCTTGTAACAACAGGAAAAGACGCAGGACACGCAGGCTGGTATCTGGAAGGACTCTGGTATCCGATTGGTGTTGCTGCAGTCTGTCTGGTAATCGGTTTGGTTTACATCAAAAACAAAAATCAAAATATCCATGAGTAATACTAGATTATTTATTAATTTTAAAACAAAGAAAAAATGGACGGACTAAAAAAAATATTAGGTGTAGTTTGGATATTACTGGCATTGGTAGTTCTCTACTTCGGACTGACAGTAATGGGAATCCCTAAACTAACATCAGGAAAACAGGAAGATTTGGTATTCGGGATTATCATTGTATTCATCCTCTTGCCTATTGTTTCCGGAGGATTGGGTGTATTCGGGTATTATGCCTTGAGCGGAGATTATTCCGAAGAAAAGTTGTAAACAAATCACTAAATTATAATTACAAGACCACACAATTCAAATTTTGTTTTGTGTGGTTTTAAAATTAACAATGAAAAAGAGACACGAACAAAAACTGATTCTCCTGAGCTTTGGACTATTTATCTTATTCAGTGCTCCGATGATTCTTTTGTTCAACAGCGAGAAAGAATTGTTCGGGTTTCCGATGATTTATATCTATATCTTCGGCGTATGGATGACCTCAATCATCATTTCGTTTGTCATTTTCAAAAAGTACGATGAATAGCTTTGCCTTATTTGCAGTTGTCATACTCTATCTCGCTCTTCTTTTCCTCGTGGCTCACAGTGCGGAAAAAAAGAAGAGCAAGATTTGGGTGAACAATCCTTACATCTATGCATTGTCACTGGCTGTTTATTGTACTGCATGGACTTATTACGGGAGCATCGGCGTTGCTGTGAATGACGGTCTGGATTATCTCCCGATTTATGTTGGTCCTATTATCATTATTCCGGCATGGATTTATATCAACAGAAAAATCATCCGAATCGCCAGAATCAACAAAGTCAGCAGTATCGCGGATTTTATTTCTTTGCGTTACGGAAACAGTCGTTCGTTCGGAGCGATAATCACTTTGGTTTGTATTTTCGGGATTATTCCTTACATCGGGCTTCAGATTAAAGCGATATCAGAAACGTTTCATTTGGTTACACAAACACCAATTTCGAAAGATTTGTTTACAGACAACGCCACTTATGTTGTGATTTTACTGGCACTTTTTTCGTCTTATTATGGTACACGTTACGTGGACGCATCAGAAAAAAGATTAGGAATAATTTCTGCCGTAGCATTGGAAAGTTTTTTGAAATTAATTTTCCTAATTGTTCTCGGAATCTTCGTAACATTTTTTGTTTTTGACGGATTTTCAGATATCTATGAAAAAGCAAGTCAGTTTCAAGACTTCAAAGCTAAAAATACATTTTCAGGATTGGAAGGAAGCATCAACTGGATAATTCTTTGTTTAATTTCAGCTTCGGCAATTTTCCTATTGCCGAGACAATTTCACACCACCATTGTTGAGAACAGGCAGGAAAAGCATCTGAAAACAGCGATTTGGTTTTTCCCGCTTTACCTTTTGATTTTCAATGTATTTGTATTCCCGATTGCCTGGGGCGGACGAATTATTTTCGATGGACATTCCGTCAACCCAGAATTTTATTCGATTTTGATTCCGCAACATTTCAATAATCAGTTAATTACGGTTTTGGTTTTTCTTGGAGGATTGAGTTCATCAATTTCGATGGTAATTATTTCCAGCATTACTTTATCGATTATGCTTTCCAACAACCTCATCATTCCTTATGGCTGGCTGGATAAATTCAAATCCGACAATGATGTAAAAAATACCAAAAACATTACAAATATTAGGAAAGTCAGTATTTTCATTCTGATTGTAACTGCTTTTATTTTTTATAAATTTTTCATTTTACAGAACAGTTTATATTCTGTCGGATTGATTTCTTTCGTCGTAATTTCCCAGTTGGGACCTTCATTTTTTGGAGCTATTTTCTGGAGAAGAGGAAGTTACAAAGGCGCAGTTTTCGGTTTGATTTGCGGTTTGATTATCTGCTATTTCGGTTTGATTATTCCGCAGTATTATTTTTCTTACAATCAGGAATTCAAAGGGTTTTTGAGGGAAATGTATAATTCGTTCAGTTTTTTCAACATTCCTTATCTGGATAGTATTTCCCAAGTTTTCTTTTGGTCAATTTTGGTTAATATGATTTTGTTTACAGTGATTTCTGTAAGTCAAAAAGGAGATTATCGTGAACGCAATTTTGCCGAAATCTATGTGGATATTGACAGATACATTCAAAATCATGAAAATGCTTTTATCTGGAGAGGTAAAGCTTACGTTTCTGACATCCGAAATATCTTGGTCAAATTCCTTGGCGAAAAGAAAACCGAACAGGCACTGCGGATTTTCAACCTCAAATACAACATCGATACCCGAACGGAAACTGCTGATGCGAGATTTATTAAGTTCTCTGAGAATCTCTTATCGGGAAGAATCGGAACGGCTTCTGCCAAAATCCTGATTGAAGGTGTGACTTATGAAGATAAAATCTCGTTGAAAGAAGTTTTGGAAATCCTTGAAGAATCCAAAGAAAATATCAGCCTTAATAAAAAACTGACGGAACAAAGTCGGGAATTAAGACAACTTTCCGAAGAGCTTAGCTCTGCCAATGAAAACCTCATTTTCAAAGATAAGCAGAAAGATGATTTTCTGGATTCTGTTGCACACGAATTGAGAACTCCGATTACTGCAATCCGTTCTGCCGGCGAGATTTTGGCGGATGATGATGATATTCCGCAGGACATCAAGAAAGAATTCCTTAATAATATTATTACAGAATCTGACAGGCTGAATGAAATTATTAACGATATCCTATATCTTGATAAACTGGAGCACGGCGAAATCGCTTTAAATATCGAAACGAATGATATTATTGAAACCTACCAAAAAGCGCTGAACCCAATCAGTCATCTCTTACATCAAAAAAATATCCATCTCAGTGAAGTCAATCTTTTGACAAAAACCCAATTTGAATATGATGAAGCAAGGCTGATTCAGGTTTTTCAGAATATTTTGGGGAATGCCCTTAAGTTTACGGATATACAGGGAACAATTCAGGCGAAATTTCAGGAAAAAGGTAATCAACTTGTAATTTCAATCTTCAATACAGGAAAACAAATTCCAGAAGATGATTTGAATCTGATATTTGATAAGTTTTATCAATCCAGAAATCAAAACATCAGAAAACCTTTGGGAAGTGGACTGGGATTGGCGATTTGCAGAAAAATAATGGAAGCGCACCAAGGAAGTATATCAGCAAAAAATATGGAAATCGGTGTAGAATTCCAGATGGTGTTAAAAAGTGACAATGGAGAACCCGAAGGGTTCAACTTGAATAGCCGTAGGTGAAACCTATGGAAAACGAATCAAAACAAAAACACCGAACCCGAAGGGTTCAACAACAATAGCCTCGGGTAAAACCCGTGGTGCAATATTAAAAACAAAACACAAATGGGAACTTTTAGACAAATCTATTATCATATTGTTTTCGCAACAAAACATCGGGAACCAACAATCAACGAGAAAAATGAATCGGAACTTTATAAATATATCTGGGGAATTATTAAAAATAAAAAATGTCAATTATACAGAATCAACGGGATGCCAGAACACGTTCATATCTTTTGTGACCTTCATCCAAGCATCAATCTAAGCGATTTGGTAAAAGATATAAAAGTCGCAACAAATATTTGGATAAAACAATCAGGATTATTTCCTGAGTTTGTTGGTTGGCAAGATGGTTATGGTGCATTTACATATTCGGTTAGAGAAAAAGACATGATAATTAATTATATTAAAAATCAAAAAGAACATCATAGGAAACAAACATTCGAAGATGAATTTAGAAGATTATTAAATGAACACGGAATTGAATTTGATGAGAAATATTTGTTTTGAATTAATAGAATTCAACCCGTTTCACGGGTTGTGTAATTCGAAATCATTACAATTTCCATAGGTTACACCTACGGCTATTCAAATTGAACCCTTCGGGTTCTTTAGATTAAAAGTTAAAACAAGAATGAAAAAGATATTAATAGCAGACGACGAACACAAGATCCTGATGTCCTTAGAATACAGTTTCAGGAAGCAAGGTTATGAAGTTTTTATCGCACGAGACGGAACCGAAGTTTTAGACTTACTACAAACCATAATCCCAGATGCTATTCTACTCGACATTATGATGCCAAATCTTGACGGTTACAGTACATTGAATGAAATTAAGACCATGGAAAGCCTCAGCCACACCAAAGTGATTTTCCTGAGTGCGAAAACCAACCCGAAAGACATCGAAAAAGGACTGGAATCGGGCGCCGATGCTTATGTGACAAAACCTTATTCAATTAAAAAGTTGATTCAACAGATTGAGGAAATGCTTGGGTAAAATTTATATAAAAACACACAAGAAAAATATATGAATTCTAACAAATTATTCAACGATAGTATTCAAAACAAAGAAGCTTTTTGGGAAAATCAGGCGAGAGAAATCAGTTGGTTCAAATTCCCATCAAAAATCACTTCTTTGGATGAGAACAATTACAATCAATGGTTTGCAGATGGGAAACTTAATATGAGTTATCTCTGCATAGATAAGCATATTGAAGATGGATTCGGGGAACAAATTGCCGTGATATACGATTCTCCGGTTACCAATCAGAAGCAGACTTACACTTTTAATCAATTAAAAAATGAAGTCTCTAAACTGGCAGGCGCGCTTAAATCTTTGGGATTGGAGAAAGGTGATACAGCAGTAATTTATATGCCAATGATTCCTCAAACTTTATTTTCGATGCTGGCTTGTGCGAGAATTGGTGTGATTCACAATGTGGTTTTTGGGGGATTTGCACCGCACGAATTGGTCGTAAGAATAGACGATTGCAAACCAAAAGTAATGATAACTGCAACTGCAGGTGTAGAAATCACCAAAAGAATCCCTTATCTGCCTTTGGTTGAGAAAGCCATCGAGTTAGCCCAAGAAAAGGTTGAAAACATCATTGTTTACAACAGAAAATTGATTGACAACCAACACGAGATGTTTAACGGTATTATTGATTATGAAGAAATCATCGGTCAATCCGAACCAGCAGATTATATCCCTGTTGAATCTACACATCCATTATATCTTCTTTACACTTCCGGAACTACCGGAAAACCAAAAGGAATCGTAAGAGATACTGGTGGTTATGCAACTGCACTCAAATTTTCTATGAAATTCCATTACGGAATCGATGAAGGAGAAACCTTTTGGGCAGCATCGGATTTCGGGTGGGCTGTTGGGCATAGCTATTCGGTTTATGGACCATTAATCAACAGAAACACCACCATTATTTTCGAAGGAAAACCTGTGATGACCCCAGATGCAGGAACCTATTGGAGAATCATTTCAGAATATAAGGTTTCAGCAATGTTCACTGCTCCTACAGCTATAAGAGCCATCAAAAAAGAAGACCCGAATGGCGAATTGGTAAAGAGATATGATTTATCCAATTTCAAAAAACAATTCTTAGCCGGAGAACGTTGTGATGTTGCTACGTTGGATTGGTTTGCAGAACACGTGGGCGTTCCAGCAATAGACCATTGGTGGCAAACAGAATCCGGCTCGCCAATGTTAGGCTTATTAACAGAAAACAAAGATTACAAAATAAAAAGAGCATCAGCAGGAAAACCAATTCCGGGTTATGACATCAAAGTTTTCGATGAGAATGGTTACGAGCTTGCTCCTCATCACGAAGGTTATCTCGTTATCAAATTACCACTTGCTCCAGGCGCAATGTTGGGTATTTGGAACGACTTTCGGAGATTCAAGAATAGTTATCTTTCTCAGTTCGAAGGTTATTATTTTTCAGGAGATGGCGCAATTGTGGACGAAGACGGTTATGTTTTCATCACAGGCCGTGTAGATGATGTCATCAATGTGGCGGGACACAGACTATCTACTTCCGAAATGGAAGAAGTGGTTTCCTCCAACTCAAATGTTGCCGAATGTGCCGTTGTCGGGATAGAAGATAATCTCAAAGGTCAAATCCCGTTTGCCTGTGTCGTTCTGAAAAGCGGAACAGACATATCCGAAACCGAATTGGAAAAACAAATCATAAAAAATGTGCGTGAGAAAATCGGGGCTGTTGCATGTCTAAAAAACGTGATGGTCGTCAAACGACTACCCAAAACACGTTCGGGGAAAATCTTAAGAAAACTCATCCGAACCATGTTGGACGGAAAAGATTTCCAAATCCCATCGACCATAGATGATGAATTAATCATTACCGAAATCCAAGAAAAAATAGTCGATTACAGAAAAATACATCTAACTTAATTTATAAAGAGTAAAATTTACATTAAAAATCAATAATATGAGAAATTATCACATTCAGAATTTACAGGATTATTTCAAAGAGTACAAAAAATCAATCAAGAATCCTAAGAAGTTTTGGGACAAAGTAGCGGACGAAAATTTTGTGTGGTATCAGCGTTGGTCCAAAGTCGTGGATTACAATATGGAGGAAGCCAACATCAAATGGTTCAAAAATGCCAAACTTAACATTACCAAAAACTGCCTGGACAGGCATCTTTCCGTAAGAGGAGACAAAACCGCTATCATCTGGGAACCCAACGACCCGAAAGAAGAAGCGCAACATATTAGCTTCAATGAACTCTATGAAAGAGTCAATAAAACAGCAAATGTCCTGAGAGAAATGGGCATCCAGAAAGGTGACAGAGTATGCATCTACCTTCCGATGATTCCGGAACTGGCTGTTGCAATGTTAGCCTGCGCTAAGCTGGGAGCAGTGCACTCAGTAATATTTGCGGGGTTTTCTGCATCTGCAGTTGCATCAAGAGTGAATGACTGCGGAGCGAAAATGGTAATTACATCAGACGGAAGCTACAGAGGAAACAAAGTTCTTGACCTGAAAAGCATTGTGGATGAAGCTTTGGAAAAAACACCAACTGTAGAAACAGTCTTGGTCGTGAAAAGAACGCACAACGATGTCAAGATGAAAGAAGGCAGAGACCACTGGATGTCGGAGTATTATGACAAGGCCTCTGCAGATTTTGTAACGGTGATTATGGATGCGGAGGACCCATTGTTTATTCTTTATACTTCTGGTTCTACAGGGAAACCAAAAGGAATGCTTCACACTTGTGCCGGTTATATGGTCTACACGGCATATACTTTCAAAAACGTATTTAATTATAAAGAAAATGACATCTATTGGTGTACAGCAGATATCGGTTGGATTACGGGACATTCATACATACTTTATGGTCCACTTTTAAATGGCGCAACAACCGTTATTTTTGAAGGTATACCTACTTATCCTGATGCAGGAAGATTCTGGGAAGTGATTGAGAAACACAAAGTGACCCAGTTCTATACTGCTCCGACAGCCATCCGTTCTTTGGCAAAAGAAAGTGTAGAATGGGTGGAGAAGCACGACCTTAGTTCTTTGAAAGTGATTGGTTCCGTTGGTGAGCCTATCAATGATGAAGCCTGGCATTGGTATAATGACCACGTTGGAAAGAAGAAATGTCCTATCGTAGATACTTGGTGGCAAACAGAAACCGGCGGAATCCTCATTTCACCAATCCCGTTTGCAACGCCTACTAAACCAACTTATGCCACACTTCCATTGCCGGGTGTTCAACCTGTCTTGATGGATGACAAGCGTAACGAAATTACAGGAAATCAGGTAACAGGAAATCTTTGCATCCGTTTTCCTTGGCCCGGGATTGCGAGAACGATTTGGGGCGACCATCAGCGTTATAAGGAAACTTATTTCTCTGCTTTTCCTGGAAAATATTTCACCGGAGATGGCGCTTTGAGAGATGAAGTAGGTTATTACAGAATCACAGGACGTGTAGATGATGTCATCATCGTTTCCGGGCATAACCTCGGAACAGCACCTATCGAGGATAGCATCAACGAGCATCCTGCAGTGGCAGAATCTGCAATTGTGGGATACCCCCATGATATCAAAGGAAGTGCATTGTACGGTTTTGTGATCCTGAAAGAATCAGGTGAGGAAAGAAACAAAGAAAACCTGACAAAAGAAATCAACCAACTGATTTCTGACCAGATAGGACCAATTGCTAAGTTGGACAAGATACAGTTTGTATCTGGATTGCCGAAGACGAGGTCTGGAAAAATTATGCGTAGAATTCTGAGAAAGATTGCGGAAGGTGACTTCTCGAACTTTGGAGACACTTCTACTCTCTTAAATCCTGAGATTGTGGATGAGATTAAGAATGAGAGAGTTTAAAAGTTAAATAACACTTTGGACCTTAATTATAAAGTAAAGCCCAGCCAAAATTGGCTGGTCTTTGCTATTTCTGTATAAAGACTAATTAAAAGAGCAGTTTTTTATTGAATGATTTTTAGTAACTTTAGAAATAATAATCATGTCTCGTAATTATGGCAAAATCTGAAAGTAAAAATTTAAAAATTGATAAAAATCTGAAATCAGAACTAGAAAATCTTTCAGGTTTAAATTTAGACAATGTAAAAATTCATTATAATTCTGAGAAACCAAATCAACTGCAATTTGAAAAGGACATACAAGGACGAGATATTCATTTAGCATCTGGACAGAATAAACATTTCTGATCATAATAGAATAACACCCAATCTATCTATTAATAAAAAAGCTATCATCAACGACGACAACGCATTAGAAAACGAGGCTGATATTCTGGGTAAAAAAACTGCTAAAAATCTTCGATAAAACAAAAACCGCTCTTGCAAGAACGGTCTTATTTTTTATAATTTTTAAAATCATTAGGGCACTAATACTGCGCGCCCTTTGATTTTACCTTCGCGCATCTTGTCATACACCAGATTAGCGTCATCCAGGGGATGTTTTTCTATCTCTATGTGGATTTTGTTTTGTCTTGCGAGACCTACAACTTCCATCAGCTCGGTACGGGAACCCCAATAAGGGTTGGTCATTGTTACACCAAACGGCAAACCATTCATAGTGTATTGATAGTAGCCTCCTCCTAAACCAACAATGGTAAGATCGCTATCCATTCCCACTACTTTGGTTCCCAAATCTATTGTAGGTGATGCCCCTACAAAATCCAAGACTACTTTAGCTTTCTTAAGTCCTGTGATTTTCAGAATTTGTTCTGCTGCATCAGGATCCTTTGAGTTCACAGTATAGTTAGCTCCCAATTCTTTTGCAAAAGCTAACTTGTCTTCAGTCACATCACAGGCAATAATAGCTGCTCCGGTAGTTTCTTTCAGAATCTGTACCGCTACGTGCCCCAAACCTCCTACACCAATCACTACCACAAACTCATCGGGCATCAGCTTGGGAAGTGACCTCTTGATGGCTGAATAAGGTGTAAGCGCTGCATCTGTCAATGGCGCTGCTATAACAGGATCCAGATCATGAATAGGAACGAGTAATCTCGAAGATGGTACAAGCATATACTCTGCCATTCCACCATTAAGTCCCAATCCTCCACCATATCCTAACTCGGACTGATGGTCACAATAGTTTTCTTTAGACTGCTGGCAGGGCTTACAATGTCCGCATCCCCAAGGTCCATAGACCAGAACCGCATCTCCTTTTTTATAATCCTTAACAGACTCTCCTACTTCTTCTACCCATCCTGCGTTCTCATGACCCAGCGTAAAGACCATATCACCTACTGCACCCTCGTCTATAATATGTAAATCCGAATGACAAACTCCTGCACCTCCTATTTTTAGTAAGACCTCATCACCTTTCGGTGTTGGTTTTTCGATATCGGTTACAACTCTTACATCTTTGTGTCCAAAATAACGTACTGCTTTCATAATACTATATTTATTGATTTTACTTCTATGCAATTTAAGGAAAGTGAGTGTTAATCGGGGTTAATGGAGTCTTAATGTTTTCATAAATGTATGATGACATTTGGCTAAATAAAAAGTCCATCCCCGAGTGGATTCGGGGATGGACGACATCTAAAATAAACTATGAACCTAGGCAATAAACAGCGACGCAATAGCCGCTGCATCACTGCCGCTTAAAATTTCGTCATAGGCGGCGGAACCTGCTTCTGCACCAAATGCTATAGCTGTATTGAAACCTGCCTGAGTCGTATTACCCTCTCCCGCATAAACAGGATTGGTCGCAGATGGCATATTACCACCATTGGCTAACTCTATCCAACCTTTGTTGGCTCGCATTCTTCTCACCTGAGACGCGTGTCTGGCTTCTACGGAATGGATTTGCAATGCTGCTTGCAACACTGTTTTGTTGGACATTACATTTCCTGCTTGTCCTTTGTATGCTCTCACGCCCGTATCTTCAAAAGCCTGAGCCAAAATCAAGAATTGATTATAATCTGAAAAAGGCATAAAATTACCACCTGCCGTGAAATCGAAAGTAGGTTTGCTACCCGGAGTTTCTCCTAATGAAGTAAGTGCTCCTTTCAAAAATGCAACGTGTGCAGTTTCGTGTTTTGAAATCTGCATAAAAACGGTTCGGTCAGCACTTGGAATCAATCCTCCGGTGGCCAGTCCTATTCGGTAATATTCGTCTTCGAGATATTCTAATGTTAAGGCCAATTGCAAAGCATCTGTTAATGCGCTTTTGAATGCAAAAGAACTTGCTGCAACCGATTCTGTAGTTTCGGCTTTTAGCGGTGTTGACATCAATGCTCCTAATCCCAGTGGAACAGCAGCTACAGCAGCTTTTTTACCAAAAGCACCCAGACTGCTCAATGTTTCTAATCTTGAAGCTTCTCCAGTAAAGAACTTGTCATTGGAAAGCTTATCTAATATTCTAAGAATGTTCATAATAATTGATTTAATAGTTAATAATTAGCCGATACCTTGTTCTTTCCAAGTGAATGCTGTTTTGATAAAACCTCCTGCTACAGTTACAATATCTTTTGGTTCTTTTGCCACATCCAATCCATTGGCATCTATGACATCATCACCTGAGAAATCTGCCGATCCCGGATTAATAAGGTTTCGAATAGCTGCCGCATGGCGCGCTTCTACCGATACAATCTTACCTGCAATGACAAGATAGTCTGGTGTGGTTATATATTTACCCGCACCATTGTAAGCTGCAACACCGGTATCTTCCAAAGCTTTTGCAGTGGCTAAAACAGAGTTCCTGTCACTGAAGTTGACATTAGGATATTGGAATTCCAATGTTGGCAAAACATTCGTAGTTGCTCCACTAATAGCTGCTTTGAAAAAGTCTCTATGAATAACCTCATGATGATACAGATCTGTAAAGATTTCTTTTTCTAATGTGGAAATCCCTGAATAAAAATTATTAACTACTTTGGTATAAAAGTCTGCTTCCAGCTGTTCGAGAGCATAAGCGTAATTAAGAACACCTACGTCTCCTTTTCCCAAATCAAAAACGCCGCTCCCATTATCAATGATCATATCGTCATCGTCATTACATCCAACAAGAGCCAAGCCTGCTATTGCCAACCCAACACCGCTGAGTTTCAAAAAATTTCTTCTGCTTGTATCCAAAGTAGCTCCACTATTGGATACACTGATAGTTTTTTTCATAATATTATTTTTAAATGATTGGTTGTATTTAGAAATAAAAAGCAGCATAATATTCTAATGCTGCCTTCTCAATTATTTAGGGCATCAAAACAGAATCGATCACGTGGATCACTCCGTTTGACTGGTTTACATCTGCAATGGTTACTTTAGCACTCATTCCTTTGGCGTCTTTTACATAAAGATCTTTTCCTTTTGTCCAGAATGTCACATCTTCACCCTCCACAGTTTTCATCATCGTTTTTCCGTTACCTGCTTTTACAGCAGCCCAGATTTGTTTAGCGTTGTATTTTCCTGCAAGAACGTGATAGGTTAATATTTTTGTCAGTTTCTCTTTATTCTCAGGTTTTATAAGATTATCCACTGTTCCTTTTGGAAGTTTTGCAAACGCTTCATCTGTTGGTGCCAAGACTGTAAAAGGACCTTTGCCTTGAAGTGTCTCTACCAATCCGGCAGCTTTAACTGAAGTCACCAATGTTTTGTGGTCTTTGGAGTTCATAGCATTTTCAATAATGTTTTTGGACGGATACATTGCTGCGCCTCCAACCATTACTGTTTTTTCTTTCATTGTTTGTGCAGCTACATTTCCGCTGAATACAAATGACAAAGTGATCATTCCTAAGGCTGCAATTTTTGTTGTTGATTTCATTTTTTTTATTTTTCAGTTAATATTTGGGCTCTTATAATCACTTACGAACTAAGGATTGCTTTTGGATTTAAAAAAATCAATATTTTTCATTAATACATTATAAATCAGCACATTAATTTTAATCAAAATTTAAAATCATTAATAATTATTAAATAAAAGAGTATAGTAATTGAGGATTTTAAAATAATTCTTAAATACGGTTGTGAATATTATTTAATTTATTACATTTGAATTATAATATATTCATTATTAAGACTAACTATTCGGAAGAGCAGCTCGTTATTCTGTTAAAGGAAAGAAACGAAACCGGTTTTCATCATTTGTATGATCACTATTCCGGTGCGCTCTATGGTGTAATCCTCCGGATTGTTCATTCTAAAGATTACACAGAAGACATTATTCAGGAGGTATTTGTGAAAATCTGGAATTCTATCGATCAATATGATTCTTCCAAAGGAAGATTCTATACTTGGATTCTTAATATTGCACGACACTCTGCTATTGATTATATCAAATCCAAAGGTTTTCAGAACGAATTAAAAAACCAAGAACTTTCTGATATCGTATATAACAAAACAGAATTTTCTACGACCAATGAAGAATCGGATTTCGGACTGAGTAAAGTCTTGGAAAATCTGGAAACCGACAAGCAGGAGCTGATCAATCTAGCTTACTATCAAGGTTTCACGCAAAACGAAATATCCGAAAAACTGAAAATCCCGCTGGGGACCGTTAAAACAAAACTTCGAAGTGCATTATTAAAACTAAGAGATCTTTTAAAAGATAAATAAATTGAACACAAAAGAATACATATCATCCGGAATCATAGAATCTTATATTCTAGGTCTTACTTCTCCTGAGGAAGCAGCTATTTTGGAGTGTGTAATGAAGAACAATGCAGAGGTAAAAGCAGCTTATGAAGAAGCGCAGAAAACATTGGAAGATTTGGCAAGCGTCCAATCCATCACACCGCCAGCAGAACTTAAATCTAAGATTTGGAATAAGATCCAACAGGAGCAAACCACATTAGAAACTTCGGATTCTTCTACAAAAATTCAAACTACACAATTAAAAAGCATTAACTGGCAGAAGTATGCCATTGCAGCGTCAGTTTTATTTTTGATAAGTATTATTGGGAATTTTTTCTGGATCAACGATATCTCAAGAAACAAAAAAGAAATTGCAAGATTGGAGACCGAGAAACAATCGCAAAATCTTGCTTTGCAAAATATTCAGCAGAAATGGGAAATCTCCTCTGATCCTAACATCCTAAAAGTTGCTCTGAATGGTGTTGAAAAACATCCGGAATCCAAAGCTGTTGTATTCTGGAACAAAGCGAACAAAAACGTTTATCTACGTGCAGATAACCTTCCAAAAGCACCTGCAGGAATGCAGTATCAGCTTTGGGCTCTTGTGGATGGAAAACCTGTAAGCGCAGGAATGTACACCACGGATAAAGACAGCCGAGTTGTATTGGCTAATATTCCAAAAGCACAGGCATTTGCAATTACGCTTGAAAAAGAAGGCGGTGTAGAATCTCCTACAATGGAGAATATGTTTGTAATTGGGACTATATAATTAACTATCAAAAAACCGCCCCTAAAAGAGCGGTTTTTATTGTCTAGTTTTTCAAAATATAAAAGAGAACTACTTCACGATCATCTTCACTGTGTACAATTTGTTTGAATGTACTTTCATAACGTATGTCCCTGTTGGGAGACTTTGATTGATGATAGAGTAATTCATACTGTTGATGTTTTTGGAAGTGTAGAACAAGCTTCCCGTCATATCATAGATATCGATCTGATCAATCGGATATTTAGATTTCAGGAATGTTTTATCACCTTTGCTCACAGGATTCGGATATACCTGCAGCTCATTGTTATGAGCATCCGGAGCTGCTGTTCCAAGTGTACCATCCATCATCTGGAATTGTACCCGGTTGGAAACCTCGTTATAAGAATCATTGGTAAAGATTACGATAAAATAATCGCCTACTTCCTTCGGCATATTTTCACTAGGAATCTGAATACTTCCACCCGGTTTACCATCGAAATAGGTATAACTTACAAGTGGGTCGATATTGGGATCATCGTTCTTGTGATAGATCCCGATCCAGTCTTTCACGATTCCCGGTGCATCTGTCCAGGTTGCAATGATATTCTCGTTCAGGTTGAACATCGTTTTGTTTATCATCAATTGCGTGATACCATCGCCCACCTGGAAGAACAATTTATTGCCCACAGCCTGGTAGCCGTCCTCCAACATGTATTGGATATAATAATAACCTTTTGCCAAACCACTGAAAGTGAATGTTCCGTTCGTTTTTCCGTCAATATATTTCCATTGTGTAGAATTAACTTCTCCCGGCGTTTGTCCCACCTTATAGATCCCAACCCAGTCTTTGGCCAAAGCAGGTGCATTTGCAAAATTTACAGTAACGGTATTTCCTACTTCATAAATATTCTTATCTGATGACAACTCTACAAACGGACCAACATAAAAGTATTTTCTATCTGCAAGTTCGGTATAAGAATCGTTGCTGAAAATAGCAGCATAGTACATCCCCGGCGTTGTAAGTCCAGTACCGAAAGTCATTGTACCACTCACTTGTCCATTGGTATAACCCCATTTCTGTGAAGGCGAAGAACCAGAAGGTGTCTGTGATTTTTTATAAAGCCCGATCCAATCTTTTGCCTTGCCCGGTGTATCCGTATAGATCACTTTTATCGGTGTATTAGGCTTATAAGCGATTGTATCGGTTTCGATCTTTGTATTGACCGCAGTACTGTTGATGATATTAAAAGATTTTACAGTACTCCAGTCCGACCAACTCAAATTCCTATCCCTATGTCTTACTTTTGTATAATATGTTCCATTGGTAAGTGTTCCTGCCTCCAAAGTAGCTTTTGTAATATCCACACCTTCGTTCAGGTCTTTGGACTCATCTACACGGTTTCCTTTTTTTCCGTAGAGATCTTCATAATCCCTGTAGATGTCTTTTTCCAAAATACTAAAATCCGGCGTTTTCGAAAATACAAACTCCGTAGAGTTCATCAGTTCATCCGAAGTTGTACTATAAGCACTACTTTCTACAGTTAAGGGCAGTTCCAGATTCTGACCTGTAAAATTGTTAATGATCGATGGTGTATTAGGCTTAATTTTGTTCTTTGCAGAATGGAAAGAATCCATCAAAACATTATCCTTCCATTCGTAGATACTTCCGATCGAATAAGATTCTACATTGAATGTCCCTTTATTAACATCCACATCTATAATCTGATACATCCAGTTGGATATCGTTTTCTGGACATCATCAAAATCCTGCTCCGTAGCCATTCCCCAATACTGATCCCAGGCGACGCCACCGGAAATGATCTGATAGGTAGGAAAATTTTTAAGCTGTCCCCTGTGATATAAATGGTGATGAGCCCCGATGTGCAATACGTGCTTATTAGACGTATTCAAAACAGGCATTACCGTATTACGGATCCAAGTAGAAATATCTCCAACATATTGCTCTGCCTGATATGGTCTGTGCCCTTGAGAGACGATCCAATCCACTGTAGAATCCTGATTCGCTAATGGCAAGATCTGATTCAGCCAATTTAACTGAGCCGCACTCGGGTGTTCCGTATCAAAGCAAATAAACAGGACATTCCCAACCTGTCTCGCATAATATGCCTCTGAACCGGAAGAAACGCCTTTATAAGAAACATCATCCAGAACAAAATGGTCGTAATAAGCCTGCATGCCAAGTGTTCCGTAGGTCTCATGATTTCCTACCAAGGTCTGCGTTGGTAACAATCCAGAAAGCTTTCTGTTCTTTTTGAAGTGGACATTCTCATAATGGTCCAGCGTACCAACATCTACCTGATCGCCCATCATCACTGTCATTGCAATATTATCGGAAGGATCTTTGCCATAACCCCAAAGTTTAGCAATCTTTCTCTTGGCTGCAGAAACCAACGAGTCAAATCTCGGCACATCACGCATCTGATTGTCCCCCAAAACCAAAAATCTCAAATGTCCATCTGCAGTTGCAGCCTGTCCGGGCAACGGTAATGTCCTGAAAGAATGAATCTGGGAAACTCTGTTTCCTGTTTTAACCCTGTAATAATACTTGGTGTTAGCCGACAGACCGCTGACTTTGACAGTATGGTAATAATAGTTGGCATTATAACCTGTGTCCGAGAACACTCTGGCAGTAGCGCTTGAAGTTTTGTCGAGTTGTGTTTCGGAGCTGCCGTACTCAACAATAGATTCGTTGTTGCTCTCGGTTTTCCAGCTGACTGTCATGGAAGTTTGAGAAGGTGCCTGCAAGTAAGGAAACAGTTCCTGTGCAAAGATGACCTTATAAAATAATAGGATCAAGAAGATAAATGTCTTTTTCATTTAGATTACTTTTTAAGCACCCAAAATAATCTTGCTATATGAATCTGTAAAAAAATAATCTTTAATTTAGTCTTAAATAAATGATCCAGAACTCAGAAAATAACATCTCTATTTTAAATTTATAAAGACCTATTATTATCTCTATATTAAAAAGAAACTTAAGCGCAATTTAACATCATCATTATCAGACGATTAATAAATTAAATAACAAAAATACCTTATCGAATGCAAATTCAAATTACGCAGTTTAATTATAAATTCTTTTGCAATAAAAAAAGATTGTAGTTTAGCAAGAACAAAAACTGACCTCTATGAATTTCAAAAACAAGGCAACCAAAGGTTTTATAATTCTAATTTCACTTATCATCATTTTGATAGGCACATTTGTCTATTATCAGAAAAAAGTCCGTTACAATCTGGTAACGATTTCTGAAAATAAGGTTTATAATTCCGGAACAGTCCCGCCTGATAAACTTCCTGAATTTTTAAATAACCACAAAATAAAAACAGTCATCGACCTGCGAGATGGAGAAGAACAAACCGAACTGAATCCTGAAACCAAAAAAGAAGTAGGTGTAGAAGAAAATGCCATCAACAAAATATCGGGCGTCAACTATTTTAATCTGCCAACTGACCAAATTCCAGAAGACAGTACGGTTGATAAGTTTCTCAAGATTATGGATAATCCAAAAAATTATCCTGTCCTCATCCATTGTCATCACGGCGTTGGACGGTCGCGTTTATTCAGTTCTATCTACCGAATCGAATACGAGAATTTCTCTAATGAAGATGCTAGAGCCAATGCCCGTTATCTATGGGAATTGAGTGGTAATTTTTCCAAGAATTCTTCAAAAGGTCAATATCTCATTAATTATAAAAAAAGGATTCATCATAATAATCATTGAGAATTCGAAGAAACAAATCCTTATTTTAGCAACGACAACTCATTCAAAAACTAAATTATTCTATGGAAAAAGGGAAAGCGCCCGTATTCACAATGTGGATTGTTACAATCATTGTAGGGGCGGCATTATACAAGCAAATCGATTTCAAAACCTTTACAGTTGAGAAGCAGGCTTTATCTGCGCTTTATGCTGTGACGTTTATATTTGCTGTGGGTGTTCTGATAAGACATTACACCAGAAAGACTGAGAAATAATAATCAATCTATTGATATAAAAGACTGTCTATCCAAAGGCGGTCTTTTATTTTTATTAATTATTCAGAATATAATTTCAGAAGTTGTCTGTAGCCGATAAGTATGGCTGACTTTGAAATAAAACCAACGAATTTATTATTCTCATCTACAACCGGCAAATTCCAATAGCCTGTATCATCAAAAATCTGAAGTATCTCCAAAGCTTTGTTTTCCGGATGGATAATCGCCGGCGGAGCTTTCATAATCTTAACAATCGAAAGCGAATCCGTTTCTGTTGAAAAAAGATAAGGCCTGATATCATCAAGGTTGAGAATCCCTTTGAGCTTACCAATATCATCAACAACAGCAAAGGTATTTTTATTCCCGTTTTTTATCATATCGAACAGCTCTGTTATAGATGCATTCACATTAATTGTTTGAGACTGGAAATCGATATAATCTTTAGTATGTAAAGAAAACAAAAGGTTTTTGTCGTGTTTGTTGGTGAAAATTTTCCCTTGGTCTGCCAGAGATTTCAGTTCCGGAGAAATCGGGGAAAAGCGTTTTGCCATCAGATAAGAAATTACAGAAACTATCATCAACGGTATAAATAAGTCATAACCAAAACTGGATTCGGCAATCAGAAATATCGCTGTCAATGGCGCATAGAGAATTCCGCTCATTGCACCAGCCATTCCTACTAAAACAAGATTGGTCACAGGAACTTCCTTAAATCCTATCTGCTGGCAAACCACTGCAAACAAAAAACCTGCTGTTCCGCCCGCAAATAGTGACGGCGCAAAATTACCGCCATTTCCACCACTGAAAATTGTAAACGGCGTGGCAAAAGCTTTCAGAACCAATACAAGAACAAGAAAAACAATCACCGTCAAACTTCTGACTTCAAAATATCGGAACAAGCTGTTTTCGATAATCTCAAGCGTATCGCCATTAGTAAAAGCTTTAATCGTATCATAACCTTCCCCAAACAATGGTGGAAATAACACACATAACAATGATAAAACTGCTCCACCAAACATCGCTCTTCTGAGTGGAGACATCTTGAGTTTCTGAATAAAATGCTCTACTTTTTGAGAAATAATAACAAAATAGCGCGCATATAAACCTGTTACCACTCCTAAAATGAGATAGTATGGAATGTTTTTATAATCAAAAGCTTCTCTTGTATAAAATCTAAACAAAATATCTTCCTGCAGTAATATCCTTGACAGCAAACTCCCACAAACCGCAGCCACAACCAATGGAATAAAATCGGTAAAAACAACGCCGGTCAGTAGAATCTCGAAGGCAAACATAATCCCTGCAATCGGCGCATTGAAAGCCGAAGCAATTCCCGCAGTTGCACCTGCTGCTAACAATAACGTTCTTTCTTTGTAACTAAGCCTATAAGTCTGCGCATAATTGGAACCAATCGCTGCTCCGGTTACTGCAATTGGACTTTCCAAACCAGCAGAACCTCCCAACCCCACAGTAATAGCACTCTGAATAATCTGGGAATACATCTTAACCGAAGAAACGACACTCGAGTTCTGAGCAATCTCATACAAAATAGCACCAATTCCTTTCCTATCCTGTCCTTTGAATAAAGTCTGAACCGTGATAGTCGTCAAAACAATTCCTAAAAATGGAAATACAATGTAGAATAGGATTTGATATTCGAAATGAACTTTATGTGTAATGAAATAATGGATATTATGAACCAAAGTTTTCAGAATCACACCTGCCATTCCAGCTGTAAGTCCCACCAAAATACCTGACAAAAGTAGAAATTGATTCCTGCTCAAACGTGTATTGAGCCAATGCAGAATCAATTCATAACTTCGTGCTTTTTCCAGACCGAACTGCTGAAAGTCTCTTTTGAATTTTAAAAAGCTGAGGTATTTTTTTTTATTACGAATTTTCACAACCGTGAGTTTGAATGCAAATATACCAAATGAATAAGAGAATGTCGAATCTCTTTTGTTATCATCAATTTATTATTTAAAAATCTTCTGGGCAAACTCATAAAGACAACGTCTCCAGGTCAGCCATTCGTGGTAAGTTCCATCAGATTTGTATTGGATAAATGGATATTTGTTTTGAGTAAAATAATTGCTCAATAAATTATTATAATTGATGAAACGCTGGTCTTCTTTCTCTCCAATTCCCATAAAAAAGAAAGGTTTTGATTTCGATTTCAAAAGATTATCAATAGGAAGTTCTTTGAAAGGCTGACTTTCCGTCCCTTCATAAATTACCGGGCTGAAGGAACCAATCGCTGAAAATAGTTCCGGATATTCTGCTCCAATGAACATCGCCTGATAACTTCCGCGGGAAAGTCCTGCAATGGCTTTTCTACTGTCTGTTTTATAATTTTTGTCGAGGTAAGGAATCAATTCATCCACAACAATTTTCTCAAGATTTTTTGTTGAAAGTACCGTTCTTGGATAATCGTCGGGTAGTTTTTCTTGTTCAGGATTTAAGGCCACACCATAATCCATTACAACAATCATTTCTTTTGCTTTTCCTTCTGCAAAAAGATTGTCTAGAATATTTCTGATATAACCTTGCTTTTCCCAACCTGTAATATCTTCGCCAGTTCCGTGATAGACATATAAAACCGGAAATTTCTTCGTTCCATAATTTGGAGGTAAATAAACTTTGAAGTTTCTTTTTCCTTTAGTTATTTCTGAATTTAAACTATCATCAACTATTTTGCCGTGCTTCACATTTTTTTCAAAAAAGAAATCTTCACCGGAAGGAACTTCGATTCCGCTTGTGGGTTGTCCATATCCAAAATATAATTCAGTATTTGGGTCATTAGTCCGTTTTCCATCCACATTGAACCAATAATAATGAAAGCCTATTGCCAAAGGTGAAGTTGAAACATTCCAAAAGCCATCTTTATCTTTGGTTATGGTAGATTTTACGTTTTGCATTCCATCTCCTCCATCCAAAATAACTGAGTTTGCTTCAGGGAAATAAACTTTGAATTGTGCTTTTCTTTCATCATCTATTTTTGGAAATTCTTTTCCGGCTTTCGCAGTTGAAGATGTTTTATAATTCTGCGAAAATAATAGGGATGAACTTAGAAGTTAATATTTTAAAGCTTTGCATTGAATCTGTTTTAAAGTATGCAATTTAAGCATTCTTTCTCCTCCATTATGTTAAATCAAAAAACCGCTCAATATAGAGCGGTTTCAAATAACATATTTAAAGTTTAATAATTTCCTTCGTCCTGCAATTCTTTGTTCTGATAATCCTGAACCAATTCAATCGCATTATTGATGACATCACTGAGGGCTGTAATGAAGGTTCCTTCCTCAGCCAAACTCATCGCATGTTTCAAAGCATCAATCTCCTTCGGGATACACTCGTAGCTCACGCTTTTATCTACACTCTGGATTCCTTCTATAATCAATCCATTGATTTCATCTTCGGTTCTTCCTCGCAGATGTTTTTCATTTCTGATGATAATATGGTCAAACATTCTTGCAGCGATTTTACCGCATTCTCGGATATCATTATCACGTCTGTCGCCAACACCGGAAATGATTCCTATTTTTTTATTTGATTCTACATTTTTGAGATAATCTTCAATAGCCTCATAACTTGCCGGGTTGTGTGCAAAGTCAATCATCACTTTGAAGTTTTTGAAATTGAAAATATTCAGTCTTCCCGGAGTCAGCTGTGAACTTGGAATAAACGTTGTTAAGGCCAAAGCAATATTCGGAATTTCGAAACCGTAAACATATGCTGCGAGAGATGCTGCGAGAACATTCGCAATCATAAATTTCGCTTTACCTTCCATCGTAATCGGAATATTCTTAACACGCTCTATTCTGATTTTCCACTCTCCTTTCTTGATTGTAACAAAACCGTCTTCATAAACGCAGGTAATTTTCCCTTCTTTCGCAAACTTCTTGATGTGAGGATTATTTTCATCCAAACTAAAAAGTGCCACTTTTGGACGCAAATCATCCGCTAATTTCATAGAATACTCGTCATCGGCATTCAAAATGCACCAGCCATCTTTTTTGACACTATCTAAAACGACACGTTTAACTCTGGTCAAATCTTTAAGATTATGTATATCACTTAATCCCAAATGGTCTTCCTTGATATTAGTCAAAACACCAATATCACAACTTCCAAAACCAAGTCCTGAACGCAGAATCCCTCCTCTTGCTGTTTCCAAGACAGCAAATTCGACAGTCGGATCTTTCAGGATAAATTCCGCAGACATTGGTCCTGTCGTATCCCCTTTTTCCAATAAGGTATTTTGAATATAAATCCCGTCCGATGTTGTAAATCCTACTCTTTTTCCATTATTTTTAACGATATGAGCCAACAATCTTGTTGTCGTCGTCTTTCCATTAGTTCCTGTCACCGCAATGATTGGAATTCTGAATTCTTTTCCTTGGGGATACAACATATCAACAACCGGAGCTGCTACGTTTCTCGGCAGACCTTCACTAGGTGCAAGGTGCATTCTGAATCCCGGAGCTGCATTCACTTCCAAAATTGCACCACCACTTTCTTTAAGAGGCTGCGTGAGATTTTCTGCCATAATATCGATTCCGCAGACATCCAATCCGATGATTCTGGAAACTCGTTCAGCCATCTGAATATTCTCCGGATGAATCATATCCGTCACATCAATCGAAGTTCCTCCAGTTGAAAGATTTGCCGTTGATTTTAAATAAACGATTTCTCCTTTTTGTGGAATCGTTTCAAGAGTATAATTCAATTTTTCAAGAAGTTCGTTGGTATCTTTATCAACATCAATTTCCGTCAAAACATTTTCGTGCCCGTAACCTCTTCTTGGGTCAAGATTTTCTTTATCTATTAATTGCTGGATATTCATTTCACCATCTCCGACTACGTGAGCAGGAACTCTTCTGGCTGCGGCAACCATCTTGTGATTGATGACCAAAACCCGGAAATCAAAACCCGTAATATATTTTTCTACAATGACTTTTCTGGAATATTTCTGAGCGTGTTCCAGGCCGATAACCGCCGTCTCATAATCCTTGACATTGATAGAAGCACCTTTACCGTGATTTCCATCCAAAGGTTTCAGAACCAATGGATAACCAATTTTCTTGATGACATATTGCAAATCTTCTTCATCCACAACCAATCCTCCGGACGGAACAGGAATTGCGGCATCTTCCAGCATTTTTTTGGTGAGCTCTTTGTTGCAGGCGATATCAACGGCAATACTGCTTGTATTTCCTGTAATAGTTGCCTGAAATCTTTGCTGATTAATTCCATAACCCAACTGGACCAGCGAGTTTTTCCCTAATCTAATCCAAGGAATCCTTCTGGAAGCCGCTTCTTCCACAATACTTCCTGTAGAAGGTCCGAGTCTTTCTCTTTCTCGGATTTCTTTGAGGTTATGAATACAATCATTGATATCATAATCAGTTCCATCCATCAAACATTGGGCAATTTTTACCGCTTCTTCTGCCGCAAAAACACCTGCCCGTTCTTCGAGATAATTGAAAACTACATTGTAAACGCCGGGTGTTTTGGTTTCTCTTGTTCTTCCAAATCCAACATCCATACCTGCTAAAGTCTGGATTTCCAAAGCAATATGCTCTATAACGTGTCCCATCCACGTTCCCATTTCTACGCGTTTGAAAAAACCGCCTTCTACACCTTCAGAACATCTGTGAGAAATCAATGATGGTAAAAGCTGTTCAATCCTTTCCCGGAATCCTTCAATTTTGTTGGTCGGAAAATGTTCGGTTTCCTCCAAATCGAGTCTCATCTGAATGAGTTTTTTTCTGGTAATACTCCAGATATTAGGACCTCTCAGGACTTGTATTTTTTCTATTTTCATATCAATTTATTCTCTATGTCACATTTCTATTTTATCAAAGATAATGGAAAAGCTTTTAAATTAAAAAAAATCCTAAATAATTATTTTGATATAAAATAAATCTGTTATCAATTATTTAAAATAATTAACAAATCGTTAATCCAACCACATCAATTTATAGAAATAAGTCTGTAATAATTAAAAGTTTAAATCTGTTTAAGGAATTTTTAGCCTGTAAAAATGAGGTTTATTCTGATATGATTTATTATTTTTGTTAATATGAAATCAAAAGGAAAACTAGTCATCATTGGAGGCGCCGTAAACAAAGGAAGTTTTACGGAGACCAGTTTTGACCAAAATGTTGAAAAAAACCTCAACTTTTTTGAACGAGGAATCCTCAGAAAAATAATCGATGAATCAAAACATAAGGAAAATTCTGTCATAGAGGTCATTACAACCGCATCACAAATCCCAGACATCGTGGGACCTGAATATAAAAAGGCTTTCGAATATCTTGGTTTAAAAAATTGTAACATTCTTGACATTCAGAATCGTGAGCAAGCCAATAGCGATGCTATTGTTGCAAGAGCCAACGCTGCGGATGTTGTTATGTTCACAGGTGGCGACCAGCTTCGTCTGACCTCGATTCTTGGAGGAACAAGATTCCACGATGCGATTTTAACTAAATATCAAACCGAAGATTTTATCTACGCGGGGACTTCTGCCGGAGCTGCTGCTGCATCGGAAAATATGATTTATCAGGGTTCCAGTTCGGAAGCACTTTTGAAAGGCGAAATCAAAACGACGCAAGGTCTTGGATTCATAGAGAATGTAATCATAGATACACATTTTGTACAAAGAGGAAGAATTGGAAGATTGTTTCAGGCCGTTGTCAATAATCCGAGAACTTTGGGGATTGGTCTTGGTGAAGATACGGGTTTATTCATTGAAGATAATACAATGACAGCAATTGGTTCCGGACTGGTAATCATCGTTGATGGACTTCAAATCAAAGATACAAACTTGACGAATGTAGAATTAGGTCAGCCGATTTCTATCAAAAACCTAATTGTAGATGTACTTTCTATGAATGACACTTTCGATTTGAAAACCAGAGAAATGACGATTGTCAATTCTCAGTACAACCCGATTCCACAGGTAAGTTCTGAATAACGAAAACTTTTAACCACATAGATACATAGAAAAATTATTATGAAAAGGAAACATAGAAACAAATCTATTCATCCTTAAAATTTCAACAAAACTATGTGACTATATGGTTTATTTTTCAATTATTTCTTTTAAAATAAATCTATGAAAATAATCATTCACGGCGGATTTTTCTCCGAAAGCAGTCAAAGCAACGAAGTCAAATTAGCAAAACAAAACTCGCTGAAAGACATTGCGAAAAAATCTTACGAATTTTTAGAAGGCAATTCGGCTTTTGATACGGTTGCTTACGCGGTTTCGCTTTTGGAAGATGATGAATTGTACAATGCCGGAATCGGTTCACAAATCCAAAGTGACGGTGTTATCCGGATGAGCGCTGCTATTATGAATGGTGAAACCCAGAAAATGAGTGGTGTGATTAATATTCAAGATGTTAAGAATCCTATTTTTGTTGCAAAAGAACTGATGAAAGAAGACGACCGTGTTTTGGGTGGAAATGGTGCGAAAATTTATGCTTCTGAAAATGGGTTCGGAGATTTCTCAACAGAAATCCCACAGCGTAAAAAAGAATATGAAGAGAAGCTAAAAAACGGAGGAAAAGGAACTGTTGGCGCTGTTGCAATTGACAAACACGGAAAACTTGCCGTTGCAACTTCAACTGGCGGAAAAGGTTTTGAAATCCCCGGAAGAATCTCCGATTCTGCAACTGTTGCAGGGAATTTCGCCAACAAATTTTGTGCTGTCAGTTGCACAGGCGTTGGCGAAGATATTGTGAGCAATGCGACTGCCGCCAAAATAGTAACCCGGGTAACAGATGGCTTAACTATAGAAAATGCTTTTGACAGAACCTTTGAGGAGCTGAAAGAAATTGACGGTTTTGCCGGCGCCATCGGGATTGATTCTGAAGGAAATGTCTTTCATCAGGATTCTTATCCGACGATGGTTTTTGCTAGTTTTGACGGGGTGGATTTTGAGGTTTTTAGTTAAAATATAAGAATGACAGAATTAGAAATAATTAATCTTATTCAAACTGAAATCGAGAATAAAAGCTTGGGGTTTACAGAGCAAATCTTAGAAATTCATTCTCCTGTTTATATTGATGATATTATCAAAATTGAAAATATTATCATTAATAATAATGAAATTACTGTTTATTTACCAATTGTTGGGGAAAGGTTCTATCTTACATTTTACATTGATTCAATAAAAAAAGAAATTTCTGGAATTTCTACCGAACCTTATATTTCTATTTATTTTAGAGCAACCTCTGAAAATTTATCAGAAGACGAATTAAAGCAAATTACAAAACTTCAAATAACAGATTGCTGGAATAAGGGAGACAAGAGAAAATTTGGAAAAGGTAATTATACTTTTAGCAGTATCATCATCGAGCCAAATAAAAAAACTGATAGTTTTGATGGAAAACTCAACCAATTAATTTCAGAATTAGAAAATGATATCGCTGGAATTAAGAAATTAACTGATATTGCAAACGGCTACATTCAAGTCAATATGAAGTTCCACAATGGAAATGGAATGATTGGAGGGCCAAATTTATCTAAAGAAGTTATCCGAAAATTAAATAATCTGAACTTGTCAATTGATTTTGACTTATATGTTTCTGGGAATCAATTCCTTTCTTAATAATTAAAAAAACCGCTATCTCTCGACAGCGGTTTTATCTTTTATCATTGATAAATTATCATTTATAATTAATCCAGCCAACCCATTTCCTTCATCCACTCATCGTTGTATATTTTCCCAACGTAACGGGAACCGTGGTCGTGAAGCAGAACGACAATGATGTCATCTTTTGTAAATTGGTCTTTCATCTGAACCAAAGACGAAATCGCACTTCCTGCAGAATAACCACAGAAAATCCCTTCTTCTTTAGCTAATTTTCTTGCATAGATCGCACCATCTTTATCCGTTACTTTTTCAAAATGGTCGATGACACTCATATCATAATTCTCAGGAAGAATATCTTCGCCAATACCTTCCGTAATGTAAGTATATGCATGATTCAGATGAATCTCTCCTGTCTCGTGGATTTCTTTCAAAATTGAGCCGTAAGTATCAACTCCTATTACTTTGATATTAGGATTTTTTTCTTTGAAGAATTTCCCACAACCTGTAATAGTTCCGCCTGTTCCTGCTCCAACCACGAAATGAGTCAATTTCCCTTCCGTTTGTTCCCAGATTTCCGGTGCTGTACTTTCGTAATGGGCTTGTCTGTTCGACAAATTATCATATTGGTTCACGTACCAGCCATTTTCTGTTTCAGTTGCCAATCTTTTGGAAACTGAATAGTATGAACGTGGATCTGTCGGTTTAACATCTGTTGGACAAACAATTACTTCTGCACCAACTGCACGAAGAATATCACATTTTTCTTTGGACTGCTTGGAGTTAGTAACGAATATACATTTGTAACCTTTTTGGATTGCAACCAAAGCCAATCCCATTCCTGTATTTCCGGAAGTTCCTTCTATGATCGTTCCGCCAGGTTTCAGACGACCGTCTTTTTCCGCATCCTCGATCATCTTAAGCGCCATTCTGTCTTTTACAGAATTTCCAGGATTGGTCGTCTCTACTTTTGCCAAAACCAAAGCCGGAAAATCTTCTCCTAATACTTTGTTCAGTTTTACCAAAGGCGTGTTACCAATTGTTTCGACTATATTGTTATAATATTTCATAATTTATATTTATAATTTTTTTGAAAACGAATCCCACGTAGTCCCTCTTAAGTAGAATACGGAAACAGTTGCTCAAATTACAATAATTTTTTAACTGTATTTAATTGATTTTACAGGTGAAATTTTACTGATGAGGTAACTTGGGAGTATCATCGCAATTCCAGAAACGATAAAAATCCCAACGGAAACAGAAATGATATATAACGGGTTAAGATCTACCGGAACTGTACTGATGAAGTAATTCTCCGGGTCCAACTTGATAATTCCTGTATATTTTTGAATTAATAACAATCCAATTCCAATTACATTCCCAGCTAGCAATCCGGGAATCATAATCATCAATGTGTAATTAATAAATATCGACCGGATTTGACCGTTTGATGCACCAAATGTTTTCAGAAGCCCTATAGAGTTGGTTCTTTCGATAATTAAAATCAGTAAAACCATTACGATATTGATGACCACCACTAAAAGCATTATTGTTATAATCAAAGAGATGTTCTGATTGAAAATGTTGACCCAATCAAGAATCTGCGGATATTTTTCGGTGACTTTTTCTGCATAATTTTTATATCCGATATATTTTTCGATTTGAGGAAATACGGAATCTATTTTGTCTGTATCTTTTAAGAAAATATCCAATCCTCCAATCTCTTTATCATTCATGTTCATCACTTTGCGGACGTGATTAATATCGCCAATCATATAAAGATCGTCCACGAGTTTGATATCGGTTTTGTAAATCCCTTTGATTAAAAACTTTCTGTAAATCGGTTTTTGATCTTCTTTTGAAAAAATGGCAACAATGCTGTCACTGACTTTGAGAAAAAGATCGTTCGCAATTTTTTCGGACAAAATAATTTCATTATTGTAACCATCCTCTTTATAATCCGGAATTGAACCCGAAATCATAAACGGTTGAAAACGTTCTTTATCAAAATCTTTCCCAACACCTTTCAGGATGACACCAGCAAAATTATTTTCAGTTCTCAAAATTCCACTTACTGATGCATAAGATTGTAAACCGGCAACACCTTCAATAGAATTAATCTGTTTTGTATCCAAACCTTTTGTATCCAAAACAGAAGAATTATAGGAAGAGTTGGATCGTGTAGATCTCACAGAAATATCGCCACTGAAATTGGAAATCCTGTCTTCTATAGCTTCTTTGGAACCCAGACCTGTGGAAATCGTAATCAAGGAAACAATAATACCCAAAGCAACTGAAAGCCTACCAATATAGACAATCACCTTTGAGAGATTATTTTTGTTATCTTTGGAAAACGCTATCTTTTTCGAGAAATATAACGGAAATTTCAATTCAATGATTTTAAGCTTCAAAAATAAAACTTTAGTTTTTATCCTGCTAATTTATTTTAGTCCATTAACTTTTTTTAAGTCCCAAGCCCAATCCCAAGACTGTTTTGCTAACGCTACAGACAGACCGGAATTGTATCTTTCTTTATTGAAAAACAAAAATGTTATTGTCGCTGCCAATCAAACCAGTCTTCTGAAAAATAAAAAACACTTGGTTGATTTCTTGGTCGAAAATAATATAAAAATCAAATCTATTTTTGCGCCTGAACATGGCTTCCGAGGAACTGCTGATGCTGGAGAATACGTTAAAAGTGGTATTGATACAAAAACAGGATTGCCAATTGTTTCACTTTATGGCGACAACAAAAAACCAAAAGCAGAGTATCTGAAAGATGTTGACATAATCTTATTTGATATCCAAGATGTTGGGGTAAGATTTTATACTTATATCTCGACATTATCTTACATCATGGAAGCGGCGGCGGAAAATAATGTTGAAGTGATTGTCCTTGACAGACCGAATCCACACGATGGTTACACAGACGGACCAATGATGAGAAACCAATGGAAAAGTTTTATCGGCTTACATAATGTTCCTGTCATTTATGGTTTAACGATTGGAGAATATGGAAAAATGGTAAATGGTGAAAAGTGGTTAAAAAATGGAATCCAAACAAAATATACTTTGATCCCAATGCTGAATTATCATAAACAGCAGCGTTACGGTGTTTCTGACAAACCTTCTCCTAATCTTCCAAATGATAAGGCCATCAATCTCTATCCAAGTCTCTGTTTTTTTGAAGGAACTCAGGTTTCTGTAGGAAGAGGAACAGATTTGCCTTTTCAAATCTATGGTTCGCCTTGGACAAAGGATTTCTCCTACCAATTTACTCCAAAACCAACCGATGGTGCAAAAGATCCTTTCCTAAACGGGAAATTATGTTACGGAGAAAACCTCAGCAATTACTCTAGAGATTTACGGGAACTGAATCTCGAATGGCTTTTGAAGGCTTATAAAAATTATAAAAATCCTCAGCAGGATTTCTTCCTTAAAAATTTATTTTTTGATAAATTGGCTGGAAGTGATGAACTCAGAAAACAAATCATTGCTGGAAAATCTGAAAAAGAAATCAAAAATAGTTGGAAAAAAGATTTAACTAATTTTGAAAAAATAAGACAGAGATATATTGTCTATCCCAATTAAAAAAACCTCGCGATTTGCGAGGCTTTTGATTTATTTAAATGATGAATTAGAATTTATAACCTAATCCCAATTGTAGAAAATTCAACTTTGACTTCTCTCCGTCAACCGGGTTTTTAATTTGATTTGAAAGTCCAAAACTATAACGAGCGTCAGCAAATAATCCTTTGAAAACTTTTACTTCAGCACCAAAGAACAATCCAAATTCAGAAGATTTCAAACCACCATTGATGTAATCTTCAAGTATTTTTTCATAGTCATTAATCTCATCTTGAGTCTCTGCGTCAACAGAAGTACCTTTAACCTTGATGTTAACTTTATTGCTTGCCTTGAAGCTTACAAAAGGTCCACCATAAATTCCAAAATTAGGAGTTACAAAATATTTTGCTGAGATTGGCAACAATATTCTGTTCATATTAATGTTTTCGGTTACAGTAATTCCTGATTCTGACTCCTCAACTTTGGCACCTAAGTTAGCATATTGCAATTCTGCCTGTAAAGCAAATTTTTCAGTTAATGAATGTTCTACTAATCCACCAACATAGAATCCTGACTTAGATTTCAGAGAACCTAAATCATTTTCATTAATATTCATCGTTGATAATGCATAACCTGCTTTAACACCGAATTTTGTTTGAGCATTCATAGCTCCGAAAAGTGCCAAAGCACCAACTAAAAATAGTTTTTTCATAGTTTATTAATTTGAGATTGCAATTTTAAGAAAATTTTAGCAAATAGCAAAATTATGTTAATAAACTAAAAAATTAGTTTTCTTCAGCCAGCCATTCACCGTAAGAATTTTCTGTCTCGTGAAGTTTAAGATAAGCTAATTGAATGTGGTCCGGAAGTTTTGATTTGATTTTTGAAGCGATATCATAAAGCATGTTCTCGCAGGTTGGTTGATAATCACAGAAGATCACTTTATGACCTTCATGTTGTAAATTTTCACCTAAAGATTTGTGCGGAGAAGCGCCATTCACCAAAACAGCGTGATCCCAAATATCCACAATTTCTTCCCTTACGATTTTTTTGATATCTCCAAAATCGACCACCATTCCGTTTTTGTGATCATCCAGATTGTTGATTGGATTTCCTTTTACAGTTACAAATAGCTTATAAGAATGACCGTGCATATTCTTGCATTTTCCATCATAATTATAAAGAACGTGAGCAGTTTCGAATGTGAAAATTTTTGTAATCCTAATCATTTTGCAAAGATAACCAAAAATAGATTTACATTTTTTTTAACAATACCAATATATCTTACCTCACCAAAAACCTTTATTTTTGCAAAGAATCACAAAACAAAATGAAAAAAACACTTCTTTTTTTTAGCTTAATTTCCTCGGTTTATTTTTATTCTCAAAATTATTCTGCACTCAATGATCTTTTAGAAAAAATAGAAATCAAACATAAGAAAATGAGGGATGCTTCTGGCTATGTTCTGAATAATAAAAAATTTGTTTTAATAGAAGACTTCGAAGATCATTCTGAACGACATATCCTAGAATTCAAAGATGATAACAGTCTCACATTAATTGAATTGATTGATGACAAAGCCACAGGAAAAACTTATTCCAATATTTTTTCGGGTGACTTTATCAGAAAGCGAAATGCCGTTTCCGTAAGAGCCAATTATCTGGAAGGAAAACAGATTGCAGAACCAATTATTTACAGCCTTTATCTGATGAATGCCAATGATGTTTGGTATTTAAAAGACATCAATAATAGTAAACGCTGGATTGAAAATAATAATCTTCTGAAGAAAAAATAATTAATTCTTCTTCAAAAAATCAATACAAGCCTCAACGGCTTCATCTAATTCTTTTGGTAAAGAAACATTTTCCCAAGGTTCTTTTGCTCCAAATGTATGATTAGCATTTTCAATGGTTTTCAATTGAGAATCCTTTGTCCATTCATTAAGGTTTTCAGAATGACTTAATTGTACAGATTCGTCCCGAGACCCGTGAATAAATAAAGCTGGAATTGTCAGATTTTTGCAAGCATTTTCTACATCAAATCTTTCTTTGCTATTCTTATAGTCTTCGAAAAACTGAAAATAATGAGGCATTTTTTGTTTTGTTCTTGCATTTTCCACAAAGTAAACACCTTCATTTTTCCAATTTTCAAAAGCTTCATTTTTAGGAAATCTATCAAGAGTAGAAACACTTGCTAAAGTAATTAATTTTGAAATCGATTTATTTTCGAAAGCTTTAATTATAGAAATCCCTCCGCCTCTACTATGTCCAAATAGAATAATTTCATTAGAATCAACTTCTTGTTGATTTTTGAAATAATTAATAATTACTTCCAAATCGTCCAATTCTTTGGAATAGTTATTCTCTCCAAAAGCTTCTAAGTCTGCAAAATAATCAGGATGTTCAATAGTGGTTCCGTTATGAGAAAAATTGAATTTAACAAAATAAAATCCGGCTTCGGCAAACTTCTCTCCCATCAATTCCCAAGCGCCCCAATCTTTGTAACCTTTGTAGCCATGAACAAAAATAATCAGCGGCAATTTCCCATCCAAATCGGGAAAAATCGCATCAGCCAAAAAATCTTTTTGACCTTTGAGAATGATGTTTTTTTGTTTTATTAAATTCATTATTTGTTTTTAACGCAAAGTTCGCTAAGATTTTTTTTCATTCTAATTGGAAATATTTTAAGATTAGAAAGGGCTCTTTGCTCAGCAAAAAATTAAAAAAAATTTGCTTGAAAGGCTATCATCTTTTCTCTATTATCTAAAAGTCCAAATAACTATATCGTCATCGAAAAAATCCGCGTTTCTGGTTTATTTCTCATCATTCTGAGGTCAAAAACCATCGCTACATTTCGTGTAAAAGCTCTTCCTTTTTCTGTGATTTTAATTTGGTTGTCTGAGATTTCCACCAAACCATCAGATTCCATTTCTTTTAGTTTTTCGATAGCATTTTCGATTTCAGGAAAAGACGTTTGTAAGTCCCAGCTTGTTTCCAATTGACACATCAGATTCAGAATATGTTTTCTGATAACTAAATCTTCATTATCCAAAATATGTCCGCGGAAGACCGGAATCTCACCTTCTTCAACAATCTTTTGATATTCCTCCACTGTTTTTACATTCTGTGCAAAAGCATACCAGGAATCTGAAATAGCCGACATTCCCAAACCAACCATCAACTGGGTTTTGCTAGAAGTATAACCCATAAAATTACGGTGCAATTTTTTCTGGGTCAAGGATTGATAAAGGTCATCATGTTCCAAAGAGAAATGGTCCATTCCAATCTCGATGTAACCGAGCTCTTCCAACAATTTTTTTCCGTCTTCGTACAGTCTTCTTTTTTCATCGCCGCTTGGCAAATCACTTTCGTCAAAACCTCTTTGTCCAACACCTTTTACCCAAGGAACGTGTGCGTAAGAATAGAAAGCTAATCTATCTGGTTTCAGCTCCAAAGTTTTTCTGATAGTAAATTCGGTTGCTTCCCAAGTCTGGTGCGGCAATCCGAAAACCAAATCATGGCTGATTCCTTTATATCCAATCTCTCTTGCCCACTCGGTCACATTTTTCACATTTTCGAATGGCTGAATTCTATTAATAGCTTTCTGAACTTTCGGATCATAATCCTGAACTCCAAAACTCACCCTGTTAAAACCTAAATCAAACAGGGTTTGAAGATGTTCTCGCGTTGTGTTATTTGGATGTCCTTCAAAACTGAATTCTTGATTTTCAGCAATATCAACCGTATTGAAAATTCCTTGTAGAAGTGTTTTCAAATTTTCCGGAGAAAAGAAAGTCGGAGTTCCGCCACCTAAATGAAGTTCCTTTAGTTTTGGTTTTTCATCGAATAATTCGAGATACAATTTCCATTCTTTCAGGACACTTTCCAGATAGGGAACTTCCACAGAATGCTGTTTTGTAATCCTCTTGTGACAAGCACAAAATGTACAAAGCACCTCGCAAAAAGGCAAGTGAATGTATATGGAAATCCCTTCCCCAGAATTACTTTCCGAAAAAGATTTTATGACTGATTTTTTCCAAAGGTCTGCTGTGAAATCTTCCTCATTCCAATAAGGAACTGTGGGATAAGAGGTGTAACGCGGACCTGGAATATTATATTTATCAACTAAAGAATTCATCCCTGCAAAGTTACAAAAACTATGTTTGGAATGATTTTGAATTAGGATGACTTTTGATTGTTGATTTCTATAATTAATATCAAAATTTCTAAAAAATGACAAAACCTATAGCCCCGATAGTAGCGACATCCTTTTTCTTTTTTTCGAGAAAAAAGAAAAAGATATAGCGGATAGCGGGATTAAGCTCCTAAAGAAAATTATTTTTTGATAATCTTTATCGATTGTCGTCCAAGATTGGAATGTACTCCCAAAAGATATTCGCCAGCAGGATATTTAAAATCTATAGAATATTTTTTCAATCCTTTTTGACTGATATCATCTTTGAGAATATTGCCCAAAAATTTCCCCGTCAAATCATATAATCCTATAATAATATGGTCGGAATGGATATAATGAATGTTCAGATTCAGTTTGTCTTTTATAGGATTTGGTGCGATTTCAACTTTAAGATTTTCAACTTTTTTATTTCCAACTTCATTTGTAGCCAATCCTGATGTTATCATTTTATAAATCTGATTTCCTGATGCAAAAGCCGTTGATGTCCCATTGATAAAAAAAATACGGTTGAGCGAACCGCCAAGATTGTTGTTGACCCAGGTATTTCCGCCATCAAAAGTTTCCATAAATCCGGAGTAATGCCCGCCCATCCAGCCATGTGTAGGCGACACAAAACCAACAGCCTGCACGTAATGGTCTGGAAAATCCTTGGTTTGCCAGGTTAATCCACCGTCAAACGTTTTCAGCAACTTACCTTGAGTTTCGGATTCAATCGAACCGAAAATTGTCTTGTTATCAGGAAAAATCTGCATTTTCCATACGTAGTCACCATATTCTCCTTCACTGTATATTTTGGTCCAGGAATCGCCTCCATTTGTTGTTTTTAAAATCACAGCCCCCTGTTCATCGCCTCCAGAAGCAAAACCGACATTCTCATCAATGAACAAAATCTCGACAAGCGCAGTTGCATAAGCTGACATATCAATATATTTCCAAGTGTTCCCAGAATCGGTAGACTTGATGACATAAGCTGGTGAAAACCAAGCGCCACAGCCATAAACCGTGGAAGTTCCCACCGTATCTAGTCCACAAATTGCAGCCGGATAAGGAGAAATACTATTGATTTTTGTCCATGTTACTCCTCCGTTTGTGGTTTTATAAAAGTTATTATTAAGTGTTCCCAAGAAACCGATGTTCTCATTCAGAAATTCTATATTTCTGAAATATTGCCCTGTCTGCGAACTCACAACCTGTTCTGCCCAGGTTGCACCTCCATTTGTGGTTTTGAAAACAGTTCCATTGCCTCCTCTTGCAGCCCAACCAAGATTTTCATTAAGAAAAAAAACATCATCGTATCGGCCTGTAGTAGATGGCGGATAATTTAGAGCTTGCCAATTATAAGTTTGTGAGAATATATAATTTGCAATAAACACAAAGGAAATAAAGATTTTTTTCACAGTTTAAATTTTTCTATAAAAATAAAAAAATCGGGAGAATTTCCCGATTTTGATTTATATAAGTTTGAACTAATTATCTCAACTCAGCGTTAAATTCTTTTGCGAAAGATTTGATAAGAGAGTTCATTACTTCTGTGATGTCTTTATCTTCCAATGTTTTTTCTTCGTTCAGAAGTTCAAAACTTAGTGCGTAAGATTTTTTTCCTTCCGGAAGATTTTTCCCTTCGTAAACATCGAATAAATTGATATTCTTCAAGAAAGGTGATTTGTTGGATTTTGCCAACTCGTACAATTCTGCGTAAGTAATGGTTTTATCAACCAACAAAGCCAAATCTCTTCTGATTTTGTTGAACTTCGGAATATCGATGAACTTCAGGTTTTCTTTTGTTCTAAGAGCCTGACAAGTTTCCAACTCAATTTCTGCATAGAAAACTTCCTGACCGATATCGAAGTCTTTCAATAATTGTGGTGCTACTTTTCCTAATCTGGCAACAGTTTTCCCCTCAGATTTGATTTCCAAAGCATCAGAAAAACGGTCGTCAACCAATGCAGATTCATTAAGTTTAAGATTCAGCTTTTCTAAAAGGATTTTTACATAAGCGTTCAGATAATAAAAATTTGTTGCGCTTTTTGGCTGAAGCCAGTTTTCCGCAACTTCTCTTCCAGAAGTCAGAATTGCCAACTGCTTTCTTTCTTCGTATTTCTCTTTCTTATGATAAATCTTTCCTAATTCGAAAAACTTGATGTCGGAAGATTTTCTGTTGATATTGTAAATGGCATTTTCCAAAAGTCCTTCCAACAAAGATTTTCTCATAAATGCTAAATCATTACTCAATGGATTCAGCAATTTCACGGCATTAGTTTCATCTTTTACAGAAGTTAATGAGTTGTTCATCACTTCGTGGAAACCATTGGATTGCAATGTTCTTGCCCAAGAATTCTCAAGAGCGTCCTGGTCATCGAAACTCAATTTAACAGGAGTGAAAGATATTTTCTTAGGTGCATCGATTTTGTTGTAACCGTAGATTCTCAAAACCTCTTCAATCACATCAATTTCTCTTGTTACATCTGCTCTGTAAACCGGAACAGATAATTCAAGACCATTTTGAATCTCATTAAGAATCTGAATATCAAGAGATTTAAGAATTTCTTTTACTTTTTCTCTGTGGATTTTAGTCCCCAAAATCTGGTCTAATTTCGAATATCTGAAAACCACATAATGGTCTTTGATTTTCTCCGGATAATGTTCCAAAATTTCTCCAACCAATTTCCCGCCAGCCAATTCCTGAATCATATTAATGGCGTGAGTCAAAGCTGTTCTAGCATTATTTGGGTCCACACCTCTCTCGAAACGGAAAGAAGCATCGGTATTCAAACCGTGAGATTTAGAAGCTTTTCTGATTGCAACCGGATTGAAATACGCACTTTCCAAGAAAATAGTTTTTGTCTCAGAAGAAACTCCACTTTCACTTCCACCGAAAACCCCGGCAATACACATCGGCTTGTCTTCTCCATCTTTAATGATAATTTCGGAACCGTTCAAAGTTCTCTCAACACCGTCGAGAGTTTTGAATTTGGTTCCAGCTTCTACAGTTCCAACTTTCACTGTTTTTCCTGTAATTTTATCAGCATCAAAAGCGTGAAGCGGTTGTCCAAGTCCGTGAAGAATATAATTGGTAATATCTACAACATTATTAATTGGTGAAAGTCCGATTGCTTTCAATCTATCTTTCAACCAATCCGGAGAAGCTTTGATTTCTACATTTTCCAAAACAGCTCCCAAATATCTTGGTGTCAATTCAGAATCTTCGACTTCTAATTTGAAATCGTGAGAACCTTCTATATTCAAAGGAACAGAAGCGACTTTTTCGAACTGAGATTTCAAATCATTTGAAATTAGGAATGCCTGCAAATCCCTTGCAACGCCGTAATGCGACATGGCGTCGGTTCTGTTTGGAGTCAGACCTATTTCATAAACCTCATCGTTTGTCAATTCAAAATAATCAGCAAAAGGTTTCCCAACTTCATATTTCGTTTCGTCCAAAACCATAATTCCAGCGTGGTCATCGCTTAGGCCTAATTCATCTTCGGCACAAATCATTCCTTCTGAAACTTCGCCACGGATTTTAGCTTTTTTGATTTCGAAAGAACTGCCGTCTTTTGCATAGATTTTTGTTCCAACCACAGCAACAGGAACTGTTTGTCCAGAAGCAACATTCGGTGCGCCACAAACAATTTCCAAAACTTTTCCGTTGCCAACATCAACAGTTGTTTTACTTAATTTATCGGCATTCGGATGTTTTTCGCAAGTCAAAACTTTACCTACAACAATCCCTTCCAGACTTCCTTTTATGCTTTCGAATTTATCAACACCCTCTACTTCCAAACCGATATCGGTAAGGTAAGCACTGATTTTTTCAGAATTAAGGTCAGTTTTGATATAATCTTTAAGCCAATTATTAGAAATTTTCATTCTTTTTTATATTTGAATTTTTTGAACACAGAGTGCACAAATATTTTATTATTTATCATCATAATGTCCCCAAGCAGAAAGCATAAGAATATTATCAGATTCTATTTCGTAAACCAAACGATGCTGTTTATTGATTTCACGAGACCAAGTTTCAATTTTTCGATGTTTGAGTTGTTCTGGTTTTCCAATTCCAATTCTCGGATTTTCTAAGCATTCCGTAATGAAACGTTCTACTTTTGACAGCAATTGTTTTTGTCCGGATTTTTTATGTTTTCTCAAATCATCCAGAAATTTCTCCGTATAACTTACAGAAAAATTCATAAAGAATCAAAAAGATTTTTGACATCATCTTTTGAGTTCAGCAATTTATCACTTTTGCTTTTCTTTGATTCATCAAGCATTTCGCCAAATTCTTTGCGAGAATATTTTATTTTTTCAGCTGATTCAGAAACATCTTCTTTTACCTTGAGCTTTTTGACACCAAGTGCTTTTAAAATTGTGCGAATTTTCTCAACTTCGGATTTATCCGCTTCAAATGTGAACGTTGTCATATTCCGTTGTTTTTATGTTAAAAAATAGTTATTAATTTAAACTAAAATTTGAGACCTGAATTTCAAATCTCAAATTTTAAATATGATTAATTTTAAAATTATAAACCTATCACAGGCATTGACAGCATCAGGATACTTTCGTTGTCTTCCAACCCGTCAACCGGTTCTACAATTCCCGGTCTGTTTGGCTGAGACATTTTCATCGTGATATCGTCAGAAGCTAAAACGGACAACATCTCTGTCAGGAATTTTGAACTGAAACCGATGTTGATATCATCGCCGTTGTAATCACAAGGAATCTGCATATCCGCTTTGTTTGCGTATTCCGTATCTTCTGCGTGAAGATGAAGAACGTTGCCGGACAATTTGAATCTCACTTGATTCGTAGATTTGTTTGACATAATAGATGCTCTTCTGATTGAGCTTAAAAGCAAACTTCTATTGATTGTCAAAACGTTTGGATTTTCTTTTGGAATTACGGCGTTGTAATTAGGATATTTCCCGTCAATTAAACGACAAATCCAGATATTGTTGCCAAATGTGAATTTTGCCATATTATCACTGAATTCAATTACAACATCTTCGCTGGAATTGTTCAGAATATTTTTGAAAATTGACAAAGGTTTTTTTGGCATAATGAATTCCAAAGCTTCCGGATGTACAATATCTGTTCTTTTGTAAACCACCAATCTGTGAGAATCTGTGGAAACAAAATTAGTCTCATCTTCTTTGAATTGGAATAAAACACCGGTCATTACGGGACGAAGAGAATCGTTACTTGTTGCAAACAATGTATTTGTCAAAGCTTCTGCCAAAACTCCACCCCCAATTGTTACCTTCTGAGATGCATCAAATTCCGGCAATTCCGGATAATCATCCGCATTGTCCAACGCTACTGCAAAGTTGTCTTTCTCATCCAAGATTTCCAAAACGCTTCCGTTTCCGTCTTCGGAATCTTTAACTGCTAAAGTCAAAGGCTGTTCTCCGTAAGTTTTCAAAAAATCCTGAAAAATCTTCCCTGGAACTGCTAATTTCCCTTTATCATCCGACTTCACTTCAAGAGAAGTAATCAGAGTCGTTTCACCATCAGAAGCCGTAACTGTCAATAAGTTCTGGTCTAACTCGAAAAGGAAATTCTCCAAAATAGGTCTGGATTGTGAACCGGAAATCACGCCACTCACCGTCTGTAAAGCTTTTTGCAAATCGCCACTGGCAACAATAAATCTCATAAACTGTATTTATTTCAATTCCACAAATATAATGATTTCGGTTCGATTGTAAAAGTTGATTTTATTTAGTTATTAACAATTTTTGGATTGGAGTAAAATAAGTTTGAATAACTTTGTGAAAATTTGATGATTGCTGAATTTTTAAACGCAAAGTGCGCAAAGATTTTTTTTGAAATTATTGAAAATATTTTTAAAGCTCTCAAAGGCACTTCGACAAGCTCAATATAAACTTCAAACTCATCAAAGATTTTAAAGAATAGAATTTGAAATTTAATTTTATTAATTCAAGAATGAAAAAACCTCCATTCTATAAAAGTGTACAATTTACAATCAAAGGACTGATGTGGATTTTGCGAAATGAGCGCAATTTTCAAATCGAAGTTTTCGGTCTGATTATCAATCTTTTTTTGATTGTTTTTTTTGGACTTAATTCTTTTGAGACTTGTCTGATTCTTATTACAAGTTTTGTTGTTTTAATTACAGAAACTATTAATACTTGTATCGAAAAAATATGTGATTACATCCAACCTGAATTTGACCAAAGAATTGGAATTATCAAAGATTTGGCAGGCGGTGCGGTTCTGCTTTCTGTTGTTGTTTCGATTTGTGTTGGCGCTTTGATTTACTGGCCGTATTTGAAATTATTTCTTTATTGATATTAATTTGGTTAACACTAAGACAACGATGATTTTTTTTAAGATTGAAATGTTTTTAAGGCACTAGTAAATCAAAGATTTTTCTATTTAATGAAATTAAACTTTGTGTCTTAAATGCAATAATATATATCACTGTCTTTTGTACCTCTGTGTTTAATTAATTCATACATTAACTCTTCATTTAAAAAATTAGAAAGATTTAATCTTTATTTTTTCATAAAATCTTTACTTTTGTTTTTAAGAAAAATTTGAAATGAGCAAAAAAAATGTGGCCGTTGTAATGGGCGGTTATTCTGATGAATACAAAGTTTCTTTGAAAAGCGGCCAATTGATTTTCGATTCACTTGACCGTGAACTTTACGATGTTTACAAAGTCGTTATCCTAAAAGATGAATGGTATTTTCTAGACGAAAAAAATAAAAAAAAATTCATCAACAAAGCAGATTTCTCCGTCAACATGGGTGATGGAGACATCCTTAACTTTGACGCTTGTTTCAATACCATCCACGGAACACCTGGCGAAAACGGAATTATGCAAGCTTATTGGGATGCTGTTGGACAAAAATATACAGGTTGCGATTTCTATCAAAGTGCATTGACATTCAATAAAAAAGACACATTAGCTGTTTTATCAAAATACGGAATTCCTTCTGCCAAAAGTATTTATCTAAGAAAAGGTGAAGCGATTTCTGATGATGAAATTGTAGAAAAATTAGGGCTTCCTATTTTCGTAAAACCTAATCAAAGCGGCTCTTCTCTCGGAATTTCTAAAGTGAAAGAAAAAAGCGAATTAGCAAAAGCTCTTGAAGTTGCTTATAAAGAAGATGACGAAATCCTCATCGAAAGCGCCTTAAATGGAATGGAAGTTTCTGTGGGTGTTTTGGATTACCAAGGAGAAGTTATTGTTTTAGGAATTACAGAAATTGTTCCTGATAAAGAATTCTTTGATTATGAAGCCAAATATGAAGGTGCTTCTCAGGAAATAACACCTGCAAGAATTGATGAAGAAACTAAAAAGAAAGTTGAAGAAATCTCTATCAAAGCATACAAATCGCTTGGAATGAGTGGATTTTCCCGTTCGGAATTCATTATTGTTGACGGAATTCCACATCTATTGGAAATGAATACCAACCCCGGATTTTCCCCAGCTAGTATCCTTCCGCAACAAGCCAAAATCTATGGGATCTCTATCAAAGACTTGTGCGGAAACGAAGTAGAAAAAGCACTTAACAAATAATTATAAATGATAAGTTTTAGATTTTAAATTATTTGAGAAATCTAAAATTCAGAATCTAAAATTTAAAATTTCTATGAAAATTGCTGTTTTTCCCGGGTCGTTTGACCCAATCACACTCGGTCATTATGATATTGTGGAACGTGCGGTCCCGTTGTTTGACAAAATCATTATTGCTATCGGAAAAAATTCTCAGAAAAAATATATGTTCTCTCTGGAACAACGTAAAGAGTTCATCAGAAAAACCTTCGAAAAATTTCCGAATGTTGAAGTTGATGATTTTGAAGGATTAACGATTGACTACTGTAAAAGCAAAAATGTAAATTTTATCTTGAGAGGTTTGCGCAATCCTGCTGATTTTGAATTCGAAAAATCAATTGCTCAGACCAACAGAGCTTTGACCAGAGAAAATACAGTTGAAACCATTTTTCTTCTGACTTCTTCGGGCAAATCTTATATCAGTAGTAGTATTGTAAGGGAAATCATTTCTTATGGCGGTAATTATGAGATCATGGTTCCGGAAGCAGTGAGAGCAATCAAAGAGTAAATCAAACTTTAAAAGTAAATATATAAATCCTGAAAACTTCAGGATTTTCTGTTTTGCGATCTAAATAAGATCTTATATCATATACCAATTAAAAAAACCGCCTAATAATAGGCGGTTTAAGTGGTTTCTCCAGGGATCGAACCAGGGACACACGGATTTTCAGTCCGTTGCTCTACCAACTGAGCTAAGAAACCATCA
>QFQW01000010.1 GCA_003248755.1 Chryseobacterium sp. | reverse complement strand
TTATCAATCATTGCTGTTATCATGGCATTTGTAACAGTATCATGCAATCAGGCATCCAACAAAAACGAGCAGTCTTCAAAAGATACTACTGTTGTATCACAAGAACATCCTGCTTCCCACTTAAAAGGGGATGACACTGCAACTACCCCCGACGTTAGCGGTACACCGAGCGGTCAGGATGCAGAAGCTAAAAACTTTTCTATTGCACCTATAGTTACCGATTATCTATCATTAAAGAATGCTCTTGTTTCGGACGATGACAAAGCTGCCGCCAGTGCAGGGAAAAAACTGTTAGCTACGTTGAACAAAATGGATATGAAATCCATTCCTGCCGATAAACACAAAAAGTACATGGACATAGCAGACGATGCAAAAGAGCATGCAGAACATATTGGCGAAAATGTTGGTAATATCCACCACCAGCGGGAACATTTAGCCTCACTTGGCGAAGATTTGAAAGACCTGATTGATTTGTTCGGTACATCACAAACATTGTATCAAGACCATTGCCCAATGTTCAATGAAGGTAAGGGTGCTGTTTGGTTAAGCGAAACAAAGGAAATCAAAAATCCTTACTACGGTTCAAAAATGATTAGCTGTGGTTCTGTAAAAAAGCAGTATTAAAATGAAAAATAAATCATGGTACAAAAAATAATAGAACTGTCCTTGAAAAACAGGTATATCGTGCTGCTTATAGCAGCCGGTTTACTTGTTTGGGGCATTTCAGCAGTTAAGAAAAATCCGATAGATGCAATTCCTGACCTAAGTGAAAACCAAGTAATAGTTTTCACTGAATGGATGGGACGCAGTCCACAGACTATCGAAGACCAAGTAACCTACCCTTTAGTAAGCAACTTACAGGGAATACCCAAAGTAAAGAACGTAAGAGGCACATCAATGTTCGGAATGAGTTTCGTGTATATCATCTTCGATGACGATGTTGATGTTTATTGGGCTCGTACACGAGTCATGGAAAGACTTAATTATGCTCAAAGGCTATTGCCACAGGAGGTTGTACCAACGCTTGGTCCTGATGGGACAGGCGTTGGTCATATATACTGGTATCATTTGGATGCACCGCAGATGGAACTTGGAGAGCAGCGCGCATTGCAGGATTGGTATATCAAGTTAGCACTGCAAACTGTACCAGGTGTTGCAGAAGTAGCCTCCTTTGGAGGATATGAAAAACAATATCAGTTAGTCGTTGACCCCGTAAAGCTCCAGTATTACAATATCTCCCTTATGGATGTAATGAATAAAGTAAAAGCAAACAACAATGATGTTGGTGGTCGCAAATTTGAAATGGCAGATATGGCTTACATTATACGAGGTTTGGGGTATATAAAGAATACTGCTGATATTGAAAAAATTGCAGTAGGCAACTATAATGGCATTCCGGTAAGAGTAAAAGACATCGGAAGCGTACAAATGGGCGGAGATTTGCGGCTGGGTATATTTGACCAAAATGGAGAAGGAGAAGTTGTGGGAGGAATTGTAGTAATGCGCTATGGCGAAAATGCAGACCAAGTGATAAAAGCCGTTAAAGAAAAAATCAAAGATGTTGAAAAAGGTTTACCGGCTGGCGTAACATTAAAAACTTCTTATGACAGAAGTACATTAATCGAAGCAGCTATCGAAAATATCAAACATAAGCTCGCAGAGGAAATTATTGCAGTCGCCTTTATTGTAATTCTTTTCCTGTTCCACTGGCGGAGTGCATTAAGTATCATTATTCAAATTCCAGTTACCGTTGCCATCAGTTTTATCATATTGAACGCTTTTGGGTTATCATCCAATATTATGTCCCTTACCGGAATTGCGCTGGCAATCGGGGTAATTGTAGATAACGGAATTATAATGTCAGAGAACTCTTATAGAAATCTTTCCGTTTGGCAAAATGAGCGTAAACAAAAAACATCCGACCCATCATGAAAATAAAATGGTTTAAAAAGAAAGCCAATAAAAATGTTGGCTACGAAAAAATTCCAGAGGAAGTACGACTTAGTATCATTGAGAAATCATGCAAGCAGGTTTCAAGAGGCGTATTTTTTTCAACGATTATCATTATAACTTCATTTTTACCTGTATTCCTACTCACAGGGCAGGAAGGCAAACTTTTCCATCCGCTTGCTTATACCAAAACGTTTATATTGGTCGTGGATGCTTTATTGGTACTTACGCTTGCGCCGGTGCTGATTTCTTTCTTTATGAAAGGCAAGTTTAAAAGTGAGCATTCAAACCCAATAAACCGGGGCTTGGAAAAGCTGTATGAGCCTGTTATAAAATGGTGTGTAAAATGGCGAAAAACCGTATTGGGTATCAACATCGCTGCACTTATTATAAGTATTCCAATGATATTAAATCTTGGGAGGGAATTTATGCCACCACTCGATGAGGGTTCATTGTTATTTATGCCCGTTACATTACCCGATGTTTCTAATTCAGAAGCCAAACGAATATTGCAGGTTCAGGATAAGATTATTAAATCTGTACCGGAAGTAGCGCACGTTTTAGGTAAAGCTGGCAGGGCGAATACTGCTACAGATAATTCTCCAATCAGTATGATTGAAACTATCATTTTGTTAAAACCACAAAATGAATGGCGGGACGGAATAAAAAAGAATGACATCATTAATGAACTAAATGCGAAACTTCAAATGCCCGGAGTAACAAATGGTTGGACAATGCCCATTATAAACCGCATCAATATGTTATCAACCGGCATCCGTACCGATGTCGGCATAAAAGTTTATGGTCAAAATCTCGATAGCATCTATTCATTATCGCAAAAAATTAAAACGGAGCTTGATGGCGTGGCAGGTATTAAAGATATGTATGTAGAACCAATAACGGGAGGTAAATATGTTGATATTGTTATAAACCGAGATGAAATTGCCCGATACAATATAAGCATAGACGATGTAAACAATTTGGTTGAAAGCGCGTTGGGCGGTATGAAATTGACCACTACCATTGAGGGAAGGCAGCGCTTCTCTGTAAATGCCCGTTACGGACAGGATTTCAGAAATAATATTGAAGCACTTAAACGCCTGCCCGTTCAAACAATGGATTTTGGCTCTATTCCATTAGGAAGTGTTGCAGAAGTTAAGCTATCAGAGGGGGCTCCAATGATTAACTCTGAAAATGCAATGTTAAGAGGTACAGTTCTGTTCAACGTTAGGGAAAGAGACCTTGGCAGCACAGTAGAAGAAGCTAAAGCCAAGCTGAATAATATGATGCTTAAAATGCCTCAGGGATATTTTTTAGAGTGGAGTGGACAATATGAAAACCTTATAAGGGGCGAACAAACACTGAAATGGATTATGCCCATTGTATTAGTTATCATATTTCTGTCTATGTATTTTGCTTTTCATTCTATGAGAGAGGCTTTCTTCAATCTCATCAGTATTCCATTCGCTCTGATTGGAGGAGTATTTATGATTAGTCTATGGGGTGTAAACCTTTCTGTAGCTGTAGCTGTTGGATTTATTGCCCTGTTTGGCCTTGCTGTCGAAACAGGAATTGTTATGGTCATCTACCTCAATGATGCCATGCAACAATTGGTGCTATTAAAAGGAAATAGTCGTGAAACCATTACAAACGAAGACCTTAGAGAATACGTAATACACGGTGCGGCAAAACGCTTACGTCCAAAAATAATGACCGTGTGTGTAACCCTGTTCGGGCTGGTTCCCATATTATGGAGTACCGGCGTAGGCAGTGATATGATGAAACCAATCGTATTGCCGATGGTTGGAGGCGTATTTACTTCAGCAATCCATATTCTGCTGGTTACACCAATTATCTTCCTGATGCAAAAAGAATATGAGCTGAAAAAATTCGGAAAGATTGACGTATTAGATGCAGCACATTAAAATCAAAAAATCAGAAATGAAAAAGATAATTTTTACAGCATTTATAGTATGTCTTTTTACCAATATAAATGCACAGGTTATAAGCCTCCAAAATGTTATAGACAGCATACAAACCAATCATCCCATTGTGAAGATGTACGACAATGAAATTCGTTCTATGGATGAAGCAGCAAAAGGCGCACGAAGCTGGATGCCGCCAACAATTGGTGTTGGACAGTTTATGACACCTTACAACGTGAACCTTTGGAAAAGAGATGGTGAGATGAAAGGAATGGGTTCGGCTATGCTGTCGATAGAACAGATGATACCCAATAAGAAAAAGTTGGATGCTGAAGAAGCATATATGAACGCAATGTCATCCGTAGAAAAAGAAAATAAAGGAGCGGGCATAAATGAAATTATACAGGATGCCAAACTCTTATACTCCGAATGGATTGTGTTACTGAAACGACTGGATGTAGTTGCCGAAAACGAAAAGATGCTCAACTTCATGATTAAGAATGCAGAAATACGGTATAAGAACGGAGTAGGTAAAATAGGTGCATATTATAAAGCTAAAGCAGCGCTCGGAAGCACCCATAATATGCAGATTATGTATGAAAATGATATCAAGGAAAAACGCATCAGATTAAATACCCTTATGGGGCGAAACCCTATGGCTCCTTTTGAAATTGATACAATATTTTCATTCAACGATTATTCGGATATGGTATTTGATACTGCACTGTTCAACAAAAACCGGAGTGACCTGAAATCATTAGACCAGCAGATACGGTTAACAACTCTGAAACAGGAAACAGAGCGACAAAGCCTGAAACCTGAATTTGGTGTTCGATTTGAAAATATGTATGGCTTTGGAGGACAGCCCATGCAATACACAGCAATGGCAATGGTAAAACTGCCTTTTGTCAATTGGGCTTCAAAGATGAGCAAAGCTAATATTGCAAGTTTGAAGTGGAAAGCAGATGCCCTTAGTTCTCAAAAAAACATGATGATAAATGAATACAGTGGTATGGCATATGGCATGAGAAATGAGTTCGACCTCAAAAAAAATCAGCTTAGTCTTTATAGGGATGACATCATTCCGGCTTTGAAAAATAATTTCAAAACAATGCAGCTCGGTTACGAGCAAAATACCGAGGAATTATTTATGCTGTATGATGCATGGGAAAAACTGAACATGACACAACTGGAATACCTCGATATTTTATCAAAAGCATTTGAGATGCAAATAACAATAGACCGTTTAATTGAAAGAAAATGAAATATATAATTTGTTTTTTGATGATTATTCTTGTACTGTATAGTTGTAACAACAATACAGACAAGACCAGTCATCCCGACAACAGTCACACTGCTAAAAATAGCCCGACATATACCTGCCCCATGCACCCCGAAGTTACCAGCAACAAGCCCGGTAAATGCCCCAAGTGCGGAATGGAATTGGTGCAAAAAACAGTAAATACAAATGAAACGGAAAGTATTGAGTTGAATACACTGCTTAAGCCGACTAATGAATTTGTTATATCAGACATTCCTACTATTAGGATGCAGTCAGAGCATAAAGACATAACCGTACAGGCTCTTGGAAATATTGCTTATGATACCCGACAAACGGGAAATATATCCGCCAGAATATCCGGCAGGATTGAAAAGCTTTATATACGTTATAAATTCCAAAAAATAGCAAAGGGGCAGAAAGTGATGGATATTTATAGCCCCGAACTGATGGAAGCGCAAGTGAATTTATTGTTTCTATTAAAAAATGATGCTACGAACAATATGATGATAAATGCGGCTAAGCAAAAATTGCTATTACTTGGAATGAGCGAAAACCAATTGCAGAGTATCATCCAAAAAGGAAAGCCTGATTTATCCGTATCTGTTTACAGTAACTATGCCGGACATATTCACGAAACCGGCACAGCCGGGTCAATGGGCAGTAGTACATCACCCTCAAATTCGATGGGAGAAATATCTGAAACATCTTCTGAACTTAGCCTGAAAGAAGGTATGTATGTTCAAAAAGGACAAACTATTTTTAATGTATTTAACCCGGGAAAATCGTGGGTGTTGTTAAATATTTTCCCCGAGGATGTACCGCTTGTAAAGACAGGTCAAACAGTAAGTATTATACCGGAAGTAGCTCCGGAGAAGAAATTTATAGGAACTATTGGGTTTATAGAACCATTTTTCAGACCCGGAAGTAAAACGTTATCCGTGCGTGTCTATTTTGATAATAACCGTATGCAGTTACCAATCGGAAGTCAGGTTAAATCTGAAATATCAACGGCTGGAATTTCCGGCAATTGGATACCTAAAGAAGCTGTCATTTCCCTTGGATTAACCAAAGTCATTTTGAAAAAAGTAGATAGAGGGTTTATCGTGAATAAAATTGAAACAGGTAATGAAGCGAACGGATATATAGAAGTATTGCAGGGGCTGTTACCCGTGGAAGAGATTGCAGGAAACGCACAGTACCTTATGGATAGTGAAAGTTTTGTAAGAACAAAAAATAATTAGAATATGAAATATTATTTAGTCATAACAATTGCCCTCCTTATGTCGGTTTTGTTGTCTTGTAAAGACAATAAACATGACCATGCAGGTAATAATGATGGTAGTTACTATACCTGTTCCATGCACCCACAGGTTGTATCAGACAAACCCGGTCACTGTCCTATATGTCACATGGAGCTTGTTCGGGTTGAGAAAAGCAAACAAGCAGACCCCAATACCATTCAACTGAATAGCGAACAGATTAAGTTGGGCAACATAAAAACAGACACCTTAAAAGATGGTCTTTTGGGGGATAGAGTAATACTTACAGGTGTATTAAATTTCAATCAGTACAATATGCAATCCGTAAGCTCCAGAGTTATGGGACGGGTAGAAAAACTGCATTATAAAAACGTTGGTGACTTTGTAACCAAAGGTTCCCCGTTAATGGAAATATATAGTGAAGAACTGAACAATGCAAAACAGGAATATTTACTGGCACTGGAAAAGAAGAAAACTTTTGGAAATATTAATTCAATAGATTTTGACCAGCTTATACAAAGTTCAAAGAACAAATTGTTATTGTGGGGTATGACGGATAATCAGGTTAGGGCTTTACAAAGTGCTGGCAAAATTTCGGCAACAACTACATTTTATAGTACGGCTTCGGGTTACATCACAAGTTTGCAGGTTGTAGAGGGCGGTTATGTGGCAGAAGGCGGCACGATAGTAGACTTGGCTGACCTATCTACAATTTGGGCAGAAGCACAGGCTTATTCCTCCCAAATGTCACTTATCAACCAAACAAAAACAGCAACAGTACAAATTCCTGACCTGAATAACAAAGTTATTACTGGCAAAATAGACTTTAGCAACCCCGAGCTTAATCCGTCTTCAAGAATTAATTTGATACGAATTACAGTACCTAATCCAAATAAAGATTTGAAGCCCGGAATGCCTGTATATGTTTTTCTTGAAACGCCGAAGACTAAAGGCATAACCATGCCGGTAGATGCTGTAATAAGAAATGGTAAAAGTGAAACCGTATGGGTACAAACAGGAGAAAAGACATTTAAAAGTAGAATGGTAAAAACGGGAACGGAAATAGATAACAGAATAGAAATCGTTTCAGGATTAGTAGATGGAGATATTGTAGTTGTTTCAGGTGCTTATCTTTTAAACAGCGAATACATTTTTAGGAATGGAGCAGACCCGATGGCAGGACACGACATGAGCAGTATGTAAAACTAATTCAAATGAATAATAAATTAAGAAAACTAAAACCGTTCAATATAGCTGTTGGGATATTGATAATTATTTCAATCTGTATCCAGTTTATCCAGCCGTTACGTAACCAATCAGATGTAGTGCCAGCCACCCATATTGAAAGGGTGTACACCGTACCCCAAAATGTAAAGACTATCCTTGCCCAGTCCTGCTACGACTGCCATAGCAACAATACCCGCTATCCGTGGTACAGTCGTATCCAGCCCGGAGCATGGTACATGGCAGAGCATATAAAAAAGGGGAAAGAGGAACTCAACTTTAGCGAATTTGGCGAATATTCTGCCCGCAGGCAGCGTAACAAGTTCAGGGCTATGGCGGGGCAGGTCAAGGACGGGGAAATGCCTTTGTCGTCATACACACTCATCCATCGCAATGCAGTATTATCACCGGAGGATAAGCAGGTTTTGATGGCGTGGTTTGGCACAATGGAAGACAGCATTAAATAAAATTTTTCAACGAATGAACAGATATAAAAAAATACCCATAAGAATACTGCAAACAGTGCTGATACTGCTTTGCACCCAAACGTTGTTTGCACAGAAAGTAGTGCATTACGACCTGTATGTAAAAGATACCCTTGTCAACTATGCAGGTAAGCAAAAGCGGGCGATTGCCGTAAACGGGCAAATCCCCATGCCCACCCTTACCTTTACCGAGGGCGACACTGCCGAAATAGTGGTGCACAACCAATTGAAAGAAAGCACATCACTTCACTGGCATGGTGTGTTCCTGCCCAATAAAGAAGACGGTGTGCCCTGGCTTACACAAAAACCCATCGCACCGGGCACAACCTACACCTACCGTTTTCCGATTATCCAGCATGGTACGCACTGGTACCATTCCCACTCAGGATTGCAGGAGCAGATTGGAATGTATGGCAGCTTTGTAATGAAAAAGCGCGATAACGATAGAACATTTAGAAAAGGAATTGATGATTTACCAACCGTACCCATCATTTTAAGCGAATGGACAAACCTTAACCCTGATAACATTAACAGAATGTTGCATAATGCGAATGATTGGGCAGCCATCAAAAAAAATGCTACCCAATCTTATGCAGAAGCCATCAAGGAAGGTTACTTTAAAACAAAGATTAAAAACGAATGGAAACGAATGTTGGCGATGGATGTAAGCGATGTATATTATGACAAAATATTAATCAACGGCAATCATACCACAGATTTAAAATCAGTTGATGGCAAAACACTAAAAGCGGGAGATAAAGTAAGATTAAGAGTGTCAAACGGTGGAGCTTCATCCTATTTTTGGTTACGATATGCAGGCGGTAAAATTACTGTAGTAGCCAATGATGGTAATGATGTAGAACCTGTAGAAGTTGATAGGTTAATCATTGCAGTTTCCGAAACTTACGATATTGTAGTAACCATTCCTGAAGATGGTGTTTCTTACGAATTTTTAGCAACTACCGAAGACAGAACACAATCTGCAAGTTATTTTGTAGGTAATGGTATCAAGCAACTTATTTCTCCACTTCCAAAATTGAAATATTTTGAAGGAATGAAAATGATGAACGATATGATGAAAATGAATGGTGATTTAGATGATATGGGAATGAAAATGAGCCTGAACCAAATGGACATGAATGTGGTAATGTATCCTGAAATTACTGGAGATGCTAAGCAAAAGCAAGACCACAGTCAGCACAATATGAATATGGATAATGACCCCAATCGTTACAATGCAAATGCTTTAGGCGATATCAAAACATTGAATTATGCTATGTTACAATCCCCATACAATACCACACTTCCTAAAGACGCACCTGTAAAAGAATTAAAGTTTACCCTTACCGGAAATATGAACCGCTACGTGTGGAGTATGGATAATAAAATACTTTCTGAAACCGATAAAATACCTGTAAAGAAAGGGGAAATTTTGCGCATTACCATTTACAATAACTCAATGATGCGCCATCCAATGCATTTGCACGGCTTTGATTTCAGAGTAATCAATGGTAAAGGAGAAAAATCACCATTGAAGAATGTGTTGGATATAATGCCAATGGAAACCGATACCATTGAGTTTTTAGCGAACGAGGAAGGAGATTGGTTTTTTCATTGTCATATCCTCTATCATATGATGTCTGGTATGAACAGGGTTTTTGCAGTTGATGACTACCAAAATCCATATTTACCCAATAAAAAGCAAGCCTACAATAAATTGCAAAGAGAGAGCAATATGTCGCACTTTATGGCACAGAACGATTTTGCAACCAATGGTAACGATGGGGATGCAATGTTTCAAAATGCGAGATGGAGTTTGGGTACAGAGTGGCGTTTAGGCTACAACGATATGCACGGCTACGAAGTAGAAACTCATTTGGGAAGATACATCGGAAAGATGCAATGGTTTATGCCCTTCATCGGTTTTGATTGGCGTTACCGAAAAATGGGAATAGATGAACACGAAACCAATTTATTCGGACAGAGAAATGAAAAAGATACACGTAGGGCAATTAGCTTAGGTTTTATGTACACATTGCCAATGTTAGTAAATTTCCAGGCAGAAGTATATCATGATGGTATTGTACGCCTTTCTTTAATGCGAGAAGATATTCCTATTACAAAACGATTGAGAGCAGGGTTTATGGTCAACACCGATATGGAATATATGACTGAACTCAGATATATCATTAATAAAAATGTGGGTATACGTACCCATTATGATAGTGATATGGGATTTGGTGTTGGCTTATCTCTTAATTATTAAAATTATAAATTCAACAACCCTATCAGAGGTTTAAAGAAGTATACACGATTCATCTTGATTCTTTTCAAACAAATACAGATATGTATTCATATCTGTATTTGTTTATTAACTATATTTTACGAAAAGAAGCAACCTATCTGCCTTTAAAACAAAAAGTCCTTAAAAGGAGATGAAATCTGATTTTAAGGATTGCATATCTTGATAATTTTATAGTAATCTGTAATGAATTCACGATTATCAACTATTGATTTGGAGTGTTGTACTACTAAGAGAGGTAAAATATCCATTTCTCGTTTTATACACTACAGAATATCCTCGTTAAGTTTTAAAAATAAATCTTTTGAGTTAACTGTTATTCCTGACATTTGAGCATATTTCAATTCCTGTTCAATCAAATTAATATTCTTTGATTGTGCAAAGTTGATAAATACAGATACAATATTTTGATTTTCCTTTAATATTGCTGTGACTTCTTCTTCAAGATGCTTAAAATAATTCTTTTTAAAATCGGACATTTCGCTCATAGTAAATCAGATATTTTAATTATTTTTTCTCTTGTTAAGATATCAAAATACCTATTTTCCTTTTTATTTTTCTAATCATATATAAAACCATTAAAATCAAAAGGGAAAGGGAAGTTTTTACACAGCATCGTTAGATAATTGAAATAAGGTTGTTATATACTTGGATGTAGTCGCCAAATATTATTATACTCTATCCAGTTTAATTCTATAAAAATGATTGAGTTGATTTTTATTAAAATATAATATTTTACTTCCAAATATATAGGTCACTCAATTTACTTTAGATTAAAATTTTGAATATTTACCATAATGTATAAAGCATATTTAGATTAGATTTTTCAATTTAAGGAATATTTAATCTTCCCAAATAATACTTAGTGCACAATTTTCATACACTATACAATGTTCATAGAAAATTCTTCTGGAGTCTTCGGATTTTACATTTTCAAAGCAATCAATAGCAAAAATTTCTTCTGGATTTTCAATTGAAGTTTTTACATTTTTAAAATAATCAGCCATAGCTAAACCTTCAGGAACTTTTTTATCATTAAGTAAGTTCCAGAAAGGGAAGCCCTGACTGTTTTTTTGCCATTTCACAAATCCATTCTCAGCATAAACTATTTTGATAGGATGATTTCCTATTTCTGCAAATCTGAGTGCACATGAAGTTTTACTCACATTATATTCCTTGCTTAACTCATCAATCACTTTAAAACTAAATTTTTTTCTCTTCCATAAATTTCGTTGAAAAGATTCTTCTGGCATTAAGAGACAAGCCGCAAAATAATCTGCTTCTCTTTCAATTTTATCGAATTGAACCCTGTCAATTTTCGAGGGATGAGGTTCTAAAATTCCCAGTTTGAGTCCAACGCGATGTGTGTCTATAAAATAGTGCCCAAGTTCGTGGGCTAGTGTAAATCTAGAACGCGGAGAATTAAACCTATTATGATTATCTATATTAATATGAATATAAAATTCATTATCATCATAAACAGTCATTCCATCAAAAGTCCCTTTGTCATAATGATCATAAAATACCTCAATGTCCTCAGATTCTGCAATAAGATGTAATGGAATTATTTTTTCAGTATTGAAATTTCCACTAATGGATCCAGCAAGCTTTTTAATTTTTGATAAGGAACTGCTATCAATCACCTTTCTTCTTTTTCTGATTCTGTTTCATTTTGTCAAAGACGCTTTGAGAAATATTGCTTTGCCCTTTTCTGGCGACCATTTTCAAACTTTCTATTTCATGACTTAAGTTTGTGTCAATTGATATAATTTTTGATTCTTTTTCAACGCAAAAAGAACCATCAATAATTGATTTGACATTAATACCTGTGTTTTTCAACTTAAAATCATAATCTTCATAAAGTTTATTAAACCTCTCTATCTGAGTTTTATTCTGAGGAAATAAAAAACCTGTTGAATGTAACCAATCATCAAGGTTAGTCTCTGTAACCTTTCCTATATATTTTTTATCTATTCCCATTGAAAGCTTTTAGATAGTTATTAATGTGATCATTAGCTTCTTTTTTATAAACCTGAATTGAATTTTGAACTAAATTCAATCTGTCTCTCAATTTTTTACCCACTGACCTTGGTATATTTTTTTTTCCGGTATTTTCGTAAGCTTTATATGTAAGATACACAATCTTATGTTTTTCAGATAGACCAAGCATAGCTCTCTCAATGATTTCTAATCTAATTTTCAGCTCTCTTTTCTTTTGTATATCATCGTCTCCTACTGTTAACGAAATTAGATCATCAATATTCTCTACAATTGATAAATCGTCTTCATCAGGTTCCGCACAGGTATTTAAATCTCCATATTTTACCAATTGAGTATATACTATTGGATAAAGCCATAACAAAATCGACCGATCAATATCATCCGGATACTTGGCTTTACTTTTATTAAAAGAGTGATATTTCCAAACGCGGGCAAAAGCACAAGTTGCTATTTCAAGTGCAACAACCTCACTGTAATTAAATTTATTACAATATATTTCTGCTTTTTGCAAAATATCTCTTTCAAACCTACTACAAAACTCGGTAAACGCTGCAGCAGCTTCTTCAGGATATTCTTCTTTAAAAGAAATATAATCTATAAGCTCATCACTGGGTAATGTCTCAAAAACTATTTCATCGGTTTTTTTTTGTTCTACATTCATCTATATACCAAAATGCATTACTAATGGAATTAGTATATGAGTGGATAGGCTCATATACTTCAAAGTTAAAAAAATCTTTCTAATGGAATTAGTATATGATTGAAGTTTGTTCAATGGTCAATTCCTTTATGGCCTAGAATGTTAAAGGAAAAAATGCTTACTAATTATGGCAACTAACAAACCGACTGGAGACGGTCACAGAAATGGAGCAGTTAAAGGGCGTTCACAAACCTACAATCCACAAACAGATTCTTGGGTGAAACGCGATACTGCTACAGGTAGATTTATGGATGTAAAAACTTCTAGTAACACTCCCTTCAAAGGAGTTACCAAGGAAAAGTAACTCCATTTAAACTCCAGGTATCCTAAAAATGATACTTGGAGTTTACCAATTTTTAATATCATTATATAAATGAGAAAGAGCTAGTAGTTTTTTGAGGTTCTTTAAAAGATTATAATATGCTTACGGATTTCCGTAATATATTTTTGAAAAATAAAATTACATTTGGCTCTATTTATATTAAAATCAGACTTTTATGACAGTTTGTCATTACTGCTATTGTAGGAGAAAAGTTTGATGTAATAAATTTAATAAACAAAAAAAATGAAATTATCAGACAAAGATTTACAGTTTTTTATTAGTAAAATCAAACTGCAGCCTGAAAACATGGGCAAGTATAGAGATCAGGTAAACAACCTGAAAGAAAAATTAGACAAAAAAATTGCTGAAGATGACAGACATGGATTAAAGGTTGAGAAATATCTTCTCGCTGGTTCGTGGAAAAAACATACGATTTTGAAACCTACGGGAGACCATCCCATAGATATTGATCTTGTACTTTTTGTTACTGGTGATGAAGATATTCATAATGACATTGGGAAGCTTTTTGATTTTATTGTAGAATATTTGGAAGAAATTTATCCACAAAAAGACATTTCTAAAGATGTGGATGCTGCTGGAAACACAAAGTCGGTAACCATTTATTTTTCAGGTTCCGGACTAAGCGTTGATATTGTTCCTGTAGTCCCATTAAGCACACCAAAGGATTATGTATGGCAACCCAGCAGACATGGAAATGGTAAAAAGTATATTACCAGTATTTCCAAGCAGTTAAGTTTTTCACTTAACAGAAGACAAGAAAATTCTGCTTACACTTCAATTGTAAGAGCTATAAAATGGTGGAGAAATTACAAAGAATTAAAACCTTCTGATAATGAACCAGGATTATCTTCTTTTACGATTGAATTGATTGTTGCCTATCTTGACATAAATAAAGGAATCCAAACAAATATCGAAGAAGGAATCATTCGTTTTTTTGAATTTGTAAGTTCTACTGAATTTCCAGAAATTATTTTTCAAGATTCCATTCGTAGTGTTCCGACACAGTACGATTCAGCAATCTATGTTGCTGACAATACTAATAAAGAAAATAATGTTGCAAAGAGAATGACCAAACCAAGATGGGCCGAAATTATTGAAGAGGCTGAAGAGGCATTTGATACTTTGAACTTTGCTCAAGCAAGAAATAATGAAGGAGATACTATACAAGAATGGAAAAGTGTTTTCGGTCCAACCTTTAACATTAAATAAATTAAACTATGTACGGAACAAATACAAAAACAAATACTTATACGGTCCTTGATATAAGAAAAACATTTGAAAGCTGTGAGGCAGATATCAGAACAATTGCCAGACGCACTAATAAGTGGACAATGGAATACGTAGATAAGGTTTTCCATGATGTGCTCAAATATGCAGAAAAATATTATTTACAATCAGTAAGCATAACCTTGATCAATACCAATACGGGTTTGCCAGTGAAAGCAGCTAAATTTATTGTAAATGATTTAGGTGATGCAACCGACAGCGAACGCGCTGGGAAAAATAATGATTGGCCAGATACTGATAACACTTCACTATCAATTATATTATCTCATACTCAGAAATGGAGGAACCTAACTTCTGAAGAGAAAACAAATTTTCAAAAGGAATTAAAACTCAGTTGGGGTAGTACAGATATTAATACTAATTTTCCGCATCTGCAACAGTCAGATGCACAGTTGTATGCAAGTAATGGATATGAATTACAAAAAAAGAATTTTAAATAAATATGAGTACAATTTTTGATAATATAACAGAACTTCCTAGTAGAGAAATTGCCGAAAGAGCTAAACACTTAATTGGTTTTGAAAACAAATATAATAGGATACTTTCGAACTTAAAGCTCTTGCTGGATCAAGAAGGTCTTGTTGAGTGGAGCAAAAAATTTCATAAAACAGAACTTCCAGTAATTTCACAACTGAAAGAAAAATATCCATTAATTATATTGGCAGGTGACGCAGGAACAGGCAAAACTGTTTCTGCCGAGGCCATTGCGGACAGAATGCTTAGGGAATTAAAAAAGGAAGGTTTTTTTCTAAAACTGAGTACAAGAGTTAGAGGAGAAGGTCTTCATGGTCAAATGGGGAATTTAGTAAATGATGCATTTGCTGAACTAAAAACTCAAGCAGGTAAGAAACGAATAGCATTTTTACTAATTGACGAAGCTGATGCAATTGCTTCGACAAGATCTACCATGCAGATGCATCAGGAAGAAAAAGCAGCTGTAAATACATTAATTCAAAAAATTGATGAAATTCGTGAACTAAATGGGCGAGCAATATTGTTTATGTCGACAAACAGATTGCATTTTCTTGATGAAGCTATTGTGAGAAGGGCGGCAATTATTTTAGAATTTGAGCGTCCCACCTTTGAGGAAAGAGTGCTTCTTTTTAAAACCTCTCTCGCTGGTGTTGAAATTACAGATAAGCAGTTAGAGGAATTGGCTAACCTGTCAGGAGAGGAATCGAACAATGGACTTTCTTTTTCTTTTTCAGATATAAGATTAAGAATATTGCCAGAAGCTGTTGCAAAATGTTTCCCGGATAAAGCTTTAGATTTTGAAACTGTCGCCGAGACAATTAAAAAACTTAATCCAAGCCCTAAAATTGTATGAAAAAAGGACCTATCTTTCTACAAATAATTCTGTCTGTTATTCTAATCGTTGGAGGATACATCGAAAAAGGAAACTGGACAGAATCTAAATATTCCATCTTTTTTCTTTCTGCAATAGGAGAAAGCAAGCACGAACTAAAGACCGTAAAGCTTGATGAAAATGAAATATCGCCGAAGAATCTTCCGGTATTACAGACTTCTTTTTGCCCGAATAAATCATAATTTGGTTCAATAGTTCTTTGGCAGTAACAAGGTCGTTGAATTGAAAGAATTTTTCAATAAGTTTTATCCTTGAATTCGTTTTACTGCCAGACCAGAACCGTGACTCAAAATCTATTTTTTTGTTTTTCAATAGCTGTCTTTTAGTAGTTTTTGATTTTAAAGACCGTATTGGAGGAAGCCTTACCAGTGCAGAAAACTCCCTGCCTCTACAGGTCGAAATTTAATATGAATGAAAATTGGTGTGAGCTAAAATGCCCCAATGGATGCGCTGCCATTGTAACCTGCCTAATCTTTATAGTAAAAGCAGCTTAGAAATAGTGGAGTAGGCGGACAGCATTAGAATAAAAACGGCGTGGAACTCTACTTACTGGATAGGGGTACTGGCATACCTTGCAACAGATAAGAGAGCCCACGCCGCGCGGTCGTGAGCAATCTGCTTATCGTCTCGTTGCTAAAAAGTGCCAGTTTTTCTATCCGAGATTCTAAGCGAATGCTTTTAATATTTTTTTAAAGTTTCGCAAAAATACATCAATATTTTGATGTTTCAATATGCGAATATAATAAAAATAATTTACATATGTGTAATTGTTAAGGTTGTTTTTTATTACTCCATTTGTTAGTATGAGAAAGCAAACTAAAATTCCAGAATTAACTGATGCAATTTCAGAAGTAATTAAAGACCTTTATAAACAAAGTGGCAAGGCATTGTTAGATGTTAACAATGAATATTTTATTGAATATGGAAAAAATCTTGCTTTGGAGCGGTATACTTCTACTGACCATAATATTACTTGTAGTAAATTATTTGCAATCTGCGATTATTTTGAGATTTCATTGTCAGAATTTTTCAGTAGAGTTGAAGACAAAAATAAGATGCTAAAATTTAAAAAAGATCGAAAAGGAGTATTAGTCAAGAAAGCCTATAAAGAATCATGAAATAGCTAAGAAATAAAATATTTATTCTAAGAGAAGTGATAGCTACGTAAGGCATTGCATCGATAGGTGTAATATTTTTTATTTTCTTTAGTCAGACTTCAAAAAGCTAGTTAGGGTAATAATTTTGTTTTCCTTGGAATCATAAACTGCTTCGACATAGAAATTGAAAAGTTTATACAATGCAAATCTAACATTGCCTTTCTCTGACGTATTGATGAACTCGCCGAGGGTGAATGCCAAGTTGTATTGTTCTTCCTTTGGGAGCTGAGTAAATTCGTAAAAAGATAATTCCTTTTCCATTTATTTTTCACTGATTTCTTTATAATATCTTTCGGAACATTGTTGTAGAACTTCTTCGGTCTCTTTCAGATTTTTGTGTAGAATAACAATCCAGATGGATAGTAAAATAATACATATTGTAGCCAAGATGCTGTAGATTTTCATTGTTTTCATATTTGTATTTTCATAAAGATAACAAACTTTTTCGAAATAGCATTCATATTGTCGTGGAAATGAAAACACAATAGCCCCTCAGGACGTTTGGGACAACAAATAGTAAATTAGTAGGGCTAATGCAGTTTTAAAAAAATGAAAAATTTTGTATCAATATGTTTTTGTATATTGAAGATAAAAGCTGATAAATGAATATCGATGAATTAAGAGAGCTACTTGACCAATTTCTAAATCGGTGGCCTATTGAAAACATTAAAAGTATGTCTTTACAAGAATATGTTGGATTAAAAAATAAAGACACTTTCTGCCAGTGGGTAGAAACTAAAACACGAATGCTAGGAAGTATAAAGGGGATGACTTCTATAAAATTTGGTATTTATCAAAGACAGGATCAGGCCAAAAGACCTAAAAATTACGAAAATGATGATGAATATTCTTGGTTGGCAGCTTACGGAGAGGAGAGGGGAGCAGCATTTAAAAAAGTACAAGATGAAATCATAAAAATTATTCAGCTGTCTGAACTTGGAAAATTTGAGCAAATTGATGATTTAGTTTTGCCTGATCTGTTTAAGTGGAAGGTTGCGTTTTTATATTCTAATGAGAGGCTTATCCCAATTTTCAAGAATGATGTTTTAATTAAAATAGCTGAACATTTTGGTCTGAAAACAAATCGGCGTACAACAATTTCACAAATACAAAATGTGATGATGCAAAATAAGCCTGTAAATCTGGATGTATATTCTTTTATGAGGCAACTTTATGACCAGTTCGGAAATACTGAAAATGCCGTCGATGTTGCGGTTGCGATACATCATCTAAGAAAAAAATTACGGTCAAGGAAAGCCGCAAGCAAAATAAATACGGAAGAACATATTAGGACTACTGTAGCCCGTTCTTTTATTGCTCAAAAGAAACATGGTAAGATTCAGCAAGCACTGTATAAGTTACTATGTGCTCAATATGGTGAAAAAAACGTGTTTCCTGAAGAAAATTTTGTTGATATAAAACTTATTCAAAAGGACTACATTACTTTTTATGAAGTAAAATCATCATCTTATGCTTCTGAATGTATAAAAGAAGCTCTGGGACAGGTTTTACTATATTCATTTAATGACTGCGATGAAAGGCCAAAAAAACATATTGTGGTTGGACAATATCCGGCAAACGATAGTGATAAAAAGTACATTGAATTTTTAAAACAGAATTTGAAACTGGAATTTGATTATATAAATATCGAAATAGAATAGATATTTCCTGGAGAGAAATTTTCACAACATCACTATAAAGCTAAACTACTAAATAATAACCATGTTCGGACATCTAATAAAATTTTCAGAAGCTTACGAGGAGCCCTTTCCTAGTAAACCTTTGGATTTAATCGCAGAAATTCCAAAAGAAGAACTCATTGCTACGGTTGTAGCTATAAATTCAAAAATAAATCCTGTCTATAGCTCATACATAGATGATTCGCGCGAAACGCAAGTAGCTTGCTTAAGATTTTTATTTTTGGATAATCATAATAACCTAGAGGATTCAAATTGTTTAGATTTTATAAATGAATATTTAAAAACACCGCAAAATTATGTTCTATTTTCGCGGGTAACCTGTCTCTATGCTTTGCAGGAAATTTTAAATTCTAACAATTTTACAGAGAAGACACCTCGGTATACAATTCAGAATAGGGAGCAAATTCTTCGATATCTGCTATGTGTAAACAGCAATGTTTTGGTATTTGACCAAGAATACAGGTCAAGTGGTTATGAAAAACTCGGTGAAAGATTTTTCGAGTTTTTTATGTTTAAAGAATTACCCCAAAATCAATATTATCATAGCCTTAACCCCGTCAATTTCCTTTATAAGTCATTTTCATTACTTACAACAATTGAGAAAGATGAATTTTTTGGTAAACATTTTTCTGATTATCTGAAAAAGACTTTCAAGATTGAATCCTTGATAGAGTTCTTCAAATTTTTAGCTTATACCTACTTTAAAAGCTTCGACAATAAGTTGGATGTTAGTTACATTAATATTTTAGCAGACAATAGGGAATATGTAGATATCCTTGATGCTTTTAGTAAACGAAATGTAACTGGAAAAATTGAGAAAACAGATTTAAAAATTTTCGATTTTATGGAAATCAAGAAGAATCCTTTATTTAGAGCAAGTGATGAATATAATAGAAATTTAATAACTTATTTAATTCTTGACAATAAATTATTGCTTGAAAAAACATACTCTTTATTCATCAATGATTTCTGGTTTGATTATTTAAAACCTTTTAATATTTGTAATAGAAATGATTGGGGAAATTTCATCGGGGATAAATTTTTTGAACCCTTTATTGAAAATATTTTTTCAGAAGCCTTCAGAGATAACCCAAGAGTAGTTTTCAGACATACTAATGACTTAAAATTTAAACTGGATGGAAGAAATGAAATTGAATATGCCGATTACTATATTCGTGAAAAAAACAAGATTATACTGGCAGAAGCAAAAAGTAATTACCTTCCCTTAGTTAATGGGTATAAAACCGTTAAAACGCTTGAGGATTTTGACAAAATTGACTTTGAAAAATTTTACAAAGATTATGGCTTAATACAGCTTGCGAAAAAGACTATTAAAGAATTCCATAACTACAAACATTATATAAAAGATCCTTTATTTGATTTTAGTAGAAAAGTTCATCTATATCCCACTTTGATTGTAAATGATTTTATTTTCAGTTCCGGTTATACTTCAATGGCATTTAAGCGCAAATTTGAGAGTTTGCTTCTCTCCGAAAATATTGAAATAGAAAATGAATTGCATAAAATTCACCCGCTGACCATCATAAATGTTGCTGATCTGCAAAATATAAAAATGTCACTTCAATTAAGAAAGCAAAGTATTTTCAATATATTTAGGCATTATCATTCTTGTTCAGGGTATGAAGCTATTCAAAGAACCGGAGAAACAACTAGAGGCTTGTTAACGGTTGAGCATTCAATAAACAAATTAATAAAATCAAATTTAGTAGCCAACAAGAAGTTTGATTGGATTGAGAATTAAATGTGCACTTATGGGCCAAAGGATTGAGTGGCGTACAATTTTATATTTAGAAGGATTTAATATTTTGCTATTTTTGTAGTATGAGTGATATAGATAAATTAACGGTTATTGATAGAGATTTAGTTGAAAATATTAAATCTATAATCTTATCGTCAAGAAAAAGTTTATCTCAACGTGTCAATCAGGAATTGATTTTTACTTATTGGAGAATCGGTAAAGAGATTGTCGATACAGAACAGAAGAATAATTTAGATAATCAGTCATCAAGGCAGATAATTTTGAATTTATCAAAACTTCTTACAAAGGAAATTGGAAAAGGATTTTCTCGTTCCAACCTTTTTAATATGAGAAAGCTTTATACCGAATATCCGGATGTCCAGTCGCTGACTGGACACTTAACCTGGACACATTTTTGTGAGCTTTTAATTATAGAAGATAAAGCAAAACGTAGTTTCTATGAGAAAGAAACCGTAAATTCAAACTGGTCTATTCGGGAATTGAAAAGACAAATTGATAGTTCTTTATATGAAAGGCTTTTGCTTTCAAAAGGATCTAAGAATAAAGAAAAAGTTCTAGAATTAGCTCGAAAAGGACAAGAAATAACAAATGCGGATGATATTTTAAAAAATCCGTATGTTTTTGAATTTCTTGGAATTCCTGAGAATAAGCCAATTTTAGAAAGAGATTTGGAAGCAAAACTAATCAGGCATATCGAAGATTTTTTGTTGGAATTAGGTCGTGGATTTATGTTTGTCGGTTCCCAGCAAAGAATAACTATCAATAATAACCATTATTATGTCGATATGGTGTTTTACAACAAGATTCTACGATCGTATATCCTGATTGAGCTTAAAACAACTAAACTTAACATTGCTGACGGAGGTCAATTAAATACATACTTAAACTATTACAAAACAGAAATTAATGATGACAATGATAATCCACCAATAGGAATAATTCTGTGCGCTGAAAAAGACGATATCACAGCAGAATATATCTTAGGAGGATTTGAAAATAATGTATATGCTTCAAAATATGTAACAATTTTACCTGATAAGCAAGAGCTTATAGAGGAAGTTGAAAACGCATTGAAAGAATAAGTAATTTTATAATGCAAATTTTCGGCGCGAAAATATGATCCGCAATAGTAATCTTAAATTTTCTTAAATATTTTCCGTTATAAAACAGGTTATATATATTTGTATTGAATCTCATCTATAATTGAGTTTTCATGGTTATTAGTTTTTAGTCCCCGGATGAGTTGGGGACTTTTTTTACTTAAATAAAAGAACTTAACTTTTTGATTTTTAACTATAATTCCGTAGTTTTATTTTAGTTAAGCATAATTTTAAAAAAACTAATGATAAAGACCATTTTTATTCCAGCATATTTCAAGCCTATTCTGCAAAATGTAAGTGAAAATATTCCAACCGGAGAAACAAAACGAAATTGGTTAGGAGCTGAAAAGCCAATCACAAAAAGAATCGTATCTGAAAAAGTTGTTGGTTGGTCAGATTCGGAAATTGATGGAGAACGATTGTCTAATGATATAAACAGCGAAATGGAAAAGTGGTCTTCTAAAAATGTCAGAATTATCTCAATTTCTCCAATCACATCAGGTCGCTACAATTATCAATATAGTTCACAAGGTATTTCGAGTTCACCTCGGCTTTTATCTGATACAGAAAAAGTAAGTGGGGGTGGAAGCTATGGGTTCGGATATGGATACAGTTATACGGAAGGAGTGTTGATTTGTATTGAAATCATAGACGACAAAAACTAAACATTATTTTCAATATCATAGGAGCTATAGCAATAAAAATTCGTCAGAGAAATTGGGACTGTAAATTTACATTAATACAAAAAACTACTAAAGCAGCATCTCGTCAAAACAAAATGCTGCTATAAGAAAGTGCTCTAAGACAAATTCAATTTTCGGTCATATAACCTCGCAAATGTCTTCCACATTTGCTATGTGAATTACATATCGTACATTCTCTGAATACTAACTTTTTGAATTCTTTATAGTGTTGCAAACGGCAACTAAGTCTGCAAGAATACTTGTGCAATGTAAAAAAATAGTAGCTGTATTCCCCATCTGAATTTTTTAGAAAAAATCGATAGTCACACCCTGATATATCAACTTTTACCAAATACATTTTCTTTTTGTATAAAATATTAATCTTCATAAGTTTATAATTAAAGTACAACTATACGACCTACTTTAGTTAAATACTTTTTTGCTTATTTAAAAATATATATTATTGATTTGTAAGTGTATATGCTGTTTGTCTCGATTGATTTGTTAAACTTAAGTCTACTATGTTTCCGAATTAACTTATTGAAGTTATTCTTTATTCGTATTGTATAAATGAGATTTCGACTTTTTTAGGAAAGCATTAGACTGTGAAGTAATATTTGTATATTTATGAAATAACTAAAACTATGAAAATACCAAACGATAATTCCATTGAACAGCTTTTTATAAAGCCGACATTTTCTTACTATAATCATCTAAAATTTATTATAAAGCAAGGTGACATTGTAAACAAAGAAATTTTTTCTGTTGCGGGTAAAGTTTATAATGGGATCTTTGCTCTTTTAGCCCAGATATCTGATAAAACTGTCTTCTGCAATGCCAATTTGATTGACTTCAGCAGCCATAAAGATTATGAAATCCAGCGGCAGGAGCAGCATGAACAATATAATGTTCATAATCCTGAAGCAAATCAAACTGTGGTTCCAATTTTATATGAACATGAGCAATTTGTAAGTGTGTTGGAGAAGCAATTTATAAAATGGTGGGAAGAACATACTAGAGCTATTATAACCCATAGTGCATTATCAAACAATTGAAATTTTAATATTGTTCATTTTTCTCTTAAAGACAAAAACATTAACAAATTGAATAAAAGTTAGAGCTGTTATTTTGCTCAAAACCCTTGTTTTAAAGCCTTCAAAAGACTTTGCATAATTGTTTCTAATTTTGAATTGATCACAAAGTTGAGAAAATAAAGTTTCAATTCTTTTTCTCGATTTTCTAAAAATATATTTCTGCTTTTGATAATTTTTTTGATTAATTCTCATTGGTGTGTCCAGTTGTATGTTGGCGTAATTAAACAAATCGGTTTGAACTTTAGTCGATAAATATCCTCTATCACCGATTAAAGTACAATTACTCATCTGATACTTAATGTCTTGCATAAAATGAATATCGTGAACACTGGCAGTTGAAATGTCAAAACTTTGAAAAACTCCTGATACAGAACAAACAGCGTGTAATTTGTAACCATAGTAATAACTTGATTGAGAAGCACAAAAACCTTTACTCGGAAAAGAATATTCACTTTCTTTGCAAATTTTGGAACGATTTGCTCTTGCATTTTTACAAATTTCCAAAGGCATTGAATCTACAATGTAAGTGTTTTCAATATCATTAATTTTGCAACCATTAGTTTTCTAACCTTTTCCATTGGTTCAAATAATTTTCTTTTTCTGCGATTATAAACACTTCTTTCAATCATACCATTAAGTTTTGAATTCGCAATATATCTAAACAATTGATGCTCAGAATCAATTGATAAATATTCAGCTGAAATATTAATCGCAATAAGTTCTAAATCAGAGAGTTTTGGTTTTACTGGTTTAAAGTAGAAATTCTCATTAAGTGATAATTTTCTTAATTCAATTAAAATTAAATCGTAAATTGCATTGAGGTTATTCATGTCGTATTAGATTGGTAGTCAATACAATATACGAAATTTTCGTATTATGAATAACCTTTTTTATAATGCACTATGGGTTATTATAGTAAATAAGTATGGAGATCTTAAAAATGCAAACTCCATATGCCAATTTGCGAGACAAGTCCGAAATTCTTTTGGGCATTCACAGGTTAATGTCACTGTAAGTAATTGTCCATACCCGATTTGGAACGGGTTAAATCTAAAAAATTGTAATGGACAAAATATACACTCACTATTAACCATTGCCGACTTTATCAACTTTTGGATAGAATTCGAGAATTTAGAATTGTAATTTACTTTTTAAGCAGTAATAGTTTGAATATAAAATAAAAGCAAATAGTAAACTCTCACGGTTTTTAAACTTTAAAAAAACAAATGGACAATAAACATATCATTGAATATCTAGATTATTATATTAACTCAGATAATATCAATTTTGCTGTACTACTAAAGGGCAGCTGGGGGGCTGGTAAAACTTTTTTTATAAAAAAATTAATTGAAAAATGGAGTACTCCGGACATTGCTGCAGACGAATTTGTAGGTCTCAATCCTATCTATGTTTCTTTAAATGGCGTTAGTGAAAAGAAGGAAATTATTTTAAAACTAAAAGAGAAAATTAATCCTTTTCTACATTCAAAAGGTGTAAAAGTAGCATCTGCGATCCTAAAAGGTTTCATTAAATCGACATTAAAAATTGATTTGGATATTGATGGAGATGGAAATGATGATGCAAGCGCAAATATAAATTTTGATCCGATTTCGATTTTTAAGGCAGAAAACGAAAATATCAAAGGTAACAGGATTATCATTTTTGACGATATTGAAAGGTGTAAAATTCCAGTTGATGAAATATATGGATTTATTAATGATTTTGTAGAGCATTCAAAATGTAAAATTATTTTGATTTCTGATGAAGATAAAATCATTGAAAGAGATAAGGAGGAAAAAAATTTAACCCCTTATGCTTCGTTTAAGGAGAAAATAATTGGCCAAGTGTTTGAGATCAAACCGAACACGGAGGAGGCAGTTCAATATTTTATTAATCTTTTAAAACCAGAAACTCAAGCTGTGTTAAATGCAAATAAAGCATTAATATTTAGTGTTTTCAATGCTTCAAATGCTAAAAATCTGAGAGTTCTGCAGCGTGCTTTATTTAATTATGAAAGACTTTTAAATCTGCTAGACCAGGATCTTAAAAAAGATGCTGAAAATTATGAACTACTCACGAGAAGTTTATTGGGATATTATTTGATATTTCATATTGAGTATAATACCGGCAATTTGAATATTGTGGATTTTCAGCAATTATTCATCGGAGATGAAAAAAAATACGATTACCAAAGCTATGAAGAGGCAATCAAATCTTACAGTTTGCTTCATTCCACAAAGCTATTTACGGCAGAGAAATTACTTGGATTCATTAGTCACGGTAATTATGAAGAGTTGATAGTTGAACTAAATAACTGTTCAATTTTTCGTCCGGCTGAGGAAAAAGATTGGGAAAAGTTGTGGTATTGGAAATTTTTAGAGGATAGAGTCTATACAGAAATTTTAGCAAAAGTTGAGAAAGAATTCTTTGAAGAGGGAAATTTACACTTTACTGAAGTCTTACATATTTCAGGTATATTATTGAATTTAATTGATAATGAATTATACAATCGCAGCACAAAAGCAAATATTATTAGTAGAGCAAAAGTACTGTTTGCTGCTTGCGAAGAGCTTAAGGATGTTACGGATGTACACCTGTTATTAAGGGGTTCATGGAGAAAGTCTTATGCGTCGGAGCATACGTCTGAGTTTCAAGAAATATTAAAATCTTTAAAAGACCATATTAAACAAAATCAATCGAAATCAGCAACCGATTTTGTAAAAGCCACACTTTTAGGTTTAGGTGATGACAATGTTGATCAGTTGTATGATAAATTTCAAAAATATGACTGGTCAACAGGTAATTTGTTAGAAAGAACATCAATTCTTAAAACTATTTCAGCTGAAGAATTTTCGGAAGTAATATTTAAATTAAACAATGAGTCAATCTTTAATTTAAATGGCTATTTTAATTATCGTTATTTTCCTGAAAAGACTTTTGCAAATGCAAAAATTGAGGATTATCATAGATCGGAGTTCGAATTTATAAGTTCTCTTAGAACAATCTTGATCGAAAAGCATTCTAAATTGGTGGGTGAGCCTATTAAAGCAATAACAATCAAAAACTTTATTGATGATCTGGAGAAGATTTCGCTAAGATTAAATAAGTAATATTTTAATAAGTATTTTTTTTATATAATTATTTGGTGCTGTACGAACTACTATTAGTTGTCAAGTGCCAATTATCGATTATGATGCAGTTAACTAATCTGAAATGTGTTTGTCCCTATCGATGGTTAACTGACACTTAATCAATGTATATTATTTTCTTTTTTCCAAACTGCCAATTCTTTAGGGTGCTCCTTGTCATTGGGATAATTTTCTTTTATGAACTCGAATTGCTTTTTGGTGAGCAATACCATTCTTCCATCATTTTGGGATGATATAGGGTAAAATCTTTCTTCACTATTCTGTATTTCTAATTCTTCGTTCAACATCTCGATAAACCTGACGTAAGCAATGTTCCAATCCTGCTTACTAAAATTATTGTCAAAAGCAATATATTCTCTGCTGTTCAATTCTATTGTATGTCTCCAATGCTTTTCATTTTGAAAGCTTTTTTCATTGGAATAATTTAATTTCAAGCCCAGTTTCTCAAAGACAGGTTTTACAGTTTTCAAGTAATTTATCAAGCCTCCAACTTTAAAGAGTTCTTCACTATCAATAAAATAAAAACGGTTATCCAGAAATTCCAGTGTCTCTCCTCGGAGTGCACCTTCAAAAAAATTATTCTCATTATAAGCTCGGGCTAATTCCTCTTTTTCATCATTAAGGTCAGACTTTTCTGTCAGATTAAAGAAATTGAGTTTTTCCAGTTTATTAACGATTTCTGTCCCGTTGGATTTTCTTTTTTTTATATTTATAGTAGGTTTTACGGCGATGGAATTACTGTTTTCTAATTTTGAATTGCATCCAAGTGCAAAAAAGCTGAAAATTAGGTAATGAATTTTTTTCATTTTGTTTATTACTTGAGAATTTATAGGGAAAGAATTAGAACTTTAAATCTTAATTTCAAAATAGATAATACTTATCGACACTAAAAATTGCGGATTTGAATAAAATATGAGGATTCTTTTAATTGTTGCTTTGAAATGATACACACTAGTCCCACCAAAGGAAAAATTCATTAGAATCTGCAAGTGATTTCTCCAATTCCTCTATACTTCCAACACCTTGGTCTACGATGTCAGGACAAAAATCATAGACTTCTTTTGCAAATTTCGGAATGTTTGCGGGTTTATTTTTAAACTTCCCAGAAACAAAATCAGGGCCGACTGCCTCCAGCTCAATCCCGTATTTGGAATCCCAATCTTTTAATTTATTGATTATCATTTGGGTGTCAATATCATAGTTTACGCCATTTGTTGCTTCAAAGAGCAATGGTTCCAACTTATTATTAGATTGGAGAATAGTAATTATATCATCTTCATTACCGTAATTTTCTGCGGATTTGTAAACAATCAATTTCTTATCTTTCAGTTCCCGTGCGAATTTTTTGACAATTAGATCTGCATTTTCAGCTTTTGCCCTAATTATTATTGCCGCCGGTAAATTTTTTGAGTAATTTTTGAGATTTCGAAAATACTCAAAAAGAATCTCCCTGTCTTTATTCCCTTTTGCCACTTCAAAAACACCCATTGACAATCCTTTAATTTTTTCCGCAGTTCCTTGGTCTAAATTGATTTCTTGGGTGAGCTTTATCTCATTAGCATTAAGATTCTTGGTCTTCTCACAAGAAACAAATACTAAAAGACATAATAAGTTAATAATGATACTTTTCATTTGTGTTTTATATTATCTATTGATAATGAATTCATGTTCATCAAATATTGCAAAAAAGCAAAGTTTATAATGAATATTTATCTTTTATAGCAAGAAATTTACGAAAAATTATATTAGTTATAAAAATTTTTTAACACTTCACTTTTTAGTGTTGTTTTTGAGAATTTATTATATCAATGTTTAATAATAAGGAAAAAAAGAACAAACATATTTTAAGATAAGTGATACAGGGTTCAATGTCATAGTAATACCACAATTACTTAAAAGCCTATCAATAGGTTTTCTAATAGCAACTATAATCCTAAATCTATCTTATCTCCAGTACTAAAACAACGCAGATAAAATTGAACTTTAAATGTTACATGAACTCAACCATATCTAGAAATCTTAAAATTATATAAATTCAAAATATTAAAATATAAATTTTCAAGCCTTTTTCATCAATACTTTTGATCGATCAAAAAAATAAATAATTATGAAAAAAGCAATTTTATTAGCTGCCTTCGGAGTAGCTGGGTTAGTAAGTGCCAAAACAGCTGACTTAAAAATTTCAGAGAAACAAGTTGAAAAAATTGAAAAAACTAAAACTTCTTTTCAGCTTTGCGGAGTCAACGTTAATTTTTATGATAGTGAAGGGAACTGGACAGGCTCTCAATGGTTCGTAACTGATGCTCCAACGCTTTCATCTTGTCAAGTATTTCAAACTATTGTCAAATGGAATTTATCGCAGGCAGGCTATACTGTTACGGCTGAATAGTTATGAATTTAAAAAAAATAGCTTTTACGATTTTTTTCGTAATGTTTTTTTTACATGGACTTGCACAGCAAGTCCATGTAAAATATTATCATGTCAGATCACCTATTGCGACTTTGTACGAAGACCTCTATGTGAAAGATAATGATGTTATATCCATTCAGGATTCTATTATTAATTTTAATTCGGGAGGTACTACTTCGGCAGTTAAGCAGACAGGAAAGCCGGTAAGTAAAAACTATTTTATTTCAAAACTTAAAGACAACGGCAAAACAAAAGATTTCTTTTTTACAGGCTTAGACAGAGATACAAAGTATTTTATTCATGATAATGTTGCTAAACCAGTATGGAAGATCGACGAAACAAAAACAAAAAAGATTCTTGGATATGATTGCATAAAGGCAACCGCCAATTTTAGAGGATCGGAGGTCACAGCGTATTTTACCAAAGAATTACCATATTCGGCAGGGCCTTTTAAATTCTTTGGCTTGCCAGGAGTAATATTAGATATCAGAGAGGACAATAAAAATTTCAATATATGGAAGGCTGAAAAAGTGGAATTATCAGTCGATCCAACCATTAATTTTACCCCTAAGCTAAGCAGTTATCCCAAAATGACTATGAAGGAATTTATAGATATGAAAGAAGGATCACAAAATAAAGAAATGTCAGACATTTTAAGTAAGATGCCACAGGGTACAAGACTGGATAACGGAATATCAAAAAAGAGACTTGGTTTGGAAAAATCATTTGAATGGGAGCTACTGTACTCTCATTAGTAGTATAATTGTAAAAAGGCACTGTAAAAGTGCCTTTTATTTTTCTATATTAATGGTTTTTACGATTACTACTATTTTTACGGTTACCTTTGTATAATCCCGTTGGGCTAAAAATTTTTTTTTCTGAAGGTTATATGACTCAAATATAAATAAACCGACATATTGGTTGTAATTACTTTCTATTATTTCTTTTCTACAGAAGCTGTAAATGAATTGATGACAGGTCACACTTACTGTTAGTTTCATGATTCTTAAAATCGTAGTGTCTTTGAAAAAGATAACGAAACGAAGGTTAAGCTTCAACAAAAACCTAGCATTTTTACCTACACCGATATTGAGGCTGATAAGAAATGAATCTTTAATGTCAAGTTTTATTTTATACTCAACACTTTATGTAAATGTATATAGATCTAAAAAACAAAACGACACTTTTAATATGAAATATAACTATCTTGTTTTTTTTGATATTTTTATTATTTGCTCAAAATATACAAGCTCAACAATCGGATGAGCAGGCAAAAATATTGATTAGCGAACAGGCAAAAAGTGAAGTTCTGGGTTCGCTTTTTCAAAAGCTAAATGATTATTATGTTTTTCCTGAGGTCGCTGTCAAAGTTGAAAATACACTCAAGCATGCAAAAAGAAAGGCTACTATTTAAAAATTAACGATGCTAAAACCTTTGCAGAAACTTTAACCAATCAACTTCTTTCGATTACTCACGATAAATATTTGAGAGTATCTTACCATGAAGAGGATTACAATCGGTCACAAACATTGATGGAGGCTGAAAAAGAGAAGGTAGAAAAGGTCCGACGATTTAGAATTCAGAAAAATTTTGGATTTACGAAAATTGATATACTGGAGGGAAATATCGGATATGAAAATAGATGCATGAGAGATTCGACAGAAACAGCACAGTTTCATTAAAAATTTAATATTGGCAAATTTCATTGTATTTTTGCGTTTAACTATTCTTACAAAAAATCCATTATAATTAAATTTAATTGTTGCAATCTTCCTGTTTTGAGGAAGGTTTTTGTTTTGAATGTTCTATTGAGTAAATATTGAGAAATCTCAATTATAAAGATTGATTTTTTATAGTTAAATAGGTTTTATTCTCTCAAAATTACAACAAGATTAAAGATAAGATATTTCCTTTTATCAATTGAAGCTTTTAAAGCAAATAGGTCGGATTAGGGAGTTTCAGTACATAATATACGAATTTCGGTATATTTTATGGCTGTTTGTGGCTTTACATTTGTAGTAAACTCTTTAAGATTATTGTTTCATCTTGAAAAATAATGTGAATTAGTATTGATCAAAAATCTGAATTATGAGTTTCATAGACAAAGTAAAATTGGCTGCCGAGTTAGCAAAGGCGAATTTCAGTGAAGGTATCGATGATGGTTATGACCATTCCACTACATCTGCCGGAAAAAAAGGGTTAAGATCCGGACGTGTATCTGAGTTAACTGCGATGGCAGACCTAAAACCTGGAGGTGCAGAAAATCTCAGAACCATAATGGAAATTGCAGGTGGGGATCTGAAAGGCGCAACCAAAGTAGGAACCCTGCATGACCTTCGTATAGTTTTGTTTGATAACGATACCAAGATTCTTTTCTGTACGGCATACGATGGTGATTGGGATGCTTATATTGATGATTTCGCCACAAAAATTCCGCAGCTGATGGACATCATTTTTGGGAATGTAGAAGGCTGGCCAGGCATAAAAAACCCGAGTGTAAAACAGTTTATTCTAGACCATCAGATTACCGCGACAGGTTGGTATGTAGGTGTTCCGCATCTTACGGTGAATGATATAAGGAGAAATGATAAAATCATTAAAGGACTGAATAAGGCAATTGACGAAGCAAATAAAATCTAACCTATGGCATTGGAATTTTTAAAGCGGATTTTTAATCCCAATAAAGTAGAAATTGAGCTGAACGAAATACAGGCCTTAATTCTCAGAAGCCGCCCTATTCCGTATTTCGGAACGGTGGCAATCATTGAAATCAAAGATGCTGTGGCAGCCAGACAAATGCTCCAAAAACTCTTGCCGATTGTGAGTTCTGCGGAAGACTGGCATAAGAATGAAGGGGCATCGGTTACGTTGACGTTCACTTATAAAGGTCTGGAAAAAATCGGCGTGCCTAAAGAGTCGCTTGAGACTTTCCCCGAATCCTTCAAGGAAGGAATGGCAGACCGCTCCCGTTTTCTATATGACATTGGTGTCAATGACCCCAAAAACTGGGAAAGGGTTTTTAAAAGGTCGCATATTCACATCGCTGCGGCGATTATCGCCAACAATGAAGAGGCGTGGAAAAGCAAGCTGGAGGAATTTCGGTCTAAATTGGCTGGTAATAGAGGCATAGAAGTAATCTTGAGTCACAATTTCAGCGTATCTGAAGAGGTTAAAAATGTGTTCGGATTCAGAGATGGTATTAGCAACCCGGAAATTGAAGGCAGTGGGATAGAAGTTCCGCCTGGATTTGACCGCCCGCTTAAAGCAGGCGAATTTATACTGGGCTATCCTGGAGAAGCCGGCACCATAAAGCCGTTTCCACAGCCTGAAGTTTTAGGGAAGAACGGTTCTTTTATGGTTTTCAGAAAGTACCAAAGTCAGGTAGCAGAATTTAATCAATTCATTAAGGAAAATTCTTCTTCACCGGAAGAGGGAGAACTCTTGGCTGCCAAAATGGTAGGTCGCTGGCGAAGTGGTGCACCTTTGGTTTTAGCTCCCGAAAAAGATGATAAAGCGCTAGGAGATGATATGCAAAAGAACAATGATTTTTCTTTCAAGAATGATGAGTACGGTAAAAAGTGTCCGTTCAGTTCGCATATCCGCAGGATGAACCCAAGAGATTCCAAATCTTTTGTTTTGGAGGATGAACGTTTGCACAGGATCATCAGAAAAAGTGTAACTTTTGGCGACATCGTTCCGCCGGAGGTAACTAAAAATGACGGTAAGGAACGTGGACAGTACTTTATTGGCATTAGTGCCGATGCAATGGGAACACTGGAATTTCTGCAAAAACAATGGGCAAACGATGGTAACGCCCAAAATCTGGGAACAGAAAAAGATCCTATGATCGGTGTCCAGGACGAAGACGCACTGTTTTCTGCACCGGGAGAACCCCTCATCAAAAGATACCGTGGTTTGCAGACCTACAACATTGTGAAAGGCGGCGAATATTGTTTTATACCAAGCATTTCTGCTTTAAAATGGATTAGCGAATTAAAATAAAAAAAGCACTATGGAAGATTACATCAAGTATAGTTACGAAGTGGAAGAAATTCCCGAAAATTTCGACGAATATATTACTACCATTAATAGCGATATCCGCGAATACATCAAAAATACGCCAAACCTAAGCAGGGCGACCCATCATACCAGAGATGCGCACGCCAATGGCTATGCAGTGCTGAAAGCAGAGGTGGAAATTTTGGATAATCTGTCCGAAGAACTGGCGCAGGGCATTTATGCGAAACCCGGAAAACACCAGGCGGCAGTTCGCCTGTCCAATGGTTCGTCCAGAGTTTTGCCCGATAAACTGAGCGGTAATGCACAGGGATTTGCTTTAAAGATTTTTGGGATAGATGGCAAAAAATTATCTCCCGGAGAGGAAGATTCTCCCAATGTTGATTTTAACCTGATTAATAATCCCGTGTTTTTCTGTAACTCGGCAGAACATTATGTTTTCATTTCAAAGCTGTTTTTAAAGCTAAATGATTTCTTTGAAAAGGGAGCCTTGGGAAAATTGGAATTTGCCACACTTTGGGTCACCGAAAATAAAAAAGCATTTCCAAATTTTGAGGCTTTGAAGGAATTGGGCGCTCTTAAAACTTTTGAAAAAATCCCTTCCATCAACAGTTTTCTTTATGAATTTTACAGTATGGGAGCAGTTCGCCACGGTGATTATATCGCCAAAGTAAGAGTGATCCCAACTGAGCAGACCAAGAACGCCATCACTGAAAAAAATATTGATCTAGACAGCGCAGAATGGCCGTACAGAAAAGGAATTATCAAAGAAATAGCTCAAAAAGACCTTACGTTTGAGTTGCAAATACAACTTTGCAAAGACCTGAAAGAAATGCCTGTGAATGACCTTACAAAAGAATGGTCACAGGAATTATCACCATTCCGTACGGTGGCAAAAATCACAATACCAAAACAAACGGTTCCTGAGGATGGTAATTTTGAAATTATGGAAAATCTGTCGTTTACACCGTTCAGAACCATCGAAGAGAATTCACCGATCGGGAATTTACAGCGTTCACGGCAGTCAGCGTATGTAACATCTTCAACCTCAAGACACGAGCTAAATCAGAAAAAACGTAAAGAACCAAAGAATTTGGAGGAAGCATTCAGTCCAGAGTTTTATCAGTTATAATTGAAAATGAAGATTGCTGAGTCCTAGTTCCGTAAAGTTTATTACCAAAAATCAACCAAAATTATGAGCAAAATAAAAAATGTAACGGTAGCTGGAAGTGGTGTTTTAGGATTCCAAATTGCTTTTCAAACAGCAATTCACGGATTTGAAACCACGGTTTACGATATCAGCGATGAGGTGCTGGAAAAGGCGAAAGCAAAGTTCGAGGGCTTGGCCGAAAGTCATAAAAAGGATCTTGGCGCCACCGAAGAACAAATTACAAAAGCCAGGGAAAGACTGCACTATTCATCCGATTTGGCATTTGCTGTGAAAGATGCCGATCTTTTGATAGAAGCAGTGCCAGAAGATATTAAAATAAAAACGGAATTTTATAAACAACTCTCCGCAATTGCACCGGAGAAAACCATTTTTGTAAGTAATTCATCCACCTTGTTGCCAAGTCAGTTTGCTGAGGTGACAGGAAGGCCGGCTCAATACCTTAACCTGCATTTTGCCAATCAAATATGGTTGCGAAATACGGCGGAAATTATGCCACATCCAGGAACCGACGAAAAAATAACCGAGGAAATAGTCGATTTTTCCAAGGCGATAGGGATGGTGCCTGTTTTGGTAAAAAAAGAAGTTCCAGGATATGTGCTCAATTCTTTATTAAATCCATTTCTGAATGCCGGAATGCAGCTTTGGATTGGCGATTATGCTACGCCAGAAACCATAGACAAAACCTGGATGCTGGGAACTGGTTCGCCTTACGGACCAATGGCTTTGTATGATATTATCGGATTGACGACACCATACAACATTTACAAACTGCAAGTAGAAAAGGGCAAAACAGATGATAAGATTGTGCTGAATAAACTTAAATCAACCTTCATTGACCAAAATAAACTGGGAATTTCTACTGGCGAAGGCTTTTACAAATATCCAAATCCTTCGTGGCAAAGTCCAGATTTTTTGAAAGTGCCGGAAGCCGATTTAACTAAAATCAGTATTAAAAATGTTGTGGTGGCTGGAAGTGGCGTTCTCGGTTTTCAGATTGCGGTGCAGTGCGCTTATTTCGGCTATGAAGTCACGGTTTATGATGTTAATGATGAAGCTTTAAATAAGGCAAAAAACCGTTTTGATGTCTTGGCTGAAGAATATAAGAACTATCTGAAAGCTGATGAAGAAAAAATCGAAAATACCAAAAATAATCTCACTTATTCGACAGATTTGAAAGCTTCTTTACAAGATGCTGATTTATTGATAGAAGCCGTACCGGAAAGCATCGATATCAAAAAAGATTTCTGGGAAAAAGCTTCTGAGCACGCGCCGGAAAAAACCATTTTTGCGAGCAACTCATCCACACTTTTGCCGAGCAGATTAAGCACATTTACCGATCGTCCGGAAAAATTCATCCATCTACATTTTGCCAATCATATAATGGTTCGTAATACGGCAGAAATAATGGGTTCTGATCAAACCGACCCAATGGTTTATAACGAGATTGTAGAGTTTGCAAAATCCATTGCTATGCTGCCCGTGGAACTGAAGAAGGAAAAATCGGGCTACGTTCTCGATTCTTTGTTAATTCCGCTTTTGGTGGCTGGCCTTGCACTGTGGGCGAATGACGTTGCCGATCCTGCAACCATTGATAAAACCTGGAGAATAGCAACAGGTGCTCCTTTTGGACCAATGGCTATTTTAGATTTGAATGGGATGAACACCAATTACAACATCTTAAAAGAAATCCCGGGAGAACTAACACAGAAAATAGCAGAAAAGCTAAAAGCCGAACTTATCGACAAAGGAAAACTTGGTCAGCAATCCGGCGAAGGTTTTTACAAATATCCTAATCCGGAATGGCAAAGCAAGGATTTTTTGAAAGCTTAAAGTATCCTGAATTCTCATCGAAAACAGTGAAAGAAGCCATAAATATAAATACCATAAAAAACTCAGGATTTTTAAAATCCTGAGTTTTTCAAGTATAAAACAACCTCTTATAACAACTTAGCTTCTTTTAAAATCTCTTCAACATAAGTACCTTCTATTTTCTTGACACCATATTTTTCAAGGATTGAAATCAACCAAGGAAATTCAATTTCATTTAGGTTTTTATTGTCATTAAGGTGATAGATGGATTTCAGCAGTACCCTGATGTCATATGAAGAAGCAAAAACTTCTGGGACACCTCTGTCTACATCCAAAAGGGTGTAAACTGCCTCCATTGCTGTACGCACGGAATATTCGGTCGTGAATACGGTGTCTTTTCCAGTTTCGGCAAAATTACCGATAAAAGCAAGGTTCACAGAACCCTCTGGAACCACCAATGGGCGGTCTCCCAATGCACGAGGCATAAAGTAAGATGTGATATAAGGCATACGGCAAGGGATGCTGTTGGCAGCTTGTGCAATTTCTGCAATTTCATTTTCAGGAACACCAATATGGTATAAAAATTCTTTGCAAAGCTCTATCCCCGTGGCTTCCGTAATTTTCTTTTGGATATAATTTCCTGGTTTATGAGAATACAACCCATAAACCCAAACAATTACTTCATTTTTTTTCTGAGCCTTGAAGTGGGGCTGTCTGCTGATGGAAAAGCCATACCACCAGTTAGAATCGTTTATTGTGACAGGTCCGCTAGTCACTATAGAACCGCTTCTTGGGTCTTTTTTTGTTATTTTTTCTATATACGGAATCACTTTTTCGTCGAAGAAGGTAATGCTTCCGGAGATTACCCAGTTGGCTTCGGGAATGTTTTTGTAGAACTTTTCGGGTTTTCCAAAGGCATCATCCTGGTCTGCCAGATTCTGCCAAAGTTGCCAACTTCCGCCAATGCCGTCAGCAACAGGAGCAGGGTTATGATTGTCACCGTATGTACTGCTTTCGGTAATGGAGCCGTTGGTAACAAACACCAGGTCGTTTTCGGTCAGGCTGATGCTTTCTGCATTGCCATCCTTAATATATTCGATTTTCTTCGCTACTTTTTTGCCGTTTTCATTTTCTACAAGTATGTTCTGAACCTGGCTATCATACTGGAAGGTAACACCGTGGGACTCAAGGTAGCTTACCAACGGACGAATCAGTGATTCATATTGGTTGTATTTCGTGAAGCGTAATGAGGACATATCTGCTACGCTGCCAACGTGATGGATGAAACGAAGAACATATCGGCGCATTTCCATCGCACTTGCCCAAGGTTCGAATGCGAACATCGTAGCCCAGTATGTCCAAAAGTTGGATTGGAAAAATTCTTCTGTAAATACCTGGTCTATCTGTACATCCTGTAGTTTTTCTTCAGGAAGAAGAACCAGCGCTATAAGTTCGTGGATGGCTTTCTGGGACAGGGTAAGCTTACCATCCGTGGGCAGTCTTTCTCCACGGTTTTCGATAACACGGGCGTGGGAAAAGCTAGGGTCTTCTTTATTGAGCCAATAATATTCGTCCAGTACGGAAACGCCTTCCGTTTCTAATGAGGGTATCGAGCGGAACAAATCCCAAAGGGTTTCGAAATGTGTTTCCATTTCCCGTCCGCCTCGTATGATGTAGCCTTTCTGCTCATTCCAGATGCCGTCCATACTGCCACCGGGTAAAGCTAATTCTTCCAGAATACGGATTTTGTTTCCTTCCATTTGCGCATCGCGTATCAAAAAAGCTGCAGCAGCCAATGAAGCTAATCCCGAACCGATAAGAACGGCAGATTTCTGTTCAATATTTGCCGGTTTTTTCGGGCGGGCAAATGCTTCGTAATTTCCATTACTGTAATACATAATTAGAATTTTTTAGTTTATAATATATGATAAAATAACCTTGTTTTTATTTAATAAAGTTACACATATTGCTTTCACTTTATATATCCCAAAATTCTAATTGTATATGCTGATATTCCAATAATATTATCTTTGGAGATTCTGTTTTTCGGCTTCCTTTTTCTTTTTTTCCTGCTTGCGGAAGTAACCTCTGAAGAGAAAATTATGCTTCAGAGCCTCCATATTCTGGTTGAAGCCTTCGGTTCCCTTTTCGATATTGTAAAGGCTGTTATTGATGTTTTTTGTAAGAACGGTATCAGTGATAAGGGCATTTATCGGTCCTTTTCCATTTTCTATATTTTTACTGAATGCCTGCAGGTTTTTACCAACTATGATAAGTTCATTGCTTACTGTATTAAGATTATTGCTGGCGGCATTGACGTTATTGAAAGTCTGCTTAAGCTGGGACTCAAAATCTTTGTTGGCAAGGAGAAGCCCCGTTGCTCCTTTTCCTTGGCGTGTAGACGTAATGATGGCTTCTGCAGTACTGCTCAGGTTTTCTATATTTTCCGTGCTTTGGCGTATTTTCAGGATGGATAATTTTAAGTTTTCGGCAAACGCCTTGTCATTAATTAATTTTAAAATCTGGCTGCTGTCAATTTTATGCACAGTGTTTTTAAGAGATTTGGATATATCCTGTATATTGTTGTTGCTTGCCGATAGCGTGTTGAGTATTTCATCCACACCCGGTTTGGTATCTGCCGTGAGATATTCTTTTTCCTGCACTGGTCTGCCCGGCCTACCGTAAGGCAAAATATTGACCACCGCATTGCCGATAATGCCTTCTGTTCCAATCGAGGCTTTGGCATTATTGTCTATATGCTTTGCAATATCTTTGTCTATAAGCATAATGACCTCTATATCATCCCTTCCGGACAATTTTACTGACTTTACAGAACCTGCCTGCATCCCTGAAAATAGCACATTGCTTCCTTCTCTGAGTCCATTGGAGTTTTTGAATCTTGCCCTGAGCTCAAATTTGCTGGTAAAAATGCCTGAACCGCTGCCGATGTAAAAGAAAACAGCCATCATAAGTATAAACCCCGAAATTACAAATAAGCCGAGCTTGATATTATTTTTATTCATATTTTAATCAAAAAATTGTTTAATATTTTCGTCATCAGAACTTTCAAATTCCTGATAAGTACCTTGTGCGTAGCATTTTCCGTCAAGCAGCAAGACTACTCTGTCGGCCGTATTTTTCACACAGTTCATATCGTGTGAGATAATTATAGATGATGTTTTGTATTTTTTATGTATATCCATTATGAGGCTGTCAATTTCTTTTGCTGTTACCGTATCGAGTCCGGTGGTAGGTTCATCATAAAGGATGATTTCCGGCTTAAGGATGACAGTACGTGCCAGAGCTATTCTTTTCAGCATCCCTCCCGACAATTCGGATGGCATAAGGTCTACGGTATGTTTAAGCCCCACACTATCGAGTGCTTCTTCAACCCGTGCGTCAATTTCATCCTGCTTCAGCCGGAACCACCGTCTTCTTAAAGGGAATTCCAGATTTTCGCGGATGGTCATAGAATCATAGATGGCATTTCCCTGAAAAAGAAAACCTATTTTTGAGCGTGCCTTATCCAGCTCTTGATTTTCCAATTGCACAATATCCTGTCCGGAAATCATTATCCTACCGCTATCTGGTGTTAAAAGCCTGACGATACATTTGATAAGAACAGATTTTCCCGTGCCTGATTTTCCGAGAACTACAACATTTTCGTTCTTATTGACCGTTAGGTTAAAACCATTAAGCACTTTTTTTTCACCAAAGCTTTTATAAATATCTTCAATGACGATGGCCGGTCCATTGTCATTATTGTAGTTTGCTGCTGTTTTTGTTTCCGCCATAATGATGATTTAATTATACCCGAGAATGCCTGTTATCTGTACCGCAATCAGGTCCAAGACGAAGATAAGGATAGAGGAGAGTACGACCGCTGAATTGGCGGCGTTCCCCACGCCCCGTGTTCCTTTTACTGCATTATAGCCTTTATAGGCACCCACGATTCCCACTGCAAAACCGAAAAAAAAGCTTTTGATGAAAGCAGGGATGATGTCACTGAAATCCAAGGAGTCAAAAACCTGTGAATAGAAAAGCGACAGGCTTGTCGTCCCGCCAATGTTAACACCTATCCAGGCACCATATAGTGAAATGGCATCCGCCAGAATGATAAGTACGGGGAGCATAAATGTTGTCGCCAGGACACGTGTGGCAACAAGGTATTTAAAAGGGTGCGTACCGCTTACTTCCATCGCATCTATCTGTTCGGTAACCCGCATAGAGCCCAGCTCTGCCCCGATGCTACTTGCAATTTTACCTGCAAAGATGAGAGCGGCGATTACAGGTGCTATTTCACGGATTATGGCGATACCTACCATTACAGGCAGCTGGGATTCCACACCATAGCGTACGAGGCTTGGCCGCAACTGCATCGTAAGGACCAAACCGATAATAAAGCCTGTCATGGAAATAAGCCCCAAAGATTTGTAACCTATGAGATAGCATTGTGCAAGCAGTTCCTTTATTTCATATGGCGGGCGGAAGCCTAATAAAAAGTAATTTTTGGTAAACTGCGCGATATTGCCTGTTTCCTGTAAAAAACTACGTATTTTAATCATTAATAAATTATTTTTTAAAATTAAAATATTTTTAGTCTACTTTTCCAATTGCTGTATTTTTTTATTGAGCCAATCCCTTATATCTTCATATACATATTCTTTAATATCCTCATTAAGTATTTCGTGCCGCATGTCAAGATAGATTTTTGTTTTAACATCTGTAAAACCATCTTCTTGCATTTGCGCTACCGTTTTTTCCACACCTTTTCCGAAGTCTCCTATCGGATCATCAGCTCCGCTTACAAAAAGAAAGGGAAATTCTTTTGGTATTCTTTCTGCCCATTTTCTTTCCGTTGCCTGTTGATTTAGAGAAACTAATGCGTAAAAACCATTATTGGTAAAAGGTACTCCGCATAGGCTGTCCCTGCAAAATGATTCCCGGTTGGATTTGCTGAGGCTCAGCCAACTGGTAAGGTCGCCATCTTTCTCGCCTTTAAAATGTTGATTAATAATTTTTGAAAAAGTTCTGTTGATGAATTTGCTCCGGTGTTTTGGAGTAATAATATTGTTGATGGACAGGAAAAATTTAGCCAAACCGATTCCGTTGATTTTTCCGCCCGTTCCTACGATGACCGCTCCTTTAAAAACATCTTTCTGATTCTGAAGTAAGCATCTTGCAATGAAAGACCCCATAGAATGCCCCAGTAAAAAGTGAGAAATGTTAGGGTAGTTGTTTTCTAAAAATGCTGCCATCGTTGCGGCATCGTCTATCAGTTGCTGCTTGGGATTTTCTTTTTGAAAATAGCCAAGTTCTTCCCGATTTTCCGCCGTTTTTCCGTGTCCGAGATGGTCATATAATAGAACTGCAAAACCGTTCTTCGCCAGATATTCCGCAAAATTTTTATAACGACCGCTATGCTCCTGCATCCCGTGTAGTATAAGGAGTGTAGCCTTTGGAGGTTCATTTATTGGTTCGAATAATTCATAAAAAAGATTGTGCGTACCTGAGTTGGCAATTTTCTTCCTGTTTATATATCCTGATGTTTGTTTTGCCATAGAGTCGGTTGGTTTTGTTTAAAAATAAATATTCTGCCCTTGACAAAAGCAAGAGCAGAATAAAGTTAGATAAATTGGTTATTATAGACAATCTTTTATAGATTAAAGAGAGATATGCCTTTAGCAATAAAGAACTTCGATAAAGTGTAAAGGCAGCTCTTTTTTTATTTTTAATTTCTGTAAGAGGTATGGATGGCTTTTGCCAACACGTCTGGTTTTTTCCAGTGTTCCGTTACTGGAGTTACTTTTTTATCGAGACCGAGTAGGGTATATACCGCGATGCGTGCTGCACGAACCGAATATTCTTCTGTGAATACCATATCTTCCGGTATTTCTACAAACTGACTAATCATTGCTAGGTTGGTGCTGCCTTCAGGAACAACTGCAGGGCGGTCTTTTTTAGCTCTTGGTTGAAACAACGCATCGATGTAAGGCATCATACACGGAATAACATTGATAACGCTATCTTTTATTTCCTGTTCGTGTTTTTCAAAATGCAAATGATGAATCAACTCTGTCAAAATTTCTTCACCCGTGCAATCAATCATCGGCTTTTTCACATAATCTCCCACTGCATCTGGATATAATCCGTAGCCCCAAAGAATGGTAGTATCATCGCCTTGCGCTTTGAAATGCGGTTGTGCAGCCACCACAATTGACATTCGCCACGATGAATCTTTAAATGTCATCAAAGCTCCGCTGCCCGGCTTGTTGCCAGTGTATTCTTCAATAAGTTTCAGAAATTTATTTCCTTTGAATGTTGGTGTGAAAGAATACCATTTTGTCTCGTCCGGTTTTGTAAAGAACGGGTCTGGGTTACCCAATTTGCCGGGTTTCTTGTTGGCAATTTTACGCCATAGTGCAAAACTTGGCGGATTTAACGGCAAATATTTTGCAGGCGTATTATAATCGCCGTTATTAGAATTGTCTGTAATACATCCGTTGGTAAAGAATACCAAATCGCCTTCCTTCACAGTTATTTTCTCTGTTTTTCCTTCTGCATTGATGCATTCTATTCCCGTTACGGTAATGCCATCATCATCGGCAAAATCCAAATCGGTAACGGTTTTTCTTAATGAAAAGTCCACTTTGTGCTGATCCAAAAATGCCTTCACCGGTAAGATAACGGATTCATATTGGTTGTATGGTGTTCTGGTAACCCCTTCGAGTGTTTCGATTCTTGAAAATTCCAACAGCATACGTTTCATATAGCGTTGAAATTCAAAAATGCTGCTCCATTCCTGCCAGGCGAAAGTGGTTTGCCACATATACCAGAAGTTGGTCGTAAAAAAATGGTCGTCAAACCAATCACGAATGGTAATGTTGTCTAAATCATTTTCATCGGCAAAAAACAATTTCACAAATTTCATCCGGTCCTGAGTGTTGAAACCCATATCCGTTACGGGTAAAATGTTTCCGTTCTTGTCAATCAACCGCGCTTTTGCATTTGTCGGATTCGCGTGGTCAAATGCCAGAATTTCGTCTTTTACGGAAATGTTCGGGACATCCAGAGAAGGAATACGGGATGTTAATTCCCAAAAGTTTTCATAGGTTTCTTCGTTGAGCATACGCCCGCCACGACAAATAAATCCTTTTTCTTTAGTTCCCGCACCATCGTTGCTACCACCCAAAATCGGCAGGGCTTCAATGATGTGAATGTTTTCGCCTTTAAAGTCTCCGTCTTCTAACAGATATACGGCACCGGCAAGACTTGCCAATCCACCTCCGATGAAATATGCATGTTTGTTCGAATTGCTCATATGATATTTTTTTTAGGTTATTTTTATATGATAAAGGTATTGATATACCTTAATTCCTTAGTATCCCTAAATTCGAAAATCATATACGGAATTTCTTTTTTAAAAATGCTGTTGTCTTCGGTACCTTTGGGGCGATATTGACGCATGCTTTTTAAAAAAACGACCGAATGCAGAGGTAGAATTAAAGCCTGTTTCAAATGCAATCTGAGAGATATTTTTTTCTGGATAGCCGAGCAGAACGCATGCTTCTTTTAATAAGGCCTCATCAATAATCTGATGTGGAGTTTTGCCAGTAGCTTTTTTTACAATCAGAATAAGATATTTGTTGGTAATGAATAGCTTGTCTGCATAGTATTGTACGTCCTTATGCTGCAAAATATTTTCTTTTACCAATTCGTTGAATTTAAAAAAAATATTATTATTATCTTTTGGAGTTAGATATGCGTTGTCTTTTCTGTCTTCATCAATTAGGACTGCAACTTCCAACAAAATATTAATAATAATAGTACGAAGAATATCTTCTGTAAAACGACCATTCCTCGTGGTCTGCTGCTGAAGATATTCCAACAAATTGATTAAGTGTTTACTACTTGCTTCGTTGGAAATAACTACATTAAAGGTAGTTTTATTGAATAGAGACAGATTCTCGATAAAAAATGGATTAGAAATGTTCTTAAGCAGGAAATTCTTTTCAAAGAATAGAACCTTCATGCGGAAATCTTTGCTGGTATTTACAAATTTTATAATTGTTGACGGAGCAGATATCAGGAATCCGTTTTGGGATATATTGTAATGGTGATTATCAATTTCTAAATCAATACTACCGGAAACACAGATGCAGAATGCATAAAAATCCATGCGGAACAGTCTTTTTGGGAATTCAAAAATGAGTTTTCCTGAAGATATATAGTAAGGTTCATCACAGTGTACCTGATAAAAAGATAATATTTCTTTAATACTTTCGTAAGCTTTCATGGTTTCTTATTTAATGGATTTATATGGGCATATATAATTTTTAGCTTATGATTTAGCTCACTACAGTTTATCCTTTTTAATTTTTCGGACTTTGTACCATAAAACGCTATAGCTGGCAATGGCGCTTACTGTTCCTATGATTATCATTTTTATAACATAAGGATAGGTGAGGTCTACAGCGCCTTTTTCTATGATAAGTATTCTAAAGGCAGGCAAGAAATGTGTAAGCGGGATGATATTTGCAATGTGCTGAACCCAAACTGGCATTTGGCTGAGCGGCCAGGTAAATCCTGACAGGATAAAGCTGGGTGTGGCAATAACCATAAGGATTTCCGTAGCTTTCAGTTGGTTCGGGACAAGGATACTTACCAAAATTCCTATAAAGCAGACCGAGATTACAAAAACACCCGCTATTAGAGTAAGCGGAAAAATGTTTTCATAAAAAGGAATTCTGAACCACTTGGTAAAACCCCAGTACATCAGCCATATCCCGAAGCTCATTATGAGATAAGGCACGATTTTAACCAATATCAGCATAAATGCAGAACGGCTTTTTTGTACCAGATATTTGAAAGTGCCGTTTTCAAACTCGGAAGCAAAAGAAAGAGCAAGCCCCAATAACAATACCTGCTGAAGCACAGTAGCCAAAACACCAGGCCACAAAAAATACATATAGTTGGTGCTTCTGTTGTTCTTTTTTATAAACGTGGTTTTAAATAGCTCATACTGACTCATTAGCAAATTTTCCGGAACTCCTTGTTTACGTAAGGTTTCGACCTGTGTTCCTGCTTTGAGGGTTCCTAAGACCAGCTGAAGTGCTGATGAAGAATAATTTGCGGTCAATACATTTGCTGTATTGATTATGGTAGTGACTTCAGGATAACGTTTTGTCAGCACATCTTTCTCAAAATCTTTTGGGATAATAACGACGCAGGTTGCATCTTTCTCAATCATCAAACGATTGAGGTTTGTCTCGTCAAACTGCAGCCTTGCAACAGACAAAACTTCGTTGTCATTCATCATTTCGATTGCTTTCCGGCTGAGTGAGCTTTGGTCATAATCTACCACGATGATTGGTAAATCTGTCACTTTCCCTTTGCTGTAAACATATCCCAACAAAACACCGTACATCAAAGGAGCCCCAATAAACAAAATTCTGAGAACCTTGTTGCTCCAGAACAAACCGAACTCCCGTTTGATCAGATTGAGAAATGTTTTCATTATTAAGGTTTTAGCGTTACTGTTGTTTTGCTTAGGATATCGTTTGCTTGTTGGATGTTAATAGGGTCTATCAATATTTCATACAAAGCGTCCTGCACTTCATAATCAGGATATGCTGTAGCAATATTAGCATAGGCGCCTATTTGTTTTATATTTCTGATTTTCCCTTTGATATCCCGATTTTTGTAAGGTATATGCACATTGATTTCTTTTCCTTGTGCATAATTTGCCAATTGGCTTTCAGGAATAGTAAAGCGGAAATATATGGAATTATTAAGAGAACCTTTGAAAAGCGTATATCCTGGTAGTGCCAGTTCCCCCAGCTTCAATGTGATCGATTCTATTTTCATATCCTGTGGTGCAATGATATACCTTTCTTTTTCGGCAACCTGTACTTCTTCCAAAGCTCCTTGAGCACGGTCTTTTTGTCCCAACGCCATTGTTTGCTGTTCTATGCGGACCCCGTTTTTAACATCGGCAATTTCTGCATCTACGGCTATCATTTGTGATTTGGCTCCCTGATACTTTGCGAATACTTCATCATATTGCTGTTGCGGAACCAATGAATCCTTTACCATTGCGTTCATTCTTGCCAGGGATTTTTTTGCAAACTCATATTGCTCTACCAAAGCGGATTTCTTGGCATAGAGCTGTGCCAACTGATTGGCAGTAGCACCGTGTACACTCATCTCATATTGTGCCTGAGCAGATTTTACCGCTCCCTGTGCCTGTGATTTTTTTGCGTCTACTTCTGGGATTTCCAATATCGCCAATGTATCTCCCTTTTTAACAAGAGCTCCCTCGCTGATCAGAATTTTATCTATTCTGCCTGCTATTTTGCCTACTACTGCAATCTCTTCCCGCTCGGTTTTTCCCTGGATGGTTTGTGATACTTTCGGTTTATTCTCACAAGAAGCTAAAATGCCTGCAATGCTTAGTATGTAAATAATTTTTTTCATTTTGCTTAGTTTTGGATTTTAATAAAGTTTGATAATTTTCCCGATGCACGGTAAACTTCAATAGCAGCATTCCGCTGTTCAATCATGGTTTCTACTTTGTTTAAGGATTCTTTGTATATATCATTTTCCGCTCCCAGGCGTTCAGTGACGTTAATAAGTCCTAATCTGTATTGCTTTGATGCTATCTCATTATTATTTTGTGCTATTTTTTCCCTTTGGATCGCAATATCTACCTTATGTAACGTGGTATTGTATTCTACCTTGTTTTTTTCCAATTCCAGGTCTACTTTTTCTTTGGTGTCAGCCAGTTTATTTTCAACCTGGGCGAGTCCTATTTTGGCTTCGTCTATTTTATGTTTACGTTCAAATCCGCTGAAGAGTTCCCATTTCACGGCCACGCCCAACATCCAGTTCGGATGTAGTGTCAATTCATTTAGTTTCAAATTGGCGGTCGTATTTAATTGTTCAATCGGCACTTTTGTATTGGCATTATATAATGATGCATAGCTATATCCCGCAAAAGCCCCAACTGTGGGAAGAAGGCTTCCTTTTTCTTTTTTAAGGGCATATTCGGAGGCTTTTTTGAAAGATTCCAGTGCTTTTACCTCATTTCGTTCGGCTGTGCTCAGGCTGTCCAAAATAATGATGGGCTCCAACTGATGATTGGTTTTAAGAATTTCTTCTTCTGAAAGATTGGTGGACTGTTTTATCTTGAGTATCAGAAGTTTTCTTTTATTTTGAACATCTGCACGTTTGGAAGCCAATTCCAGAGTGGAGAGTTTGATTTTATCGCGGTCATAAGGAATTGCCAACCCTTCGGATATCGCCCTTTCTACTCTTTCTTTTTCCTTATTTAATCTTTTTTCGCTGTTATCGATGAGTTTTTCGGCGGTTTCCAGAAGTTTGAGACGGTCAAAGCTCCCTATGATATCTTTTATCACCTCATCTTTCTGATTTTCCATCATAAACGCTGTGCCTGTATTTTTTTCTTTGAGAGCCTTGGCTCCATTTAGGATTTGTCCGCCACTGAACAATACCGCTTTTGCGGTAATACCTCCATAAAGGATATTCGCATTTGTGCTGAAATCGGAAGATCCCCCAAAAACAGGATATCCTGTGATGGGTAAATTCAGGGTAGCTAGATCTAATTTTGCATCACTGCTGATGTAAGAATATAAACCTGACGCCTCGACCTTCGGGATATATTTGGCCAATATGCTTTTGCGTTCTAATTCTAATTTTTGTAATTCAAGATCTTGATTCCTTATTTCAGTGTTTTTTTGCAATGCCTTTCCGATAGCATAATCCAAATCCTTACTTACAAGAATCTGTGCGTTGATGATAGTGCCGAATAGGATCAATGTAATGGCTAAGTTTATTTTTTTCATACCATTTCGTTTTGAATGTTGTTTTGAATATGCTGAAAGAAGTTTTTTATCTCCATAATTTGATTTTCTGAAAGTCCTCTGGTTGCTCTTTCGGTTACATTGTTCACAATATACATTACTTTTTCCTCTATCTCCTTTCCTTTATTTGTTAAATATATTAGATTTTGCCTTCTGTCAGTAGGGTGGGACCTTCTTTCTACGTAACCTTCTTTTTCCAATTGATCAATAAGTCTAGTTATGCTGGGTTTATCCCTGTGGGTAAAATCTGCTATTGCCTGCTGTGAACATCCCTGTTGTTTCCATAAAGGTACTAGCACCGACCATTGTTCCCGGGTCAAGTTAATATTATTCAATTTGAATTGCTGAACCAAAAAACGGTTGAACAGTAGAGGTACATTGCCGGTAAGCAGATTGTATCGATCTTGTTCAGTTAATATTTTTTCAGCTTTCATATAAAAATTATTATTGAACAAAGTTAATTAAACAATAGTTGTAATAACAACTATTTATGTTAAATTTTTTTTAATCTTAATATCATTGAGATGACATAAGCTTTTGATTTGATTATTGTTAAGATAATTTGTGATTATTGAAAATAAACAATGGTTAAAAATAAATAAAAGCTGTTCGGAATTTCGGACAGCTTTTTGGGGATTAATTTCTTAAAGAAAAATATTTGTCAAAATAAAGTCGTTGCAAACTGTATTCTTGCATATTTGTTGGAAGGATTCCACATAGTGGTAAAAGATAATGGAATATGGGCAGAAAAAACTTTGATGTTTTTACTTGCAGATAATCCGATATTCACAATATCGAAATCGTTTTTGCCGTTCCCATATAGAAAAGTACCTTGTCCAAGACTTCTTTTTCCGGGATTGAAAGCAAAACCTCCACCCAGAAATCCATTAAGCTTAACAGAACCTTTTGAAATCAATGGATAACTTATCTCTATATAGGTGGAATATTTGTTGCTGTCGTATTCGCTATTTTCATTCAATTTTACTTCTCCTGCATTGGCTCCTCCATAAAGCATGACATCTGCTTCAACTCTTAAAGGGAATTTTTCAGGAAACTGATAAGATGTTCTTAAATCAATGATATGCGTTGTTTTGTCCTTAGAGTAATTAAAAATATCGTCTGATGCAATAAGTTCATTGATATTCCTGGAGTTGAACAAATCCCAGATTCCTATAGAAAATCCTTTATCTGCATATTGGATATAATAATTAATTTCTTTGTAATGGGTTTCATCACTGTCATTGGAGATAGCAGATGCACCCCAGACTCCTAACTGTAATGTTTTCGATTTGTTGAGGTCGTACCACAGTTGTCCGGAAACGATTGGTTTGTCCGTAATAATAAGTCCTCTCCACAAATGGTTTGTTTTTATCCCCGCAGAAAGGTGGAGGTTGTCATTTTCAGCAGAAGCCCCATCATCTTCAGATGTCTGTGCCAGTAATAGTGTTATTGCAAACAAGCTCGTCAGCAATGTTGATATTTTTTTCATGGTAAATTTGATGGAATAGATTTAATGTAATAGATTGAATATAAGAATTGATATTAAAGCTCCTATAACAGGTCCTATTATTGGTATCCAGGCATAACTCCAGTTACTGGAACTTTTTCCTTTTATGGGTAAAATGGCATGCATGATTCTCGGACCGAGGTCTCTTGCAGGATTGATGGCGTATCCTGTTGTTCCTCCAAGCGATAATCCGATTGCCCAAATAAGTGTGGTTATTGGCCATCTTCCTGTGCTTCCCAAGTTTACGGCAGATCCTTGGAAACTCATAGCAACATAGAGCAAAACAAATGTTCCCAATACTTCAGAAAAGAAATTGAGGGGAGTGTTCTTGATTGATGGGGATGTAGAAAAACAAGCAAGCTGTGAGTGTGGTTCTGCAGATGTCTCATCAAAATGGTCTTTATATAGTAACCATACCAAAAATGCTCCTAGCATAGCTCCTGTCAATTCGCCTCCGATGTAAGGCAATAATTGGCTGGTAGTATAAGCTCCGTTTATCCAGCCTGCAATTACAGTGGCTGGATTTAGTTCTCCAGCACTGCCTAGATTGACAGCAACTAAACCTCCGGCGAATACTGCAAATCCCCAGGCAGCTGTAATGGAAATGATACCTCCGCCATTACCTCCTGTTTTTTTGAGAAGGATATTGGCTACGACCCCGTTTCCTAAGAGAATAAGGAACATCGTTCCCATCATCTCTGCAATAAAAATAGTTGACATAATAAATAATGATATAATAGTTTAATTTTCTTAGTTATTTAATGGGCTGTTTAATAATAGCTCAGTTTTGTTGGAGATTTTTGTTTTTATTCTTCCCAGTTTTTGGATCTTCCTACTGCCTTATGCCATCCTTTAATCATTTCGTCCGCTTTTTCACGCTCCATTTTAGGGTCAAATTTTTTATCTACGCTCCATTGTGATTTGATATCGTCAATATTATCCCAGAATCCAACAGCAAGTCCGGCAAGATATGCCGCTCCAAGAGCTGTTGTTTCCAATGTTTTTGGTCTTGTAATAGAAAAACCAAACAAATCAGCTTGTATTTGCATTAATAGGTCAGATGCGGTAGCACCACCATCGACTCTCAGTTCCATGGACTGCATTCCGGAATCTGCTTCCATTGCTTTTACAATATCATATACCTGGTAAGCGATACCTTCCAAGGTTGCTCTTGCGATATGCGCATCGGTTGTTCCTCGGGTAATTCCCACAATAGCGCCACGAGCATACGGATCCCAATAAGGTGCGCCCAAACCTGTTAAGGCGGGAACGAAATATACACCTTCTGTTTCTTTTACAAGATTGGCGAGATTACTAATATCAGGTGCTGTTCTGATGAGTTTTAGCCCGTCTCTGAGCCATTGTATTGCTGCGCCTCCGACAAAAACAGAGCCTTCAAGTGCATAGGTTACTTTCCCATTGATTTTCCATGCGATAGTGGTCAGCAGGTTATTTTTCGAATAAACCGCTTTATCTCCTGTATTCATCAGAAGAAAACATCCTGTTCCATAAGTGTTTTTCACCATCCCTTCCGAGGTGCACATTTGTCCGAAAAGTGCAGCTTGTTGATCGCCAGCAATACCTGCAATAGGAATTTTTGATGCAAATAGTGTTGTAGATGTTTCTCCGTAGATCTCGGAACTTTGCTTAACTTCAGGAAGTATAGCTCTTGGAATATCGAAAAGTTGTAACAGGTCGTCGTCCCATTGCTGGGCATGGATGTTAAGAAGTAGTGTTCTGGAGGCATTGGTTACATCTGTGACGAACATTTTTCCTCTGGTCAATTTCCAAACCAGCCAAGTATCTATAGTGCCGAAACAAAGTTTTCCCTGCTCCGCTTTTTCTCTTGCACCCTCTACATTATCAAGAATCCATTTCAATTTTGTTCCTGAGAAATAGGCATCAAGGATTAGTCCAGTCTTTTCCTTGATAGTTTCTATGTACCCTTCTTTTTGCTTCAGCTCATCACAGTATTTTGCTGTTCTTCTGTCTTGCCAGACAATGGCATTGTAGATAGGCTCTGATGTTTCGCGATCCCAAACAACAGTGGTTTCTCTTTGGTTTGTAATACCTATCGCTGCGATTTCTCTACCTGATACTCCTGCTTTTGCAATGACTTCTGCCGCAACGGATATCTGTGAAGACCATATTTCGTTGGGGTCGTGCTCTACCCAGCCTCCTTTTGGAAATATTTGGGTGAATGATTTCTGCGATAATTCTTCAATTTCTCCATTTTGATTAAAAAGAATGGCTCTTGATGAGGTTGTCCCTTGGTCAAGGGCCAAAATAAGTTTGTTTAGTTTTTCCGCTGGTGCCATAATTTGATTCTATTAAAGTTTAATTGATAATTTGAGTTTCTTTTTTTGGGGAATAATCTTCCAGTAAGTAGCCTTTTGCAAGCTCAATAAAATTTTTAGTTTCCAGTACTGCCCATTCTTCGGATTTTCCTAATCTCTGCGCCATAAATTGGGCAACATCTTCTGCAATATCAATGGCTGCACGGGCATCCGTAAACAAGAAACGGATTCTTCTGGCCAGTACATCCTCTAGGGTTTCCGCCATTTCGCATTCTATTGCCCATAGTACTTCTGCATAAGTAGCGTCATATTTCGGATGTATTTTTTGTTTCAGTGCAGCATCGCTTTGCTGTAGTTTTTTTATTTCAGGGATGTCAGATCCATAGATGTAAAGGTGGTCGCTCTGATCTGCGTGAGAAGCTGGAATATTTCCGTGAATAGAAAAATGATGCGTTTTACAACTTACTTCTGGCAGGTCTGCAACTTTTGACGCTTCATCAACAATTTCTTCCGCCATCTCTCTATATGTGGTCCATTTTCCGCCAATAACGGTCACAAGTCCTGAATCAGATATTATTATTTTATGGCTTCGGGATACTTCCTTGGTGCTTTGTCCCTCTTTTTCGGGAGCGGCTAATGGTCTTAAACCTGCAAAAACAGACAGGACGTCTTTTCTGGTTGGTGCTTTTACAAGGTAGTTTCTTGCGGTTTCCAATACAAATTCTATCTCTTTTTCCAGAGCGCGGGGCTCAAAGCTGGTGTCTTTAATCAAGGTATCTGTAGTGCCTACAACAACTTTGTTGTGCCAAGGTACTGCAAACAAAACCCTTCCATCGCTGGTCTTAGGGATCATTAATGCTTCTTCTCCCGGGAAAAATGATTTGTCTAGTACCAGATGAATTCCTTGGCTTGGAACCACCATTTTCTTATGCTTTGTATTGTTCATGTTAAGAATGTCATCTGTAAATACACCTGTGGCATTCACGATTACTTTTCCTTTGACATGGTAGGTTTTACCCGTGAATTCATCTTTGACAATTACCCCATTCAATTGTCCGTTATTATCTTTTGATAGCCCCGTAACACCCATATAGTTAATCATAGTACCTCCGTTCTCTACAGTTGATTGTACCAGATTTATTGCCAGTCTGGAATCGTCAAACTGCCCGTCATGATAAAGTATTCCACTGGCAAGGTTTGAGCTTTTAATGGCAGGCAACTTTTGTAGGACATTCTTTTTGTTGAGGTATTTTGTTTTTCCAATACTCAGCTTTCCTGCTAAAAAATCATATATTGTAAGACCTATGAAATAAAAAGGTCCTCCCCACCAAGAATAATTTGGGATCACAAAAGACTGGTCTTTTACAAGATGAGCTGCATTTTTAGCTAAGAGGCCTCTTTCCCTCAATGCTTCTTTCACTAATTTTATATCTCCTTGTGCAAGATAACGTACTCCGCCATGCACGAGCTTTGTGCTGCGACTGGATGTTCCTTTTGCAAAATCTTTAATTTCAAATAAAACAGTTTTATATCCCCGCAATGTTGAATCCAATGCAGTTCCCAGCCCGCTTGCTCCACCACCAATAACAATAACGTCCCAGTTTTGGGTTTCGGTAAGTTTTGATATTTGATTTTTTCGTTTCATTTTTGCTGATTTTAATTATTATTTATTTCGTATTGCTTTGCTTAACAAATTTATGAAATAAAACGAAACTTCAAATATGTTTTTTGATTTCGAATTGAAATCTTGAATGCTGTGAATAGCAAGTTGTACAACTGGCTTTTTTTTTGCATATTTGTTATCTATAAATTCCTTAATTATGAATGCTATAAATGAGAGACAGGAAAAAATTATAAACCTTTTTGATGGTTCTACTTTCATTAAAGTGAATGAAATTTCTGAGTTGCTGAATGTTTCGGAAGTTACAATTCGAAAGGATTTGAAATTTCTGGAATCTAAAGGATTGTTATATAGAACTCATGGTGGAGCAAGAAAACAGTCTAATTATGCTTTCGATAAACATATTAATGAGAAAGAGTTAGTACAGATAACTCAAAAAGAAAGTATTTCAAAAGCTGCAGTAGCATTTGTAGAAGATAATGATTTCATCATTATTGCTTCAGGAACCACTTTGCATGAATTTGCCAAAGTATTGATTAATTTCAGAAAGCTTACTGTTCTTACATCTTCTCTAAAAGTTGCTATAGAATTGGGGAATATGCCTTCTGTAGAAGTTATCCAGTTAGGGGGTGAGGTAAGGAAATCATCTGCGTCTGTTGTAGGCTCTATTTCAGAAACAATTTTAAAACAGTTTTCATGCAACAAGCTTTTTCTAAGTGTTGATGGAATAGATCCGGAATTCGGTCTTTCAACCTCCAATGCGGCAGAAGCACATTTGAACAGTATTATGGTAAATTCAGCTGATCAGGTATATATTCTTGCTGATTCTTCAAAAATCAACAAAAGAGGATTCGGAAGAATATGTTCAATCTCGGAGGTGGATACTTTGATAACAGATAAAGGTATTTCTGAGAAACAATATAACCTATTTATAGAAATGGGTATTGATGTTGTGATTGCAGATTGTGAAAATTTAACAAACTCATAAAATAATTCGGAGAATTTTATTCATGGATTTAAGAGGGATAATTTGTATAAAATAAAAATTCGATAAATAAGGTAGTGTTTCACTAACTGTGTAAGTTAAAAAGTTATTCTGAAAAATTTTTGAGCCCATTAAGCTCAAAAATAATTTTCGGAAATAACTTTTTATTATTTTTAACCTATATAGTTATGATCGACAAAGAAGACTTATTAAACAACAAGGATTTCTACAAGTCCTTTAAAAATGGAGAAGATTTAACCTCTTTTTTCAAACAGATGCACAAACGTGCCGTTGAACATATGCTGGAGGCAGAACTCGATGCTCATCTGGACAATGAAAAACATGCAAAAACCAAAGAAGGAAACTATCGCAACGGGCATGGGACCAAAAAGATAAAATCCTCTTTTGGAGAGAGTGAAATCAAAGTCCCCAGAGACAGGGCAAGCAGTTTTGAACCTGTACTGGTACCCAAAAGACATAACATCATCGAAGGTTTGGAGAATATTATTATCTCCTTCTACGCCAAAGGGATGAGTGTGAGCGATATCGAAGAGCAGGTCAAAGAACTGTACGATTTTGAAATATCAGCTTCCGCCATTTCCAGGATTACCAATGCCGTTGCCACCGAGGTCGTTAGCTGGCAGAACCGACCTTTGGAAGATCTGTATCTAATTGTCTGGATGGATGGAATCGTATTTAAAGTTCGTGAAAACTCCAAGGTCATTAACAAGACCATCTATTTGGCAGTAGGGTTAAATCGTGAAGGGAAAAAAGAAGTGCTGGGAATGTGGCTCGGTAAGAATGAAAGTTCGAGCTTTTGGATGAGTGTTCTGACCGATTTAAAAGCCCGTGGCGTGGAAGATATTCTCATCACCGCTACCGATAACTTAAATGGATTTACCCAAACTATCCGTTCTGTTTTCCCTGAATCTCAAACCCAGATCTGTGTGGTTCACCAGATCAGAAATGCCTGCAAATATGTGGTCTGGATGTAAATTCCAGTGATATTGACCACCTAATTTCTGATTAAATTGACCACTAAGAATGAAGTCAAAAAATGTGTCTAAAAGATGGTTTAAAAATATAAAATAAATCTTTACTCTCAGCTGATTTTCTGATCAGCTTTTTTCCTTCTCATAGATTCTGCTTTAAGGTCTATTCTCAGGGAGTTGTGAACCATTCTATCAAGTATCGCATCGGCTATTGTTTGTTCCGCAATGACTTCATGCCAGGCACTTACAGGCAGTTGCGAAGCAATAATAGTGGAACGCTTTCCGTGCCTGTCTTCAATTATTTCCATAAAATCCTGTCTTTTGAGATTATCCAACGATTGCAATCCAAAATCATCGAGGATAATAAGATCCTGCTTTTCTATTCGGTCAATCTCTTTTAGATAAGATCCGTCTGCCTTAGCCATCTTAAGCCTTGAGAAGAGCTTGTTGATGCTGAAGTACATGACTTTATATCCCATTGTACAGGCTTTGTAGCCAATGGCAGTTGCAATAAAACTTTTTCCAACTCCTGTGCTTCCTGTAATAAGAATATTCTGTTTTTGTGAGATAAAATCGCAGGAAGATAATCGTCCAATAGTATTCTTATCAATATTCCTGGAAGAAGAAGCAGTAATCTCTTCTATAAATGCCCTGTATCTGAACTTAGCTGTGGTAATCAATCTCTCTACCTTTCTGCTTTCCCTGTCGTCATACTCGGATTCAATCAAGTAGGCTATAAGTTCATCATTGGTTATAGGAGATACTTCCTGTTTCCATTGTTGTGGAAAAAGCCCTGTGCATTCCGTGGAGCTTTAAATGTTTCATTTTTTCTAATGTTGCCTGATTCATAGGTTTTGTATTAATGATTTAATTGTTAATGATTGTAGATATTACTGATAGTATTTTCCGCCCCTTATGTTTTTGTGTTTAGGCAGCTTCTTTTCTTCAAAAAATGCATCGTCATCGGTGAGATTATCCAGTCCTCTTTCCAGGATACTTTTAATCATAGCAAGGCTATATTTTTCATATCCCAATGCTCTTTTACAGGCATTGTTAAGTCTTACGTTGCCAATCTTTTTTGATAATGAGAGTATCCCCAGACAGGTTTTATAGGACTGTTCGGGATGCTGTTTCTTTTCCAGGATTTTGGTGATGTACTGCTCACAATATTCTCCGACAGACCTTCCCCAAGAGATAAACCGGGATGGATTCCATTCAGTCATAAACTGATAAGATGAAGGCATATGTTCTTTTACGGTCGTATACTGATATTTGGCCAGGATTCTGTTATGGAATGCTATTCTGCGCTGGTCATAGTAGATCTCGACCGTGTTTTTACTAAAAATAATGTTTACTTTTTTACCAATATAGCTGAACGGAACACTATAATAATGTTTGTCTTTGCTTAAATATACATGGCTGGTCTTATGAACAGTGGCACGTACAGAATGCTTGAGCTGGTACACCATAGCTGGTAGTGGGGATAACGCATGTCTTTCGACCTCACGGAAAACATCAGCCCTGGAATACTTCTTTCTTTTCATGGGAGCTTCATTATATCCTTCCAGCAGGTTTTCTATGGCTTTGTTCAATGCTTCCAGGCTAAAGAAGTGATCTTTACGCAATGGAGCAAAAATGCGGGTATAAACAATACGTACCGCATTCTCAACCAAAGCTTTGTCCTTGGGATGATAGGTACGCGTAGGAAGTATTGTGGTGCTATAGTGGGAAGCAAAGTCCAGAAGGGAATCAGTGATGACAGGTTCGTACTTATGGCTCTTTTTTACCGCTGTACGTAGGTTTATCGGTAACAATAGCTGCGGGAACTCCTCCATAATAATGCAGGGCTTTGGTAAGGCTTCCAAGAAAATCTTCTTTCCCTTGGGTCCATGTAGCTTCTACGAAGGTCATACCACTGGCGCCAAATATAGATACGAAGACCTCGACTTCCTGTTGTTCTCCTGTTTCTTTATCGATGATGTGAAGCTTTTTCCCAGTATAATCAACAAAAAGTTTATCCCCTGCCTTATGTTCAATATGCATGGAAGGGTTCACCTTTTTACACCATTCCCTGTAATGATGACAAAAACGGGAATATTGGTAGCCTGAAGGATATTTATCTATGTATTCTTCCCATAAAAGATAACGGGTGACCCCAACACGTTTTAGTTCTTTGGATATGTAAGGAAACAGCGATTCAAGTTGTTTTTTGATACTGTCCTTATCCCTTATATCGGTTGGCGGAGTCTCGAATAAATCATCTAAATCTTCATCACTCAGCTCTATAAGCTCATCATATGTAAGTTGGTGTTCATGGAACAGGCTAATATACTTTTTGGCAGTATTGCGTGAGATACCCAGTTGTTTGCTTATCTGCAATTTACTTACTCCCTGGGTGTATAATCGTAATAATTGTTTGATGTTCAACATGTCTATTCTTTTGTTAGCCATTGGTATTTTTTGGCTAAGTTATTCAAGACACGTTTTCTGACTTTTTTGGGGTGGTCAATTTGAGCAGGAATACCCTGGTCAATTTGCTCAGGAATCAACTGGTCACTTTCGCAGGATTAACGTGGTCAATTTTGAAGGATTCTACAGTTTAGAGATAAAAAAAGAAATTGTTTACCCTGTTGGAAATGTTGCAAAAGGTAATTGGATTGAAAATAAATCTGAATATGCAGAAATTGATGTAGTTAAATATTCATTTGATACAGATTCTATTTATACAATTTCAACGCTAGGAGCGAGTGTATCGGTACTTTTGTTTTTAGTCGATATAGAAAATAAAGATGCTTACTTCATCTGTTTAAATGATTATATAGATAAAATTATCTTACCTAAAAATCGGGAATATGTTGATCAAGGAGCATATACCATAAAAATTCCTACTCTGAATAATTTAAGAATGAACAGATTAGTAATAATGCTTTAAAATTCTATGGTAAGAGAGCAAAATTATTAGATTCTTTTTCAAAATTTTTTTATCAAAAACGTTAGAAAAAGCTAAAGTAGCTCATCAATAGTGGTTTGTAAAAGACTTTATCGGAGTAGGTAACGATTTAGTAATGGTGCTTACAACATTTCTTTTCTTCTAATTTCCTTGTAAATCAGATGCTAAATTACAAAAAAAAATAGGATTGGAGTTTAATCCAATCCTATTTTTCGTCCTGCTCATTCATTTGTCGTATGATAGCATCTTTAAGCGAATCAAGAAACTTGGTTCTGTTTATTTTTCTGTTTCTTATTTCAAGGTACGTATGGTAAAAATCACCCAAATCAATTTCAAAAACATTTTCAAAATATGTAGCGATAGCTTTAATGTCAGTCTTTCCCATATCAAAAACAGCATAAGATTGTAACGCATAGATCAATTCTATTAAGGCTGTTTTACTTTCCGTCTATTGTAATCTCATCTTTCCAATATCGCTGTTTGCAATTCCTATATGTTTGTTTAAATTCGATAACTGATTCTCTATATAAAAATGAATTAAATCATTTGCAAGAATTTTTGCCACTTTAAAATCGTATGAAGTAGAAAAGCCAGTTGTACTTCTGCGATCATTCCCGGACGAATGTTGTGTTTTGGGTTGGGAACCTCAATTTTCACCGTGAAAGCCCGTGTCGTAACATCGGCAGAACCGCCAACCTCCGTAACCTTTCCGGTAAAGGTTTCACCCAGTGCACCCACCAGAACCTGAGCTTCCTGCCCGATACGGATCTGGCTGAGCTGGTTTTCGGGTATATAGGCATTTACTTTTACCCTGTTGATATCGGATACAACCAATACAGGCGTTCCGGTTGAAACAATTTCCCCACGCTCTGCCAATTTGCGTAATAATATTCCGCTGATTGGAGAATATAGATGTGTATCGGCAAGATTTTTACCCAGTAATTTTTGTTGTGCTTTGGCACCTTGCAGGGTAAAGTCGATTTTTTTAAAATCGCTTTCGCTAAGGCTGTTTCGGTAGTGCATGAGTTTAAGCCTACTGTACTCATCGCTTGCCTGGTTCACTTGTACATCGGTAATCTCTTTGGCAATGCTGCAGTTGGAAGGATCGAGTGTTGCGATGAGTTGTCCCTGTCCGACGTTCTGTCCTTCGTTCACGTTGATCCTGTCAATCTTCCCGGCAACCATAAAGCCCGGTCGTACCGTCTTGTTTCCTTCGATGTTACCGCTTACAGAGATATTGGAGGCATATGAATTTTCCTCTATTTTCTGGGCAACTACCGAAAAGGGTCTCGTTTCCTCTTTTGTGTCTCCTTCTTTGTTCTTACATGAACATAATGTCAGTATAGAACCTACGATCAAGGAGATATAACCTAATCTTGCTTTATCTTGCTTTCATTTTTATTTTTTTTAATTATTTTGATATAATTGATGGGTAATGATATGAATGTTGCGGTTGTCAATGCCGAGAAAGTGGAGTTCGGAACATATACTCTATCTTTCTTCCTCTGCCAGATCAAGATGGAATTCCATTTGTTTTTTGGTGTTGATATTGATAATAGCTTCCAGTGTTTCCTGTCGGTGAGAACTTTCGTAGCAGGTCAAAAAACGAGTTGGAAAACGTTTGGTCAGGATATCCAGTTCTTCTTTGAAGACAAACCCATAATTGTCGGAAACATAGAGCAGCGTTAAATGCTCCCCATACGATCGGTCATCTTTGAGCCGCTCCACCAGCATCAGGAAAACGGTATTGATCCCATCGCTGTCGGCAACGAGGACAAGGTGTTTATCCGTGGTTTCTTTTACCTTTTGCATCTCTTTAAAATTTGATAATGCAAAGGACGTAAGCTTTTTTGGGTTGATTTTTTAGATATCTAAAAAAATGAGGAAAAGAAGATTTTTTTTAACAATTAAGGGAGGATTTTGCTGAGTTTTTGCAAAATCCTCCCTTAAATATATATGGTATTATCTTAGGCTATTTGGCAGCTAAAATGTCCAATTTTTCAATAGACGGAGGTGTTGCCAATAGGTCTGGTGCATTTTCCATTAATGCTTTTGCGATCTTACCGCCAAGGTGTGCCTCTCTGCCTTCTTCGTTTGAAAAAGTATCGTAAATACCGAAAGTAGAAGCATCAATACGGAATGCATACCACGTAACAGTACCGGCTTCTTCAAGAGCAAGCGGTAATGCTCCTGTAATAAAATCTTCAACGTTTTTTTCTTGGCCGGCCTTTGCTTCCAACCGAACTAACAATCCTAATTTTTTCATTGTTTTTATTTTTTAGTTAAACAATTCTTTAATCAGACAAAATTAGAAAAAACCAGCGCTGCTTTGTTTATTAGTTTGGTTCAATAAGTTATGAAAAGAGGTCAATTTGAGTGGATGTGGTTGGGGCTATACCCAAATTCATTTTTAAAGGCTGCACTAAAATTTGACAAGCTGCCATAGCCAAAGTCCATAAAAATTTCGGAAGGTGTGACTTGGTTATTATGTAACAATTCTTTGGCCTTGTTAAGACGTTTTTGCTGAAACCATTTCCCTGGAGATTTCTGGTATATACTTATAAATTTTCTCTTAAAAGTAGAGGCACTCATATTGCACAGAAAGGCTATTTCGTCAATACTCAAGTTCGTATAAAGGTTCTTTTCAATTACCATTTTAAATGATAATTCTCTTTCATTGATTAGTAAATAATGTAAGTAATCTAAAAATACCGTCCCATATTTATCCGCCAGATAAAGCATTATTTCTTCAAATTTCAGTTCCAAAATCTTTTGAGAGATAGATTGTTGCAAACCAAAAATCTGTTGGAGCGAATGAATATAATGGATTATAAAATTGTCTTTCTCTAAGAGGAAATAAGGTATATCCGTTATCTTTTTATCTGAGGCATTCTGACTGAAAGAATAGGAATGTTTCAATAAAAAATCGGTGATGTTTTTATGAGAAAAGAAGAAGAGTAAACAACGGTATGAACTTACACCTACCAGTTCGGTAACCAAAACATTATTAGATGTGATAAGTAGCGATTGTGTTTCATTGATTGAAATGATATCATTAGAAAAGTGAATGTTTTTTTGACCATCCAATAAGAAACTGAATACATTTTTATTCAGGCCAATCTTGTTTCTAGAACCGTTCTTATACACTTCGTAATTGAAAATTTGCAAATCCGAAGTATGAGTTTCGTTATGTTCCCATAGATCTTCGGGAAGGTTTGTAATGTCCATCGTCAAAATTAAATTGATTTTTTACGGAGTGTTCTTTGGTTGTGTCATTAAAAAATTCGTTCCAAAAGCGATTTTAGCCATTTGAGTTTTTTCTTGCTGTAAGGAGGGTGCTTGATAACGCCTTACCACCTGACGAATAGATAGCTCAAAAAGCTGTTGCTTTCTTTCATCCATCTTTTTCGGGAATATTTCCAAAAGTTTTTCCGAAACCTTTTCTGCAAAGTTATCTAAGCTTGTAAGGTCTTCTTTAGAAATATCCCAAAAACCTGCGGGAAGCCGAATCTCATCTTTTCCAAAATCTGTTCCGTTGTATCCGAGCCGGGAATCGGCACCGAGCAAGGTAAGACATACCATAAAAAGCTTTGTTTGCTTTTTGAAAATATACCGCCTTGCTTTTTTATCCAGATTAAATAATTCGGCTACCAATGGTTCCTGATCTGTACAGCTAAACATAATGTCCACTCTTCCATCGGGAAAAATAATGACCTCTTTATCTTCATCGGTATGATTGGCACATAGCAGGAAACTCTCCACAAAACCGGAGAGCCGTTCGTCAGGAACAATTTTTATGTACTCAAAATCTTGCATCGTTTTTATGTGCATCTGACCTGGGAAGAAATATTGGATATTCTTAATCAATCTGTCAGATGAATTATATATGCAAAACTAACAAAATAAAAAAACAGTCTAAAATACACCGCCACACCCGGCAAATGCTGAGTG
>QFQW01000163.1 GCA_003248755.1 Chryseobacterium sp. | reverse complement strand
TAACAGCTAGTTATTATTTATTCTTATATACATTATGAGGTTCATTGTTCTTATTATTATCTATATTAAGTACATCATCTATTATGGGTAGTACAGACTTTGATACTTTATTTAAATTAAATTTTGAATATAAAACACAAGTATTCTTATTTGTAGGAATATTTATAGCTTTTGCAGTAAAAACACCTACAATATTCTTGAATAATTGATTATTAAACGCTCACGTTGAATCACCATTAGGTGGAAGTATAGTTTTAGCAGCTATAGTTTTGAAATTAAGTCTATATGGTATCTTTAGATTAATATTACCTGTATTACCTAAAGCATCTTTAGATTACACTTTTGTAATATATACTATAGCTGTAATTACTATAATATACGCTAGTTTTAGTACATTAAGAACTACGGATGTTAAAGAATTAATTGCCTATAGTTCTGTGTGTCACGCTTCTGTATATTTAATAGGAGTATTTAGTAATACAATACAAGGATTAGAAGGTAGTATAGTCTTAGGGTTAGCCCACGGTTTTGTATCTAGTGGTTTATTCATATGTGCAGGTGGTATATTATACGATAGAACTGGAACTAGAAGTATATTCTTCTATAGAGGTGCTACTCAATTAATGCCTATATTTGCTATATTATTCTTTATATTATCATTAGGTAATTGTGGTGCTCCATTAACTCTAAATTTCGTAGGTGAATTCATGTCACTTTATGGAATAGTAGAAAGATTACCTGTATTAGGTGTTTTCGCTTGTTCTTCTGTAGTATTCTCTGCAGCATACACTATATACATGTTCAATAGAATATCTTTTGGGGGTTCTTTTAGTAGATTCTTGGAAGAAAGTATATATGATGTAAATAAAAGAGAATTTATATTATTATTCATATTAGTATTATTTACAGTTATATTAGGTATATACCCTTCTTTAATTTTAAACGTATTAGATTATTCTATGAATAGTTTAATATATAGTATATAATATATAGTTTATATACTTTTTACTTACCTACGAGTGACGCTGTGTGCACGTATTATAATAATCAAGACAATAATAAATATGCCACAATTAGTACCTTTTTATTATATGAATGAAATAGTATTTGCTTTTGCAATAATAGTGTTTATTTTATATGTATTATCTAAATACATATTACCAAGAATAGTTCGTTTA
>QFQW01000009.1 GCA_003248755.1 Chryseobacterium sp. | reverse complement strand
AACACCCTAATTTCACGCACTGTGAGTCTCCTATTTCGAAGTGGTTCACTCTCTTTTTCATGGTTTTTCTAAATTTATCTGCAGCCACTTTTCTTGCGACTATTTTTAGAAATGACAGTATTCATACGGCTAATGCTTTTATTTACGGGATTTTTTCTAGATTTTCTTTTGATTTACCCAACCATATGTCATGCTTTTTATTACTTCTAATTTTATTTATGCTTATCGTAGAATGGTGTGGGAGGAGAGATCATCATATTTTAGAAAAACTTGGTATGAGATGGCCTGTTTTCTGCAGATGGGGATTTTATATTTTTATTCTGTTGTTGATAGCGCTTACAATGCCTAAAAATCAAGAAGAATTTATTTATTTTCAATTTTAAATAATGAAAAGATTACTAATTAATTTTTTGAAATTTTTATTTGTTTCAATAATAATCTATTGTTTAGTAATTGTTATGTTTTACAAGTATGATATTAGAATTTTAGGAAATAATATTCCTAAAAAAGAAAAACTCGTGCATAGTTTTGAGGCCAGAAAGTTTGCCGAGATTGAAAAAGAAAACAAAATAGATATTTTAATTTTTGGATCCAGTTTAGCAACCAGAAACTATGATGCCCGGGTTTTTAAGGAAAATAAATATCAATATTATAATTTAGGAACAAGCTCCCAGAAACCCAATTTGACTAATATAATTGCCAGAAAATATTTTCAAATAGTTAAACCGAAACTGGTAATTATAGATGTTAATCCTTATTTGATGCTTAATCCTACAAGATATGAGAATGTCAGTGCAATTATGAACTCCCGTAATAGTATTTACGATTATGATATGTTTATGACTGCACCCAGTTTGATGGCTTTTAATGCATTAATTATAAAATATACAGGTATTGAAGAAGAAAATAGATTAAAAAAACTGAATGATTCTATTTCTGAAAAAAAAGACAGATATATCTCTGGTGGTTTCATTACTTCCAATCAAATATATGATAATAAAATAAAAACCCCCGAAATCAAAATTAATAACTTTATACCTCTAGAAAAGCAGCAAGAATCATTGGAGAACCTTATTGATTTTCTGAAAAAAAATAATACAGATTATATTCTCGTGCTGTCTCCACTCAACAAAAAATATTTTGCAGAAAAATCTAAAGTCAAAATAGATAAATTTAGAAATCTTTCAAGGTTGTACTTTTCAAAATATGGAAATTACATTGACTCCAATACTCTTGAAAATTATGATTGTTCTGACTTTATGGATTTTTCTCATCTTAACAATAAGGGCTCAAGAAAATTTGTGAATTCTCTCCTTCCAATTATCAAAAAAAATCAGAAGTAATTCTCAAACTTTAGCATTCAAAAACTGGTATTTTCCGTCTTTATAGTCAGCAAAAATATGATGCAATCCGTTGCTGATGATGATTTGTTCAGCACCAATTAAGCTGTTGTAGCGTGCTATTTGTTCAAAATGGATTTCTTTCAAAGCAATATTCGGAGCTTTGAGTTCCAGTAATATTTTCGGTTTTGTTTTTTCGGTTATGAGAAGGTCAATTCGCTTTGTTGTCCCGTTCAGTTCCAGTTTTTTTTCAAGGATTAATGACGATAGATTTTTCTTTTTTACAAACCTGTAATAATGAAGCCAATGCTGTCTCACCCATTCTTCCGGAGTCAGTACAAGCCAGCTTTTCCTTACCAGATCATAGATAAAAAATGTATCTTTGTCTTGTTTGATTTGGAAATCGAACTCATTTTCAAAATTTAGCTTCGGAACTTGCATACTTTAAGATGAAAGAAATAGATATTATCCTCAAAAATATTAAAAATAAAGAACTCTTACCGGTTTATTTTTTTCAGGGCGACGAGGCTTTTTATATCGATTTGGCTGTCAAGCATTTTGAACAGGATGTATTGGAAGAAGACGAGAAAGCTTTCAACCAAACCATTGCTTATGGTCGTGATACAGGTTATCTCGAGATTCTTTCCTTAGCAAGACAATATCCGATGATGGGAGACAAACAACTCATTATTGTGAAAGAAGCACAGGATATGAAACTGAATGACGAAGAATCCAAAGCACTAGAAGCTTATCTGGAAAATCCTGTTCCTTCAACTATTTTGGTAATTGCACATAAGCACAAAAAGCTGGATGCCAGAAAAAAAGTAGCAAAAACCTTAGCCAAATCCGGAATGCTTTTCACGAGTGAGAAGATGAAAGATTATCAGCTTCCGACTTGGATTCAGGGAGAGATGACTGTGATGGGAATCAAATCTGCGCCAAACATTAGCCATCTCCTGGCAGAATATCTCGGTAACGACCTTTCCAGAATTGCAAATGAATTGAATAAGCTGAAAATCGTTCTAAAGGATGGTGCTATTCTAGACGGAAAGATCATTGAAGAACACGTAGGAATCAGCAAGGACTTCAACATCTTCGAACTTCAGAAAGCATTAGCGACAAAAGACCAGGCAAAAGCTTTTAGCATCGCTTATTATATGGGAAAGAACAAAAAATCAAATCCCATCCAAATGGCTTTTGGAGCGCTTTACAATTTCTTTTCTAACATTATTATTTATCATACTTTGAACGGACAATCGCCTCAAACGATCGCCTCAACAATGGGTGTTAATCCTTACGCCATCAAAGATTATTCAGAAGCAGCGAGATTTTATCCGTTGAAACACGCGACTAGAGTCATTTCTGTTCTTCGCGAAATGGATTTGAAGTCAAAAGGTCTCGGCGTACGACAAATGGAAGATGAAGAAATCTACAAAGAACTGGTTTACAAAATCATAAAAATCGATGAACTGAAAGTTCCGGTTTAAAAATTCCCCTCAGTGGGAGAGTGGCAAGAATTTTAAGGAAATTTTTGACAGGGCGGTTTATCGTTTAAGAGACTAATGACTTTTTACAATCATTCATCATTCATATATTTCACATTGATGTTTTATATAGGTTTTGAATAATTAATTCCCGAAATTTGTACTCGATTTTTCAATCAAAGAAATTATATTTGAAAACTCCAATTTCGAAAAGAAATTTTAACAAATTTATATCCTTAAAAATAAAATAATTTAATCATAAAAATGGAAAACAATATCTTAGATTGTGTGATTGTAGGTTCTGGGCCAGCTGGTTTTACAGCAGCAATTTACGCAGCAAGAGCAAACCTAAAACCGGAACTTTTCACAGGATTGGAACCAGGCGGACAATTAACAACAACTACAGAAGTAGAAAATTTCCCAGGTTATCCGGATGGAATTACAGGACCAGAAATGATGCTTCAACTACAAAAGCAAGCAGAACGTTTTGAAACTAAAGTTCATTACGAGATGATTTCCAAAGTTGAATTTTCCAATGTAAGAGGGGGAATCCATAAATTGAGTACAGGTTCTCGTGATATTTTGGCGAAAAGTGTAATTATTTCTACAGGTGCTGCTGCAAAATATCTTGGATTGGCAGATGAGAAAAAATATGCTGGCGGAGGTGTTTCAGCTTGTGCAACTTGCGACGGATTTTTCTATAGAGGAAAAGATGTTGTAGTAGTTGGAGCTGGAGATACAGCTGCAGAAGAAGCGACTTATCTTTCTAAGATTTGTAATAAAGTGACTTTGCTAGTAAGAAAAGACCACTTCCGTGCTTCAAAAGTTATGGTTGACAGAGTTCTAAGTACTTCCAATATTGAGGTGAAATACAATCACGAATTAATCGGAATCGAAGGTGAAAACGCCCTAGTAGAAAGAGCCATGGTTGTTAATAATTTGACAGATGAGGTTTCTACAATAGATGTTCATGGGATTTTCATAGCAATTGGTCATAAACCCAATACGGAACTTTTCAAAGGACAAATCGACCTTGATGAAAATGAATATATCATTACCGAAGGAAAATCTGCAAGAACCAATCTTCCAGGTGTTTTTGCAGCAGGAGATGTGCAGGACCATCATTACAGACAAGCAATTACAGCGGCAGGAAGCGGTTGTATGGCAGCAATGGATGCAGAGAAGTATCTTGGTGAATTAGCAGGCGAAAATCATACTTGGGTGGAGCAATAATTAAAATTTAAAAAATAAAAATCAAAACCGCTGAAGACTAATCTTCAGCGGTTTTTTAATAAAGAACTATTACAAAAAATTGATATATTGATGTGTTTTCTACTTTTCTCCGAATGCAAGTTTGGTTTGTGGTCTTGTATTTTTTGTTCCAATACTTGTGGTTCTTTTCTCATCTTTATTGTGAATTTTATAATATAAAAATGCAATAAAAGTTGGTTTGTGAAAAATTTTATAATATCTATATTCTGTACGGAAGTGCCTGATATTGATTTTATAAAAATCATAACCAATTACAACCAGCAAACAAATACATATTACATAGAATACTCTAAATTCTAACTTGTAATAAGTTAATCCCGAAAATACTGCTCCTAAAACATATGCCAGCATAATACTTATTAATAGTTTTGCTCTTGCAATCAACTCTGGATTTTTTCTGAATTTTTTCTGAGTAAACATAGAAAACAAAATTCCCAAATCGGTTGTTGTTCCAGTTAAGTGAGTTGTTTTAACCGAGAAGTTTGAAATACTTGCCGTCAATCCATTTTGTAAACCTGTTGCAAAGAGCATCAATGCAACCAGAGCTTCAGTTTCTCCTAATGTTTTTTTGTAATAGAGTTGTCCATAGATTCCAACCGACAAAAGACAAATAATCTCTAAAATAAGAGGAAACGCATGAGCAAAATATTTACTTTTTTTATTAAAATTAATGACACTTAAATTGGCAACAAAGCCTCCGAAGAAAAATAAGAAAATCCAAGAAGCCACAACTGCGACTTGTGTCCAGTTTCCTTGGCTGATTTCTGCTGCAAAAATTGCATAATGCCCTGTTACGTTGGACGTAAATGAGAGAAATATCAATAGAGATGCTATATTTATAGTCCCTGCAGTGAATGCAGTCAGCGTCCCCAGTCTAATGTTGTCTCCCAACGTTCTGCTGTTACTATAATTTCTTAACATTATTTTACTTTTTCTTAATTAATAATTAGTTTTGATATTAGATGATTATAAGAATACTTCGGCTAGTCTTCCTTTTTCCGGAACAAACTCTGGCATCTCTGTCACGACTTCTTGAGCATCAACGTATTTGCATTTTTTCAGGAATGATGTGATTTCAAACTGATTTTTGTGTAGATTTTTGCTCTTGGCAGCAGCATAATAAGCTTCATCTACTTTTTTAGCATCTATAAAATTGTTAAAAGTTCTTTGGAAACTCCCTGAGAATATATCACAGATGATTTTGTTGACTAGATGAGGATATTTGTTCTTAATAATGTTGTAGGCATCACAGAATTCTTCGGATCTGATTTTGTTAAATATTGTGTTTTTTGTTGAAAAAAGAAGATCTCTGATGGAGTCGTTCATTTCATATCCCGATACCAAAAGAATATTATATTTGGATTCGTCTCCCGAATCGTTTTTTTTCTTCAAAACTTTCTTTAGAATATCCAAAGATTCCAATGAAAAATCTGTAGCAATTAAAATAGTTCCGGTCATAACTTTGAAGTTTTATGTTGTTTTGTAATTTGATAATACAAAACTATTACGACCTTATTAGAAAAGATTTGGAATCGGATTAAAATGTAATTAAAGAGATTAGAATGAGATTAAAATTTCAATCTAAATTTATTTATCAAGATAGTTTTACTGTTCTGTTGGAACAAAAATTGGGAATCTGATTTGAACAGTTGTTCCCACATTAATCTTGGAATTTACGATCAATTCACCATTATGCATTCTAATGATGTTTCTTGCAAGAGGCAATCCAATTCCGTAACCTTCATAATTTTTGGTATTTGAAGCACGGAAAAACGGATCATAAATTTTATCCATCTCAGAATCAGGAATTCCAATTCCACTGTCTTTTATGATGATATAAACGTGATCATCAGTAGCACCAAGAGACACTTTAACTTGTTGGAAATTAGAATATTTGCAGCCGTTGTTGATGATGTTTGCCATTGCAAGATGGAGAAGCTGGTCATTACCAAAGACTTTCAGCTTTTTAGGATTATCAGGTAGCATACTAATGTCCATATAGACATTATTCTTAGAATTGATTCGCTTAGCTGTTTCGATAACGTCCCAAAGAAGCTGATCCATTCTTACTTTTTCCATTTTCTGACTTTTGCCATCAAAACCTGTTTGCGCAATCATTAGCAGAGCTTTGATTTTTCGGTCTAATTTTTCGGCTTCGTCCAGAATGATTTCTAATGTTTCCCGGTAATGTTCTTCGGATCTATTAATGGAAAGAGCCACATCTGCTTCTCCCATAATAGATGTTAAAGGCGTTCTGAGCTCGTGAGAAACATTTCCAATTAAATGATTTTGCGTTTCGAAAGAAGTTTCGATTCTGTTCAGCATATCGTTAAATGTATCTACCAATTCATTCAACTCCGTATTTCCGGACTGAGGTTCAAGTCTCAAATGAAGGTTTTCTGAGCTGATTTCTTTTACTTTTCCTGTGATTTTAAGTATAGGTTTGAACAATGTCTTGGAAAGATAAAATGAAAATATCATTGAAAAGAATAAAGATAAAATCATACAGGTTATCAATGTTCTTTTCAAATAACCGAGATAATAAACTACATAATGATTCTTTGCCGAAGCTATTGCAATATATTCTTTGTTATTAGATTTGAAAGTTTGTCCAATGTAATAAAACTCTTTGTCGTTATAATTGGCTTCGCCCTTCCGAACAATGTTTTTGAAAAAAGAATCAGGAATATGAACTTCTTTTGATATTTGGTTGAAATTAGAATCCGTTGGAACAGCAAAAACATAGTCTTTTTCCATTGGTAGTTCCTCGTCATTAAGGCTATTCAGAATATGATTCTCCGGAAGATCTAGGTGTTCCTTTCCTTTTTCGATTTGAACAATTGTCGTTGCTCGGATTTTCAGTAATTCATAAAAACGCTGATGGGAAAAATTAACGATAGAAAAATACACCAATCCGCTGAACAATAGGATGACCACTGAAAAAACAAGCATCAAAAGAAGCATTGTTTTGGTTTGATTGGTAGTGATTTTTTTCAGCATTGATTAAGATTTTTTCAGAACATAACCCATTCCAATAACTGTATGAATGATTTTGTCATCTTCTTGACTATCAAGTTTTTTTCTGAGATAATTAACATACACATCTACGACATTTGTTCCTAATTCGTAATTTACACCCCAAACAGCTTCCAGAATTTCTGCTCTTGAGATTACTTTTTCCGGGTTGTTCAGAAAGTAGAGTAAAAGCTTATATTCTGTAGAGGTTAATGAGATTTCCAGACCTGCGCGAGTTACTTTTTTTGTGTAATCATTAACTGTCAAATCAGAAAAATGATAAACATGTTCACTATCTATTTCGTTGGATTCTGTTCCGTTGTTGTGTCCGCTTCTTCTTAAGAGGGATTTGATTCTGGCAACCAATTCTATGAATTTGAAGGGTTTTACAAGGTAATCATCACCGCCGCTTTCCAGCCCTAAAACTATATTTTCTGAAGAGTCTAATGCAGTTAAAAATAAAATTGGGATAGTTTTATTCTTTTTTCGGATTTCTTTGCAGACTTCCAATCCATTGATGTCGGGCAACATAATGTCAAGGATAATCATATCAAAGTTATTTTCTTCCACCAGTTTTATCCCTGTAGAACCATCCAAAGCTACAGAAATTCCATAGTCTAATTCTTGTAATCCTTTTTTAATAAAGGAAACAACGCTGGATTCATCTTCTATCAGAATAATTTTTTTCATAACTAATATTACAAAAATATAAAATTAAAGCAAAGAAAAATGCTTCTGATAGAATTGTAGGATTTACTTTTTAGGATTGAGTGTAATAATAAGTGATATGAATAAAACAATGGTTGCGATGAGTTCTAAACCGAAGTAATTTAAAAATGTAATAATTTGTGTTGAATAATCTAAAAATCCCTGCATATCAAATTTTATTTGAAGCAAAAATAGATTAGCTGCATAAAAATACATTCAGTTAAAGTACTGAATTTTTGAAAATGAGTAACAATAAAAGATTTTGTAACATCTCCCCTTCTCTTTATTGATAAGCGTTTCGCTGTAGCATCTTCTGAAAGGTAATCGGTAAGGTCCTAATTTAAATCTTACTTATTAAACTAGAAATTTTTCTTGAAATTTACAAGTAAAGTGAGCTCAGGACTCTCCTCAAATCATTTATTAGAAGATATTGATAATATTTTGAAGGTTTTAAATGATATTTAAGTTATAATATTAGCCGTTGTACATTATAAAAAATATACACCAAAATGCGCAACGTGTTATTATTATTATTATTATTATTATTATTATTATTATTTATTGCGTAATTAAGATTATCTCTTTAATAAATGTCTTAGTTTCCTAAAAGGAGAAATTTATAAATTAAAATATATGGTTGCCTAAATTTTCAATGACAACCTTTACCCCATAAAAAACACATAAAAAAGACGAAATAATAATTAAAGCCTGTTGAGCTTTTTTTGATTTCAAGAAACTCTTGGTGTAAGGAATGCTAAACAAATACGAGGCGAGAAACATTCCGATAATCGATCCGAATCCAAAAATCATAAGGTAAGCAAAGCTATCAACAGGGGATTTTATTTGAGTAATAACCATTATAACCAAAGCTCCACTTCCTGCTAATCCATGAATGGAACCTACTCCAAACGCGGCACGATGCAAATGCTGTGAATGCTGGGAAGTCAATTTGATATTAGGATAGAATATTTTCAATAATCGGAAGATTCCCAGGACAATGAGCATTAATCCTACAAAAGCTTCAAAATTCCTAAACACATCTTCGCCAATATTCATCTTGAATATGATCATTATTATGCCTATGAAGAAAATGGTAGTAGTATGACCGATTCCCCAGTAGATTCCATCTTTTAATGATTGTTTTAAGTTATCGCGTTCGGATACCAATGTGTTCACGGCAACCAGATGGTCAGGTTCAAAAGCGTGTTCCAGACCTGCGTATATAGTAAGTATTAATTTTATCATTTTTCCTTTGTATTATCTTGAATAATGGTAATAAGCAGCGCAAGCACCTTCCGATGAGACCATTGGAGCACCATGAGGATGGGTTGGGTTACAGCCTTTGGCAAACTCTGGACATTCAAAAGGTTTTTTCAGACCGCGGAGAATTTCGCCTACGATGCAATGGCTTTGCTGTTCGGGTTGTTGGGTTTCGATATCAAATTTTCGGGAAGCATCAAACATCCAGAATTGTTCTTTCATGATCATACCACTATTAGGAATCACACCCATACCTCTCCATTCTTGATCACCAATCTCAAAAATATTATTTAAGACCTCTTTTGCCCTCAAGTTTCCTTCTTCTTTTACTAGTCTTTCATAGCAGTTTTCTACTTTATACTCTGCTTTTTCCAGTTGAGAAACGGTATGATATATTGCGCGTAAAAGATCTACTGGTTCAAATCCTGCAATGACGATCGGTATTCTGTATCGTTCCGCAAGTGGATGATAATCTGCCAATCCCATTATTGTACAGACATGTCCTGGACCAAGAAAAGCCTGTATGTTACATAATTCATCATCTAAAATAGATTCCATTGCAGGGATTGCCAGAACATGAGATACCAGTAATGAGAAATTTTTGAGATTTAATTTTTGAGCATGGACAACACTCAGTGCATTGCTGGGAGCGGTGGTTTCAAAACCAACAGCAAAGAAAACTACTTCTTTATCAGGATTTTGTTCAGCTATTTTTACAGCTTCGAGAGGAGAATATAAGATTCTCAGGTCGCCACCTTGGGCTTTGGCATCTAAAAGAGATTTTGTACTCCCAGGGACGCGTACCATATCGCCAAAAGAGCACAAGATGACACCTTTTTCCATTAGCAATACTGCTTTGTCAATCAATGAAATTGGTGTTACGCATACAGGGCAACCGGGACCATGTATCATTCTCACATTTTTTGGTAATAATCCTAAAAGTCCATTTTTTACAAGAGAATGGGTCTGCCCACCGCACATCTCCATGATGTTCCAAGGCTTTGTAGCAATTTTTTCGATTTCTTTCAAGTAGAACTTAACAAGTTCTGGGTCTCGGTATTCGGTTAAAAATTTCATGATCTGAATTTATTTCGAATGATATTTATATTAATTTTTCTAAAAGAAATAAGTGAAGCTCAATTTTCCAAAAAACGGTGTTCCGGGTGTGAAATGAATTTCAGAAACAGGTTCTGCTTCATTATAAAGCCTGCTTTCTGTATCAAATTGTGTCTCTTTCCATTTCACATCGAAAAGGTTTTGGATAGAGATTCCGACTTCCCATTTTTTAGCTGTATAATTAAGAACGGCATCAAAAACTGTATATCCTTCCGCCACTACAGAGTTATCTTCGTTGGCGGGACGATCTCCCATGTAACGATATCTCACGCTACCGTTGAAACCGGTTGCTTTTCTATAAGTTATTCCTCCGGTGCTTACCACTTTCGGTGCTAGGGGAATATAATTTTCTGCTTTTGGAGTATCCAAAGCCTTTGGTTTTGCAAGGTTAAGGTTTACATCAGCATATAGATTTTTTACGAGCTCATATCTTGCAGACACATCGATTCCTATTCTCTGGGTTTTTCCTCCGGCTTCCACAACAGCCTCGTCTCCAACATATACAAATTCCTGATCGAGCCATAGATACCAAAGTGCTGTTTGCAAAATCAGTTTTTTACCAATTTTGAAAACGCCTCCGATATCTGATCCCCAAGCTGGTGGTAAAGTTGCTTTTCCTCCTTCTAATACCACAACACGGGTGTCGTTACTGTGGAAGCCGCGTCCAACATAGGTGTAAAGCTGTACTTTATCGTTCATTCGGTAATCGAATCGTAATTTTGGACTGGCAATAGATGAGTTGGCTTTCAGATTCTGGTCAAGTAAAAGGTCTTGATATTGATTGTTGAAATGATCGAAACGAACGGCCGGTGTAATATCAAATTTTGGACTCAACATGATTTTTTGTGTCCAGAAGAAACCTAAGTTTGTTTCATCTACATTTCCATATTTTAATCGCTCTAGGATTGTAATTCTATCGGCGGTATGCGAAAGTTCCAATTCATTGACGTCATCATACCGGATTTGAGTTCCAATAGAAGTTTGCGTTCTTATTTTTCCTATTTCAAATGTTTTTTCATAGGTTGAATTGAAGCCTATTAGATTTCGGTCTTCGTGCTGGCGGATTTGGTCACCGTTTTCCGAATCATTCAGGAAAAATGTAAAATTGGAATAAAGCTCAAATTTGTATTTGGAATAATATAATTGATTGTTCCAAGTTGCACCATTTTTAAGATAGGATTTGAGATTCAGGTTCAAATTATAACGGGACGTTTTCCCGCCTTCATTAGGGTCAATTGCTCCAAACCAGCCGATTTGTCCGGATTCTATAGCTCTGTCAGGGATTTGTCCGGAAGCATTCCATTTGCTGGAAAGGGCAGTGGTAGAGGCTGTAAGAATATTATTCTCATTCAGTTTTCCATAATATTTTAATAGAAAATTGAAACGGTTGAAGTCTTGTGGATTTTCAAAATAACCATCTGTAAAATACAGTTCGGAACCGATAATCAAACTTTGATCTTTCATTTCTTTTTTGTTTTTCAACAAATTGAGTCCCAGAACTCCTCTGTAAGAAGAGAACTGACCAGCTTCAACTTTTACAAAGTTATTTTCCAAGAAATTCTTTGTTCTAAAATCTACATAACCCGCGGTTGTAAAATTGCCCTTGTCAGCAAAATAAGGTCCTTTGTTGAAATCCACTTTGTCGACAAATTCGGGAATAAGAAAGTGAAGGTCGGCATAACCTTGTCCGTGTGCGTGACTTGGCATATTTACAGGAATTCCATCTACAAATAGGCTAATATCCGTTCCATGGTCGATATCAAAACCTCTTATGAAAAGTTGTTCTGCCTTTCCCCCGCCAGCATGCTGTCCGATAAACAAACCGGGAATGGTTCGTAGGATTTCCTGAGAATTGTTAATCGGTCTAAGATGAATGTCCAGATCGCTGATAGTCTGGAAAATATTGTTTTTTGCATTGGCTGTGATCTTGACTTCTTCTATGCTGACTATTTTTGGTGTTACATAAACGTAGCCAACATTTTTATCAATTCTAATAGTTCTCAGATCCAAAGATTGCTTTTCATATCCAATACCGGAAATGTACAATGTATTGCCATTGAAGTCTTTTAGATTAAGCAATCCATTTTCATCAGAAACCGATTGAAAGGATCCATCTTCGTTAGTTACTGACAATGAGGCTACGGGTAGTTTTGAGTTCTCGTTGACAATGTATATCTCATTTACTTTTTGACTGAAAAGCATTCCGGATAATATTAATAAAGCACCTATATAAAGTTTTTTCATAAACTATTTTTTTTCGACCAATGATGATTTATTGATTATATTTTTTTTTGAATGAAGAGAATCCACTCTGTATTACTTTTTTAATGTTTTGTGTTACCAGATAAGCAAAAAAAATTATATCATTTTGCTGGTAACAATCTTGCCGTGTACAATTCCTTTAAGAGCAATGAGTTTTGAAGCCAGAACTTTTAGTTTGTCTGCATTTCCTTTTACTGCAACGATTTCCAGGCAATTGTCATGGTCTATATGGAAATGTTGTGTCGCAAGGATTTCTTTGTAAAAGAAATGTTGGATATCATCCATCTTGGCTCCGATATCGCTTTTGTGATGGTCATATAAAAGTACAATAGCACCCGAAACAATGTCATTGTTTTTCCAATTTTCTTCTACGTTCGCAGTTTCCACCAAATGACGGATCCCTTGCGAACGATTAGGGAAATTATTCTTGATTACAAAATCGTCCAATGTTTTAAGTACATCTTCATCCAGACTGACTCCAAAACGAACCTGTGGCATAAGTGTTATATTTTTAAGATTTTATTCAGTTCTATTACAAAGGTCAATGTAGCGTTTGGCTGAATCATTGGAGGAGCGCCATTTTCACCATAAGCTAGATGCGGAGGAAGGAAAATTCTCCATCTTGCACCTTCCTGCATCATCGTCAAAGCATCTTGCCAGCCTTTGATCACTTCACTCACTGCGAAAGTTTGCGGACCAATGTCTTTTGTGGAATCAAAAACCTGTTTGTCCAATAATGTCCCTTCGTATTCAACTTCAACCTCATCAATGATAGAGGGGATTTCTCCATTACCTTCACGGAGAATTTCGTACTGCAAGCCATTTGGTAAAGTGTAAATATTGGGTTTCTTTGAATTTTCTTCCAGGAAAACCATTCCTTTTTCCTGATTCTGAGATTTGAGGTCTTCTCTTAAAATAGCAATGTAATTGTTAAAAATATCAATGGCTTTTTTAGGAGATATTTTTGTGAAAGAGTTGGTGAAAACCGATTTCATTCCTTCCGCAAAGTCATCATAAGAAACTTCATCAAATCCCATATCTTTGAGACTCATCGCCAGAACAACACCAGCCGAATAAGAAACTTTGTCTTTCTCTTCTGTTGTCCCAATGTTTCCTAATAATTCTGAAATATCCATATTTTATTCTTTATTTTTTATCATATTTAAATAGTAACTAAGCTGTCCAATGCTTATGTTTTCGTCATTGGGAGATAGGCTTTCGTGGAAGTTCAAAGTGAAGTTGTTTCCAAGAATTTCTATTGCCAAATCAATTAACAATGTATTCTGCCAAACGCCACCGGAAAAAGCAATGTTCTTTTCTATGTCTGATGTTTTGAAGAATCGATTAGCGATGGTTTTAATTGCCTTTATCAATGTGTAATGGAAGTTTAAAGCAATTTGTTTAACATTACCGCCTGCTTCTTTTTCATTCAAAATATTATTTAGAAGCTGTTGAGTGGGAATGTTGTCGTAGTCAATATTTTCTAGATAATCCTTTGGGACCGGATTTTCCCTCCAGGCTTCTCTGGCAATTTTTTCCAGCCACATTGCAGATTCACCTTCAAAAAAGATGGTGTTTTGATAACCTAATACAAATGCTACAGCGTCAAAAAGACGTCCCATAGACGTTGTCGCAATTGATTTTTCATTGACAAACTTTGTATAGATTTTCCATTCTGTTTCACAAAAAAAAGTTTTCAGTCTAATATCATTATTAGAAATTGCCAAAGCGGACATTTTTGGATTTTTTGACATTTTATCACCTAAAATCCAAGGATAAGTTTCCAAATGCGAAAATCTCGTGATGTTTTTATTATCATAACTGAAAAATTCTCCACCAAAGATTTCTGTTTCCGAACCGTAACCTGTTCCGTCCCAAATAACACCTAAGACTTTTTCTTTATTCCAAAGCTTTTTCTCTGAAAGGATTGCCGAGAAATGAGCCTGATGATGTTGTGCAGCATAGATGTCAGCATCCTTGAACTCAGAAATAACATTCTGATTTTCATAACGTGGATGCTGGTCTTTGATAATGATTTCTGGTTCGAAACTGAAAATATCCTGATAAGAATCCATGGTTTTCTGAAAACGACAATAGGTGTCGTAATTTGCCAAATCACCAATATATTCGCTGATATAGGCATTGGTATTTGGGACCGCAGAAAATGTGTTTTTCAAGTCTCCGCCAACGCAAAGTATTTTTTGATTATCGGGATTTAATTTTGAAAGTTCATCTCTGTAGAAAAAGTTGGGAGCAAAACCTCTGGCCCTTCTGTAAATAACTTTCTGATGATATTGTTCCGAAAACTTGATGACACTGTCATCCTGAGGATGCTGGACTTCCAAATCGTTATGTAGGAAGATATCTGCAATCGTTGTTAAAGTGTTTTCTGCTTCTTCGGTTGTTGAACAGATTGGGGAACCGTGGAAGTTGGCACTTGTAGCAATCAGTGGTTTTCCGAACACTTTGGAAATAAGTTTCAGCATTCCGGAATAAGGATACATTACGCCAATGGTATTCATATTAGGTGAAATCCCACTAATTGCTAAATCATTGATTTTGTTCAATTCCAGAATAACAATAGGGCTTTCCGATGATAATAAAGATTGCTTTTCTAAACCTGATATCACAAAATGCTTTTCGATGATTTCCATATTGGGGAAAAGAACGGCAAAAGGTTTTGTGGGTCTCTTTTTTCTTTTTCTTAGTTCTGCAATGGTATCTTTGTTGGTCGCATCACATAGCAAGATATATCCGGCCGTATTTTTACACGCTACAATTTTCCCTAGATGAAGTTCTTCTGCGAGTTTCTCGAAAATTGCTTGATTGTTATTCTTTAATAAAACACTTTTCTTATGGTCACTGAGCCAGATTTTAATTCCACATTCCGGACAGGAATTGGTCTGGGAATGGAATCTGATATCCTCCGGCGTTATGTATTCTTTTTGACAAGCAGGGCACATCCGGAACTTTTCTATTGCAGTATTTTCTCTTTCAAAAGGGAATTTTTTGGTAACAGAATATCTTGGACCACATTGAGTACAGGTCGTAAAAGGGTAGAAATATCTTCTGTTGTTTTTATCAAATATTTCTTTTTCGCAATTCTCACAGGTTGCAAAATCTGGTGTTAAAGGGATGTCGACAATGATATTTTCTTCAGTCGGTTTGATGTAAAAAGATTCGAAAATTTCTGAACTATCAAGTTCTTTAATTTCAGAATATACAATTTCGGAGCTTACAGGTTTTTGTTGATGAATGGCTGTGAAAAAATCACTGCAAAAATCGCCTTGAATCACGATGATAACACCAGATTCATCATTGGAGACATAACCTCTTAATCCACAATTTTTTGCAAGATTGAAGATGAAAGGTCGGAATCCAACGCCCTGAACTCTTCCGTTGATATGTATTTCGTAAGTTTTCAAAAAGTTTGTTTTTAGCTTTGCGAAGAACGTATTTCGTTAACCAGATTAATCACTTTTTGTGTTACTTCCGGAATTGCATTTTCCACTTTCGGAGAAAGTCCGATATACATTGGCGTCATTTCGGAAATAGTAATTGTAAACAAATGGATATGGGGCATCTTGTCCATAAAAGAAAGTATATCGACCATATCTTTCAGTCCGAAGTTGTGCCCGCTGAGAGAAACTGGAAAATCATCTGAAAATTTTGGTTTCAAGAGAGAAATCGTTCCGTTTTCTTTTCCGTCCATTGTAGCATCTACGATGATGACATGCTTATGGCTCTCGATGTAAGGAATTAGAATAAAACCTCCTGTTCCTCCATCCATGAAAGTGATTCCCCCTGGAAAAAGGTTTTCATCAAGCTCTTGTACGAACTTGACGCCAACACCTTCATCTCCCATTAGATAATTTCCAATCCCAAGAATCAAGATGTCGTTACCATTGGAATGGTAAGAGTCAACAGTATATTCGAATTTATTGTTTAGTGTTTCAGTTAACATAAAATGATGATTAAAATTATTCGAAGAACCAAGTTTCCGGATAATTTTGATTTTTATTTAGTTTTCATCTGTAATTGGTTGTTCCGTAGCAATTTTTGACTCTTCAAGCTGTGCTTTTCTCACGAATTTGTAACCACTTACCATAGAAGAGCTTTCACCTCTGCCTTCTAACCAGTCGTGGAAAAAAACAAGATATACATGCACAAAAATGAAAAGCACAAATGCCCACATCGAAATGTGATGTATATTCCTTACCAGTATCTCATCCGATGTAAAGAAAGTTACTATGCTGTGAAATATCTTTGGAAGAAACCAAGTAGAGTTGTCTGCATAAAGAGAGAACCCTGTGATAATCATTATCAATGCAAGAAAAAACATGGCAATATAAGATGCAGCAGCAACAGAATTGTGACCTGTATTGATATTTTTGAAGTCATATTGGTCTTCATTCTGGAGTAAGATATCATATTTGATAATGTGCCACATTCTGTGAAATCCTTTTTTGTCAAAAGGGAAAAAAACTCTCCAATTAGCGAATTTATTCCCCGCAAAAGCCCAATATATCCTAAGTAGCATTACTGCAACGAAAATATAGGCAAATGTGAAATGAATCATCCGAATGTATCCAAACCAAAAGGAAAATGATGCTTCTTTGGAAGACATGAAAGCAGGGGGATCAGCGATAATCAATCCGGTTGCAATAAGAACAATAATACACAACGCATTGATCCAATGGAAAAATCGCACGGCCAATTGCCATACATATACTCGTTTATATTCTGCAGTATTCATTGTATTATTTTTTTAGATATTACAAATGGAAATATCATTGACCTCTTTGATGATATTGCCGTTCTCGTCGTATAAATGCACAGCACAGGCAATACATGGATCAAATGAATGTATTGTTCTGATGATCTCCAACGGTAGTTCAGAATTTGCGACAGGAGTTCCTATCAATGAGGATTCGTAAGGAGATAATTGCCCTTTAGGGTCTCTCGGTGATGCATTCCAGGTTGAAGGCACAACTTGTTGGTAGTTCTCGGTCTTTCCGTCTTTGATCACGATCCAGTGGCTTAAACCGCCTCTTGGAGCTTCCAGACGACCAACGCCTTTTGTTTCTTTTGGCCAGTTTCTTTGATTCCAATTTTGCATCTCTGCCATACGGGTGTCTCCGTTCTTGATGTTTTGAATCAATTTATCATAGAATTCCAAATTCCAATTAGCAACCAATTGGCTTTCCAATGCACGCGCAGCAGTTCTTCCTAGTGTTGAGAACATCGCCTCGATAGGAACATCCAGCTTAGAAAGCGCAGAATCTACTACTTCTTTAAACTCTTCTCTACCGGACGCATAGTTTACCAACATTCTGGCAAGTGGTCCAACTTCCATTGCATGGCCTTTCCATCTTGGAGTTTTGATGTAGCTGTATTTATTTTCAACATCAAGGAAATCATAAGGTGGTTTCGGACCAGAGTAATTAATCTTTGTTTCTCCACTCCAAGGCTGTCTGCCGGTATTAGGGTCGCCTTCGTAATCATACCAGGAGTTATTGATATATTCTTCTACTGTGTTTTGAGCTTCCAGGTCTACATCATGGACTTTTGACAGGTCTTTATCCAAGATGACACCAGAGCTAAATTTATAAGTGCTCATATCGGTGTTTCCATATCCTGCCATCGGAAATTCCCCAAATGACATGAAGTTATGGAATCCTCCAATGCTTCCCCAATCTTTATAATAACCGGCAATGGCCAATAGATCGGGAACATATACTTCATCTACAAATTGTTTCCCTAAAACAAGGAGTTTTTGTACCAAAGCCAATCTCTCGGCATTTAACCCACTGGCATCATCTATGTTGATTGCGCAGGCCATACCACCGACCAAGAAATTTGGGTGTGGATTTTTACCTCCAAAAATAGCATGTACTTTAACGATTTCTTTTTGCCATTCCAAAGCTTCAAGATAATGAGCCGTTGCCATTAGATTAACCTCTGGAGGTAGTTTCATTGCCGGATGCCCCCAATATCCGTTTGCAAAAATCCCTAATTGTCCGCTTGCCACAAACTTTTTCAGTCTTTTTTGTAGGTCAGAGAAATATCCCGGAGAAGACTTGGGCCAGTTGGAAATGGATTGTGCTAATTGAGAGGTTTTTACGGGATCAGCCGTTAAACCACTTAAAACATCTACCCAGTCAAAAGCATGTAAATGATAAAAATGGACTACATGATCGTGTATGTATAAAGCCCCTAACATCATATTACGAACCATTTCGGCATTAGGAGGGATTGTAATTCCTACTGCATGTTCCACAGCACGTATAGACGAAATCGCATGAGAAGATGTACAGACGCCACATGTTCTCTGCACAAAAGCCCACACATCTTTTGGGTTACGTCCTTTTACTATATTTTCTAGACCTCTGACCATCGTAGAGGATACAAAAGCATCTTTTATCGTTCCGTCCGAAATCTCGACCTCTGCTCTTAAATGTCCTTCTATTCTTGTTATCGGGTCTACAACTATTCTATTTGCCATATTTTTTGATTGTCAGTTATTAAATTTCGTCTGGTAATTGTCTCTCGTTTTCTTTACCAGCTTTTATTCTTTTATGAAGTTCGTGTCGTTTGGAAACATTTGAGATCACGGCATGTGCTGCTATTCCGGCGCCCACAGCCCCTAAAGCTACTTTACCTATTAGGTCAGAATTAGCTTCGATATTTCCACCGATAGCAAGGTCTCTAGAATAAAAGCTCTCAGCAGCATCCCAGAATTTATCGGCACTACATCCTATGCAACCATGACCAGACTGGATTGGATAAGAGATTCCTCCATTCCATTTCATATTTCCGCAAGCGTTATAAGTGGATGGTCCTTTGCAACCCACTTTGTATAGACAATAGCCTTTTTTTGCATTTTCATCATCAAAACTCTCTACAAACAATCCTGCATCAAAATATGGTCTTCTGTAACAACTGTCATGTACACGTTTGGAATAGAAAGCTTTTGGTCTTCTTGCGGAATCCAGTTCAGGGAATTTTCCAAATGAGACCAGATGTACAATTACCCCTGCCATCACTTCTCCAATAGGAGGGCATCCCGGAACATTGATGATTGGTTTATCTGTAATTATTTTTTGGATAGGGACTGCATTTGTTGGATTAGGTTTTGCTGCCTGAACACAACCGCTTGTAGCACATGTTCCCCAAGCAATGATTGCTTTTGCTCCTGCTGCAGATTCTTTGAGTATATCAATGGCTGTACGACCGGCAATAACACAATAATTGCCATCATCTCCCAATGGTACAGAACCTTCTACACAAAGGATGTATTCACCTTTGTGTTTTTCCATTGTTGCGTGTTTGGCAGCTTCTGCCTGATGTCCGGATGCTGCCATCAGTGTCAGTGTGTAATCGAGAGATATTTTATCTAAAATAATATCTGCAACGATAGGATGGTCGGAACGGATGAATGATTCGCTACAACATGTACATTCCTGAAAATGCTCCCAAATAACAGGGAGACGGGGTGTGGTTTCCAATGCTTTGGCGATTTGTCCTAATGCGGAACTTTCAATGCCCATGTAAGCCCCAATGAAAGCAACAAACTTTAAGAAATCCTTACGGGTATATCCTTTTCTTTGAATACTTTCAAGGTAAGTTTCATTTTTTTTAATACTCTTTTCCATATAGCTACTTAGATTTTATACTCAAAAGGTATATTTTATACCAAAATGGTATAAAAATTATATTATTTGTAATTATATTAAACCAATGATGTTTTTTCGGTATAAAATTATACTAAATTTTAAATTAATTTAAAATCAAAATAATGACATCTATCATATTGATAGATGTCATCTTTCAATCATGCGTATGTTTGAATTTGTTAATTTTGAAAAGAGCTAAAAACGTCTATAATGCACGAACTTTCAATAGCAACATCTATCCTGAAAACTGTCGAACAAGAAGTAGAAAAAATAAAAGGAGGGCGTGTGGCGGATATTTATCTTGAAATTGGGAAAATATCTGGAGTAGAAATTACTTCTCTTCAATTTGTATGGCCTTTAGCAATGAAAAGCAGTGTCTTGGAACATTCGAAAGTTCATATAGAAGAGCCTGAGGGATATGCGAAATGTGCAGAATGTGGAAATCAATTTTACATAGATAAAATCTTTGATAATTGTCCACAATGTAAAAGCCCTTTTAAAGAAGTTCTGAAGGGAAAAGAAATGAAAATTAGAAAATTAGTTATTATTTAATAAAATCAAAAAATATGTGTTCTACTTGTGGCTGTAGTGCCAATGAAAACGGGATTGTTATAAAAAAAATCGGTGATGAACATCATCATGACCACAAACATGGTGAACACCACCATCACCATGAAGGACATCATCATGACCATGTTCATGAAGGACATCACCATCATCATCATACAGAGCATCATCATCACGATCATGAAGTCAATATTGTAGAATTAGAAAAAGATATACTTCATAAAAATCAATTGATGGCCGAGCATAACCGAGGTTTTTTTCAGGGTCTCAACATATTAGCTCTCAATTTGGTAAGTTCTCCGGGTTCTGGAAAAACCTCTATTCTTGAAAAAACGATTTCAGATCTTAAAAATGACATTGATTTTGCAGTGATAGAAGGCGACCAGCAAACAACCAACGATGCGGAAAGAATTCATGCTTTAGATGTGCCTGCGCTTCAGATCAATACAGGAAAAGGTTGTCATCTTGATGCGGAAATGATATCGAAATCTCTGAAAGAACTCAAGCCTAAACAAGACTCTGTATTGATGATTGAGAATGTTGGAAATCTGGTATGTCCGGCTATGTTTGATCTTGGAGAAGCATCCAGGGTTGTGATTATCTCCGTTACAGAAGGAGAGGACAAACCATTAAAATATCCCGATATGTTCCATACGTCCAATATATGTATTATCAATAAGATAGATTTGCTCCCTTATCTTAAATTTGATGTGGATCAATTGAAACAAAATGCCATAAGAGTTAATCCGAATATTCAGTTTTTTGAAATTTCTGCAACTTCTGGTCAGGGAATGGAAGCTTGGTATGACTATTTGAAAGCCAACATCAACAAATAATTGCGATATGTGTCTTGCTATTCCCGGAAAACTTGAGAAAATCACAGCAGAACTAGACGAAATTTTTCGAATAGGCAGTGTCAATTTTGAAGGTATTTTCAAAGAAGTAAATTTGACTTTGGTTCCTGAAGCCAAAATAGGGGATTATGTCCTTGTACACGTTGGAGCGGCTATTGGGATCGTAGAAGAGGAAGAAGCTCAAAAAACGATGCAAGCTCTGAAGCTGATGGGAGAAGACCTGGAACTGAATCCCGAAGAGCAGATAACTTAATTTAAATACTTATTATGGAAAGTATTAATCTTCAGCACGGTGGAGGTGGTGAAAAAATGACCGAACTACTGAATGATATCATTTTCAAAAACCTTAATAATGACATACTGAATGAAAGGCATGATGGTGCCTTTCTCGATATATCTGGAAAATTAGCCTTTTCAACGGATAGTTTCGTAGTTTCTCCTATATTTTTCAAAGGTGGTAATATTGGCGAGTTGGCCGTTTTTGGAACAGTTAACGATGTCTCGATGTGCGGTGCTGAGCCTATATACATCTCGTTGTCTTTTATTATTGAAGAAGGACTTCCGATGGGAGAGTTCGAAACAATTGTGAAATCTATTAAATCTGCTTCTGACAAGGCTGGTGTAAAGGTTGTGACGGGTGATACAAAAGTTGTGGAACGAGGTAAGGGAGATGGAATTTATATCAATACGTCAGGAATAGGTGTTGTTTATTCTAATGCAAAAATTGGGACGAAGTATTTGAAAAACGGGCAATCTATTCTCATAAATGCGCCAATAGCATCTCACGGAATGGCAATCATGAGCCAGAGAGAAGGGTTGCAATTTGAAAGCGAAATTCTAAGCGACACTACTAACCTTAATTATTCGGTAAAAAAACTCATCGGAAAATTCGGTGAAAAGATCCATTTCCTTAGAGATGCCACACGAGGTGGGCTTGCGTCTGTTTTAAATGAAATAACATCAGAAAGTAATCTTGGAATTAAAATTTACGAAAAACATATCCATGTAGAATCTCAGGTTAAAAGTGCTTGTGAACTTTTGGGGCTAGATCCTATGTATGTTGCCAACGAAGGTGTTTTTTTATGTGTTTGCGATGATGATGTTGCTAATAAAGTACTTGAGGTTTTAAAAAGAGAGAACTCAAAAGCATCCGTTATTGGACAAATTACAGACGAACATTTAGGAAAAGTGATTATGGAAAATGCTTTTGGAGGAAAACATGTCATTAATCCACTTGTTGGTGAGCAGTTGCCTAGAATTTGTTAAACACTATTTAAATCAAAGACTAAATATAAATAACTTAACTAACTTGAAACATAGACTGTAGCTATATTGTCTTTTGTGTTCTTTATAAAAAAAATATGATGGTAATTGAACAAATTTACACCGGATGTTTATCACATGCGGCTTATTACATTGAAAGTGATGGGGAAGTTGCAATTTTTGATCCGTTAAGAGATACTGATTCTTACATAGAAAAAGCTAATGGTAATGATGCGGTTATAAAATATATATTTGAAACACATTTTCACGCTGATTTCGTTAGCGGACATCTAGATCTCAAAAAGAAAACTGCAGCTGATATCGTATTTGGTCCTACGGCAAACCCTTCTTATGATGCCATCATTGCAAAAGATGGAGCAATCTTTAAGATAGGAAAGTGCTCAATTCAACTGATACATACGCCCGGACACACTATGGAAAGTAGCACTTACTTGATTATTGATGAAAATGGGAAACAACACGGTTTAATTACAGGAGATACTTTGTTCATTGGTGATGTAGGGAGACCGGATTTGGCTCAACACGTTAATAAAGAACTAACACAGGAGAAATTGGCAAGGCTGTTATTTCATTCTTTGAGAGAGAAAATAATGCCTCTTGAAGATCATTTGATTATTTATCCGAACCACGGAGCAGGAAGTGCTTGTGGTAAGAAAATGTGCAAAGAAACTACAGATACACTAGGTCATCAGAAAATAACCAATTATGCTTTGAGAAGTGACATGAGTGAAGATGAGTTTGTGTCTGAAGTTTTAAGTGGTTTGACTAATCCTCCCGGGTATTTTCCTAAGAACGTTTTGCTCAATATTAATGGCTATCAGTCATTAGACTCTGTTTTAGAAGAGAGTAAGCGGCCATTGGAGGTACAGGAGTTTCTAAAACTTTCATTGGACGAAAAGGTTCTAATTCTTGATACCCGAGATGCAGATATATTTGCGGCTGGATTTGTTCCAAATAGTTTAAATATTGCACTAAATGGTGGTTTTGCAGGTTGGGTAGGTGAAATGATTTCAGATATTAATCAAAAAATTTTATTAGTTACAGACATTGGTAAGGAAGAAGAAAGCATGATTAGGCTGGCTAGAGTTGGTTATGATAATGTTGTAGGATATCTTGAGGTAGGTTTTGAATCTTGGAAAAAATTAAAATTAGAAATAGACTCTATTCAAAGGTTAACTGCAATAGAATTTCATGAAGAATGGGATGGAAGTACCTTTCTAATTGATGTACGAAAACAAAGTGAATTTGAGTCTGAGCATGTAGCCAATGCATTAAATGTACCGCTCAATCAGATTTATCAATCATTAGATAGTTTTCCCAAAAATCAGAAATTTGCAATTTACTGTGCGGGAGGTTATAGAAGTATGATTGCAGCATCCATATTAAAGAAAAATAATTTTAAAAACTTTTATGATGTTTCCGGAGGGTTCTTGGAAATAAAAAAATGTGATATACCAATAAGTAATTTTAAACCGCAGGTAACTATGTTGTAATTTTAGGTAGTATCTCACTGACTGTGTAAGTTGAAAAGTTATTCCAAAATTAGTTTTGGTGATCATTACTTAACTGTACCAGAAAGCATCTCTATGTAAGGAATGGTTTTTACAATTAAATACTAATAAACAAGATTGATCAATCGCATGTTTACAAAATAGTTGCAAGTTCATTTTTTTATTTTAATCATCAAAGAAAGTTGTTTTTCTGTTGAAAAATTCCAAATTAAGTCTAGCCATAAGGTAACTGACTGTAGATTCTGCACCCTGATTAAGGTTTACATTTTTTTCCTCAAGTCCGTCGTAACAGCCTCCTGTTACAGGATTGTAAATAATCTGATTCAAATGATTTTTCCCCAAAAACCAGTTAAAAGAATTCTGCATCATCTGTAAATATTTTTCATCATCAAAAACCTTGTAAAATGTAGATAATGCTAAAATGGTATAAGCAATATCAATAGGTTGCTCTCCGCCAATTTGTGGATTATTTTCAGTGTTTTCTTTCTGTAACCATCCTTTGTTTGAGATTACCTTTATATTGCCGTCAATCATAATTTTCGACAACAAAAACTGGAAAGATTCCTCAGCAATTTGCTTGTAAACCTCATCTTTGGTTACCATCCAAGCACAGAGTAAAGCTTCTGGTAATACGCTGTTTCCGTAGGTCAGATAACTTTCAAACCAATGCCAATTTTCTTTTGTTTCGTGTTGATACATTTTCACGAGACGGTTGGCAAATTCTTTTAATAAAGGAAGGTTTTTCTCTGATTTTTGATAGTATAATCCTTTGATAATAAAAGCCATGGCTCTTGTAGAATGGATTTTTTCTGCCCGGATAAGATTTTTTTGAATGATTTTCTCTGCAGTTTCGGAAAACTCCTGTGGCAAAATTTCTTTTAATGAGATTAAATAGCCTAAAGCCCAGATTGCTCTTCCGTTGGAGTCTTCAAGATTCGTTTCATAATTCTGTTTCGTGAATTGTTTTTGTTCGTCAACGTAATTCAGAAAACTCCCATCATTATGCTGGCAAAATTTAATAAAGTTTAAATAAATTGAAATTAATTCAAGATCAGATTTATTTTTATTGATTTCATAATGTTTGCAAATAGCGATCATTGCACGGGCATTATCATCCAGTGTATATCCTGAATTAATATCAGGTTTGCTGATCTTAGAAAACTGAATAATTCCAAAATCTGTAGTCATATTTTGAATATGCCCAAGATTGATTTCCGGTAGAGTATAATTGAGTTCTGTTCTATTATTTTTAAATTTCTGAAATAATAAAGCGTGTAAAATAGATGAATTTTCCCAAGCTGTCGGAGCCATTTTTTCCAGTGATTTTGAACGTAAATTTTCCCGTTTGTTTTCATTTTCTAATAATGTGTTTACAGCAACAGACAACTGCTCCGGAGCTTCAAAATCAATAATAATCCCGGTATCTTCCTTTAAAACTTCCAAAGCGTGTGGGATTGGAGTAGAGACAATGGCACATCCGCTGCTAATTGCATAGGAAAATGTGCCGCTTACAGCCTGGTTTCTGTCTTTTGACGTGAAAAGATAAACATCGGTAAGCTGAAGATATTCCAGTAATTCCGGGAGTGGCAGATAATCATTGATAAAGCGAATGTTGTTTTCCAGATGAAGTTTACAAGTGAGATCTTCCAAAAAATCACGATATTTTTCGCCTTCGTGCCTTACTATTGCAGGATGTGTTTTGCCAAGAATTAAAAAAATAACATCGGGATTTTTAGCAATGATTTCCGGTAAGGCTTTCAGTGTGGTTTCAATATTTTTTCCTGAACCTAATAATCCGAAAGTTGAAAGAACTTTTTTGTTTTTAAGATTATACTTTTCTTTCAGCGCAATTTTGTCTGTGAAAGGCAAAAGGTGTGTTCCGTGAGGTATTACCGTTATTTTATCAGGAGAAATTTCATAATCGTTCGATAGAATGTCAGCAGAAATACTTGTCATTACGACAAGAGATTTTGCAAAATCAGAGATTTCTTTCACTTTTTCCTTTAACTCTTTATCCGGTTTTGGTAAAACAGTGTGAAAAGTGATAATAACATCTTTTTTTAAGTTCTTGAGAAAAAGAAACAACCCATTTCGGGTTTCATTAAAAAAGCCGAATTCGTGCTGAAGCATCACCAACTCAACCGTATCGTTTTTATTGATCTTTGCAGCCAGTTCCAGATAAGAAATGGCATCTGAGATATTTAATTTATACTCGGGGTATTCTTTGTACTCATAGTTTTCCTCTTCTGTTTCTATTGGGCAAATAATAGAATTGAAGGATTCTCCGAATTTCGAATGAAGAGATTTTATAAGATCCTGTGTATAAGTGGCAATTCCGCATACCTTTGGAGGAAAAGTACTTACAAAGACAATGTTGGTTTTAATATTGGTTTTGTGTTTTTTATTACTATAAGATTGTCTAATTGCTTTATCCTCCACGTCTGAATTAATATTTTTATTCATTTTAATTTCTTTTTTTATCAATATACTGCCTAATCCTCTTTATACTGCATATGTCATCAACTCTTTCAATAATTTTGAAATACTGAGTGATGCAACGGCTATCCTTTCGTCGGCAGCTCCATAATAGATATACAGTCTATCATTTTCTACAATGGTTCCTGTCGGGAAACAGACATTGTTAACTTCACCCTTTAGCTCCCATTCTTCTTCGGGTTTGAAAAGCGGATAGGGAAGTCGGGAAATTTCTTTTTCCGGATTTTCAAGGTCTAATAAAGCTGCACAGGCGTTGTAAACATAACCGTTAACGGTATCATAAACCCCGTGATAAATCGTTAACCAGCCGTATTCTGTTTCCATTGGCGGACATCCGCCTCCGATATAACTTGATTCGTGATTGTATTTCGGTGATAAGAGAATGTGGTCTTTGAAATGTGAAAAGTAATCCTGCCAGAAATCAGAATTCAGATCTTCGATATTTTTTACGCTCACAATCTGAATGTCAGGTCTTATTCTGTGGAGGAAATAAAATTTATCGTTTATTTTTCTTGGGAAGAAAATCAGATTTTTATCCCATAAAAATACAGAATCATCGTCAATATGACTAATTTGAAATTCGTTGTATCTTCTATATTTATCCGGTATTAAACCCTCTAATTCTGATAAAAGCTTAAACTCTTCATAAGAAATTTTCGGAACAATAATTTCTTTGTTTTTAAAGTATTTAAGATCTTTTGAAGTCATTAATGTTCCTAAAGCATTGGTGCCGTCGTAACTTGTGCAGGTGAGATAAAATAAATCATCTATTTTTACAATTCTGGGATCTTCTACACCGTGTTTTTCGTATTCAGATTCAGGAACAATGATGGGTGAATCTGACCGTTTTTCTACCGTAAGCGGATCTGACAATATACAATGTCCGACAGTTGAAAAATTACCTTTGGCAACAGCGCGGTAAAACAAATGTATTTTGTCATTCACTTTAATAACAGCAGGATTAAGAACTCCTTCGTTTTCAAAACTTAAGTCGGTTTTTCTGAGTATAATTCCTTCTTTTTTTATCTCTACCATCTAGTTTGTTGCGTTGCGACTTTCATTTTCTTTGTCTTTCCTTTTATTTTGTTTGTCTCCCGTTTTTCTTTCAGTGATTTTGCGGCAGGTGTTTTATCTGTTTTTTTCTTTGTATCCTTTTCTTTTGACATTTTAAAATATTTTTATTGTATGTAAAGGTAATATATTAAAAAAAGAAAGGTTTGTAATAGTCTTTCAATTTGTTACATAAATCATAGATATTAGAATTTAAAGGATTAACTTTGAAAGAGTGGCTGTCAACATATCGATTGACAAACTCTAAATACGGTAAGGATTATGAAGTTATATATAAAATATATGGTAAGCCTGCGCTGCAAAATGGTGGTTCATCAGGAGCTTGAAAAACTGAATATCAGAAATGCCGTAGTAGACCTGGGACTTGTAGAAATATTGGATGATATTACGGATGAACAGCGACAATTGTTAAAAGAAAATCTTCTCAAAACCGGACTTGAGTTATTGGACGATAAAAAAAGCATTCTGATCGAAAAAATAAAAAATGCAGTTACAGAAATGATCCATTATTCCGAATCTCTTCCGAAAGAAAATTTCTCAGATTATATCAGTCAAAAGCTTGGTTATGACTATACTTACCTTGCCAATACATTTTCCGAAGTGAAAGGAATGACTTTGCAGCAATTTATAATCATTAATAAAGTAGAAAAAGCGAAAGAACTTCTTTTGTATGATGAACTTAATCTTACCGAAATCTCTTATAAACTCAATTACAGCAGTGTTGGGCATCTTTCCAATCAGTTTAAAAAAATAACGGGACTTTCGCCTTCTTTCTACAAACAACTGAAGCAAAAACGCCTGAAAAATTTAGAAGACTTATAAAAAAGTGTGATATATGTAAATCTATTTCAGAAATGTGTAGCATTTTTGTCTGATTAAAATACCATCTTTGGATAGAAATAAGCTATACAAACAAAACCGTGAAAAAGTTATTCTAATCATTAGCAACAATCAGATTTGTTAAGAATCTTATCAAAATTCAAGAAATAGTACATATGTTTTAAGGGTTTTGGTAGAAAAAGGGGCAGGAGCTTTTAAGTCCCTGTCCTTCTTATTGAAAATAATAGAGTCTTCATTTTTTGCGCAATATTATTCCTTTTACACAGGCTTTCGTTATTGAGATATTTTAAAATGGATATTTCGGAAACTATTCTATCGATCAGGTACAATTATTTGGTGGTTGTATCATCGTGGACCTGTGCTAGAAGTTCCTATAGAAAAGATATCTTCTTTCAACATTGAGAAAGAAATTTTCAGTAGTTTTTTAGTTCTGAGCATTAATACCAGAGAGGTATACAGGCTCGGTTTTATTAAAAACTCCTTATAGCATTCTTACTTAATTCACTGTACGGGCAACTAAGAGTATATCGATTACTCATTTTACGCTATAATGAAACGCTCCCAGAAGTCACATAACTTCTCAGGGCAGTTCATAGGTTTGATGTATAAAATCCGTCTGTAGTGTCTTTCCGAATTTTTTTTGGCATCTACATACATATGGTTCAATTTACTTGCTTGTACAGTTCAAAAAGATACTTTTCTAAAATATCTTAATAGTTGTAAATTGCATAAGCAAATAAGCAAATAAGCAAATAATGAATGATCTTCTACAGAAACTCACAGCAGTACAGAATGGTTTCAAACCGTTTGAATTGGAGGCAAAAAAAATAATCGATAATAAGACATTATCGGAGTCAAAAACTACAGCTGTCGATATGCTTCGAAGTGAGTTTTACCAGATACGGTGCTGTGCTATCTTTATTCTGGGCTTTATTGCGGCCAGAGACAGTGCAGTGCTTCTTTTACTAAAGAATGCTGCACGTTCAGATGAAAGCTGGCAGGTGCAGGAAATCATTGCAAAAGCATTTGATCAATATTGTAAAGATAATGGTTATGAGCATTCACTTCCTGAGATCAAAGCATGGCTCAGTGATGAACATCCCAATGTCTGCCGTGCGGTTACCGAAGGCCTGCGTATCTGGACGGGACGACCTTATTTTAAAACGCATCCTGAAATAGCCATTGCCCTCATAAGTAGGCATAAAGCCAGCGATAGTGAGTACCTCCGAAAGTCAGTTGGCAATTCGTTGAGAGATATCAGCAAGAAGTATGGAGAGCTTGTAAGAATGGAAACATCAAAATGGAATCTCCAGGATCATAAGATTGCCTTCACTTATGATTATGTTCTTAAAAGACACTGATAAGATTTGCTTTTGGAGAAAGTATGTAAAACAAATTTAAGATCATAAAATTAACACCATGAAAAAAATATTGATTATTAATGGTCATCCAAATAAAGAGTCTTTTAATTTTGGAATTGCCGAATCCTACAGAAAGGGTGCTGTTGAATCCGGAGCTGAAGTAAAGGAAATTATTATTGCGGAACTGAACTTTGATCCTAATCTTCAGTTTGGATATCAGAAAATAATGGAACTGGAATCTGCTCTCGTAGAAGCTTGGGAAAAAATTGTTTGGGCAGATCATCTTGTATGGATCCATCCCGTTTGGTGGGGTGGATTGCCTGCAATTACAAAAGGATTTATTGACAGGTTGTTTTTACCTGGGAAGGCCTTTAAATACAGAGAAAATTCTGTTTGGTGGGACAAGCTTCTGAAAGGTAAAACTGCGCATATCATCACCACATTAGACCAGCCTGGTTTGTATTACAGGTTGATGTTCGGTAGGCCAAGTGTAAATCAGCTTAAGAGATCAGTCTTACAGTTTTGTGGTATAAAACCGGTGAAGGTTACTTATATAGGAATTATTAAAACCTCCGATGAGGATCAGCGTAAAGTTTGGCTTAATAAAGTGAAATTGGCAGGAATCAGGCAAAGTTGATAGACAGTATATTCCATGTGTCATAGTAAGTTTTTTATCCATTATTCTACTAATTTTTTTAATGAACTAGATCGATTAGATTTGTAGCGTCTTATAGTTTAGATCTCTAGTATGAGATGGTTTTTCCGTTTCTTTTAAAATAAAATTGTATTGTAATGATGAAACTTAAACAGCTTACCAATCAAGGTAAGCTGTCAGTAATTAAAAAAATATTAATAAGATTCAGATAAAGTTTTCAATGTTATTTCTTAATGAATTTAAGAGTTTTATAGGATGTTCCGACCTTTACCTTCACAGAATAATTTCCAGGAACCAGCTTGTCAACCGGTATAGTTTTGGATTCAGAATATATAATTTTTCTTCCATTCATGTCATAGATTTCACTGTTCACATTTTCTTCTGCTTGGATATTCAGAATAGTTGATACAGGATTGGGATATAGGCTTACTTTCTGTTTTCCTTGAGAATCTGTTGATGAAAGCATAGATTCTCCTCCGGCAAGATAAAGTAGGGTATTCTCTGTCAGCTTTTTTACATTTTGATTACTTCCTCCCGGCGCATACCAGTCGTAAACACCTGCGCCATACCAGATAACCGTTCCGTCGCCTGGGTTTCTCGGGTTGAATCTTGCAGCTTGTATTTCAGTTCCATCACAGTTTTCCAGCAGGATTTCCGCATTCAGCGTATTCTTAAAAACCTGACGTCTCTGCCCGATAGTTGAGCTTGCACCGCCGGCATCATCAAAGATTCTTCCCCAGTTCAGATTATACTGCAGTGCTCTGTTTTTCTTTTCCGTTCCTGCGCCCAGGAATTCGATGCTTTGTGACGTATTGGTACAATTTACAGTATTTGTGCTGATTCCTGTCAGAAGAATTGTTGTTGCTGTTCCGCCCCAGTTCGTTCCCCAGGCTCCTGCTGTGTTAGCTGGATTGGCTGCCGTATCTCCGAAAGATTGATTGGGTCTGTATTCCCAAGGGTTGGAAAGTCCGTCAAATACACCAAAAACTTCAAGCCCTTTTCCCGCAAAATTTCCCAGCAACAATTTTTTTCCAGACTTATAAAATTGCTTGATTTTCCACATAAAATCATCTTCCAGTGTCGAGCATTGTCCGTTCCACTGGAATCCTTCCTCTCTCAGAACACAGTGTTTATCGCCGTTTCCTTCTACCGTTCCGCGCGGCCATTCGTTCAGTCTTTCAGTATAAGTGGCGCCGTCGCTTTGAATCCAGATTACATCGTAGCTGCTAATGTCAGCACCTTCTGCAACATCCTGAAAAGAAAAATAATTCCCCGAAACATTCCCGGAATGTGCCGGAAGAAAAGTTTCCATAAACCAGACCGCTGCCGCCCTGTCGTCATCATAGGTTAATCCGTCGCTGGCTGTCGGGATGTTACTTGTATAAACGTCGGCTTGGCCAATGAAGGCAATTTTTTTAGACTGTGCACCGATTCCCGCAAACATTAGTCCTGCGAAAAGACTCAGATAAAGTTTTCTCATAATTTTTTACTTAAGGTTAATATTATTGATATGATTTTCCAGTCATACTGATCCAAATGTATCGGCAAAGCAGAATTGTACATTTCACTTATTGTTCAAAATGATTTGATTTTGTTTTTATAAATGAATTTTTATACAGAAGCTCTATTAATCGGTGTTTTTTTGATTAATGATTAGCTGGAAATTCCGCTAAGTTTTACAAAAATGTTACAGGACTTATGAAATTGTAACATCTGTATTTTAAAATCCAGAGAACCTGACATCCTATTGACAAAAAATAGCATAACCAAAAATTGCGGATATGAAACATCTTTATTAATATTGTGTTAATATGTCCACGAAAAAAGTTTTTAACGTATTGGCTGTTTGTAGGGTTTGCGCAATTTTATTTTTGTTGCTGATGGCTGCATCAGCTTGTAAAGATTATAAAGGGAAATCTGACAAAATCAAAATAGGGTTTTCTCAGGGTTTGGGCAATCACCCCTGGCGACAGTCGATGAATCATGCCATGGAGATTCAGGCATCTTTGCATTCTGAGGTGGAATTGAATATCAGCAAAGCAGAAGGTTCGGTTCAGAAGCAGATTCGGGATATTCAAAAGATGATAGATGAAAAAGCTGATATCATCATCATTTCTCCTATTGACCCTAATTCATTGGTTGCTGTTGTAGAAAAGGCGGCTGCAAAAAGAATCCCAATAATTTTAGTCGACAGGAAAATCAATTCCGATAAATATGCCACTTATATCGGAGCCGATAATGTGGAGATTGGCAAAGAAGCTGCACAATATATTATCTCGGATTCTAAAAATTTAAAAAAAATCCTTGAAATAAAAGGCGATGACAATTCTTCCCCTACTGTGGAAAGAAGCCTGGGTTTCCAACAGACTATCAAAAACAATCCCGCTACTGAATTGATAAAAACCTTCAAAGGTCTTCCGGCTGAAGCATTCAGAAAAACGCTGGATTCATTGGGAAACCAGAGCCTGTATGTTTTTGCTTTCAATGATGAGCTTGCTGCCCAGGCTTGGCAGGTAGCGAGAAACGCAGGTCTGGAAAACCAAATTAAATTCATTGGGGTGGATGGACTCAACACCAAAGACGGCGGAATCCAGATGGTTTTAGACGGTAAATTGAATGCAACTTTGCTTTATCCGACCGGAGGAACGGAAGCCATTGAAACGGCTATAAAAATATACAACGGGCAAATGCCGCCAAAACGAATCAAACTCAGCACCACTATTATAGACAGGCTGAATGCGGAAATTATGCGTAACCAGTTCGACAAAATTATCGAGCAGCAGGGTGTTATTGAAAATCAGGTAAATGCTGTAAAAAAGCAAACCGAACTCTATTCTTCCCAAAAAGAGCTGTTCCGATGGTCTGTTGTGCTTTTGATTCTGATGTTTTGCTTGGTTGCTTATGCTATTTATCTGATTTATGCCATTAAAATTAAAAATAAACAGCTTACTCTTACCAACGAACGTGTGACAATTCAGCGAAATCAGATTGAAACCATTGCCAACGAGCTCAAGGAGAGTAATGAAGCAAGAGTGAACTTTTTTACCGGCCTATCTCACGAATTCAAAACGCCGATAACGCTCATTATGAGCTCTTTAGAATCATTGAAAGATACTTTTAAAAGTAAAGGTACAAAGCCGTCTTACGAGCTGGAACTGATTAATAAAAATTCAAACCGGCTGCTCAGGCTGGTAGATAATCTTCTGGATTTCAGGAAAATTGAGAATAAAACCTTCAATCTCCGGGTGTCCAAAACCAATATTTACGATTTTACATACGGGATTTTCAGGGATTTTGAAAATGAAGCCAAAAAACGGAATATTAAATTTGAAATTCATTGTACCAACAAAAACCTGGAACTTTACATCGACCGGAACCTGATGGACAAGGTTTATTTTAATCTACTGTCGAATGCCTTCAAATTCACCCCGGATAATGGAAAAATCGAAATTACGATTCAGGAAAAAGGGAATCAGGCTGTTATCAGCTTCAAAGACAACGGCATCGGAATCCCGGAGAAAGAAATCAGCAAAGTCTTCGAGGCTTATTTCAAAGGCTCCAACAACCGGAAAAACAGCTCCGGAATCGGGCTTCATCTCAGCCGTCAGTTTGTGGAACTTCACCTGGGTAAAATCGAGGTCAGCTCCTTTCAGGGAACGGAATTTATCATCAGCTTATATAAAGGAAACAAGCATTTCAACGAAGACCAGATGATAAAGGAGCCCAGCGTGACGGATGCCGGAACACTTGCGGAAAATGCGGTTTTTGAAGGAGCTGATGAAGGCAATCTTCCGCATAATCAGGACAATTCGGTCGAACGTTATTCACTGCTTTTGGTGGAGGATAATCCGGATTTGTCACTTTTCCTCAGCAATAAGCTGAAAAACGAGTTCGAGGTAATGGTTTCGGACGGTACAGATGCTATTGACAAAGCACTGAACGAGATTCCCGATATCATTGTTTGCGATGTCAATCTTCCCGGTAAAAATGGATTTGAAATCTGCGAAATCCTGAAAAATGACCTCAGAACGTCTCATATTCCTGTCATTCTGCTCACTGCTTTGGACAATAAAGAATCTTATCTCCAGGGACTTAAATCCGGTGTAGATCTTTATCTCACCAAGCCGTTCAGCTATCCGATTCTTACCCAATCACTTCGTGCATTGCTTTATAATCGCGAAAAGCTGCGCTATTACTACACCAACAACATTGGTAGAATTGTGGACAGCAGGTCGTTCGGAAACATGGAGCAGACGTTTGTGAACAAACTCAACCAAATCATCCAGACCAATATCGACAATCCCGATTTTTCCGTGGAAAACCTTGCCGACCTGCTTAATATTTCGAGAATCCAGCTCTACAGGAAAATCAAAGCTATGTTTGATGTGAACGTAAGCGACTACATCAACAATATCCGCTTGGAACAGGCAAAATCGATGCTGCAAAACCCCGGATTGACCATTTCCGAAATTGCATACAAAACAGGTTTCTCGTCCCCGAATTATTTCTCTACTGTTTTTAAAAATAAGTTCGGTATGTCCCCTAATGTATTTAGGAAAAGTGTGGAGGAGGAGTGAAGAACCTCTACATTACTTTAGGAGCGGTATCTGTACAGAACGGTCTATTTCTTTTCAAGCCAATAGTATTGGAATCTACTTTACTAGTTGATGAATGTCAGAACTCATTCGGAAGATAATACAACATTTCTGTGCTTCTGTCCCCAGGCAACAATCTGCCCGATAAGAGGCTCCAGAGAATGTCCGTGTTCTGTCAGAATGTAGCGCACCATTGTAGGATTAGCTTCATCCACCTGGCGGACAAGCAGTTTATTCATTTCGAGATATTTTAGTTCTTTGGTGAGCGTTCTTGGCGTAATGGTTCCCAAATCCCGTTTGAGCTCATTGAATCTTTTTTCCTTATCGCAAAGACTTGCGAGAATTGCACCACGCCAGCGCCCGCCAATAATGTCTATCACATCCTGAACGTCCCTCAGCTGTACTTGCTTTTGTTTGTTCCTCATAGAAGTATCCTAAAAGATAGTGGTATTTTCGACAAAGATAATATATTCTGTATACTGCATTTGTACATTTGCTTTTTAATAATTGAAAGGCGATGAATATCACTATCATAGGTGCTTCGGCAGGCGTTGGACTTGAAACGGTAAAAAGGGCTTTGGAAAGAGGTCATAACGTAACAGCACTTTCCCGCTCCGAAATCAATCTGCCGGAAAACCCTGATTTAATCACAGTAAAAGGCAGCGCCACCAACAAAGATGATTTAAAAAAATCCATAAGAAACGCAGAAGTCGTCATTGTAGCTTTGGGAACCGGAAAAAGTATGAAGGCGACAACCTTGTATTCCGATTTTGCGAAACTATTGACGGAAGTGCAATCCGAATCAGATACAAAAATTCCGTTTATCATCTTGACGGGCTTTGGTGCAGGCAAAAGTGGTGCTTATCATTCATTTCTGATGAAACTGTTTTTCAGGTTTTTATTAAAGGATATATATGCCGACAAAACGAAAATGGAAGAAATCATTACCGCCTCGAAAATAAATTGGGAAATCATAAGACCGGGGCTTCTCCAAGATAAGCCGGTTACTGAAAAGTACAGAACCGAAACAAAACTGTACAAAGGCATCAATATCGGTGCCGTCAACCGTGCTGATGTGGCAGATTTTATGGTAAAGCAGGCCGAAAATCCGACTGCGCTGCATCAGTATGTTTCTATTTCAAATAAATAAAAAATAATGAATCAAAATAGGTTAAACCATGGGCAAATTCCGAAATCGGTAAAAATCTTCACGATAATTTTGCTTGTTGCAGGTAGTTTTTTCTGCTATGTCTATACGTTTAATCCCGGCCTGAGCTTTTCACATGCAACTTTGGACACATATTCTGCCAGAGTGGGTTTCGAGAGTGCAGGGGTACGTATATTGGGAAGCTTGGTTGCATTGGCGATTTCACTTGTTGCCAATAATCCGCGATGGCTATTCATTTCTTTAATATCCAGGATAGTCATTGAGCTGGGAGATGTTGTCATTGGTCTTGTAAATGACGGTATAACTGCCAATACATTTGCTTTATTGATGCTCGCAGGTGCAGAAATATGGGCAGTTCTCAAGCTTTGGGCAGTTATCAGGATAAAACCATAGAATACTCAAAGCTTATTATATCAGTTGTCACAAATGTCCTTATATATTAAAAGCGGCGGCCATACGGTGGCTGCTTTTTATTTTATATAGTACTTTTTACGTCTCGCATTCCGCCCGTCACCAGACGTATGTTTCAAGCAACTCAAGCAACTTGCTCCATCTGTAACATTCATTATAAAAAGAGAAGCCAAAACTTCCTAAAAACTTCGCATCAGTTTTCGGGCAATCTCCCCACGCCGATATTCGTTCATCCCTCTCAAAAACCTCAGAAACCAGGTAACATTTTCATAAAATGATGTTACATTTTTGAAATATTATTATAATTCATTAAAATGATTTAAATACAATACTTTGATTTTCAGTTAATTAAAACAAATTAACAAATAATTAACCCTGACGAAATATTTTGTTACATAATTAGACCCTCACATTACCTTCCCGGGATATATTAGCCACAAACAAATTAATAATTTTTCTATAATGAAATCGCTCATCATTTGAAAAAGTTAATATAATGAAGAAAGAGCGATTCCATCTGACTAATAAAAAATAATAAATATATACAGATGAATAAAATTGTGATGTGGTCTGTCACCGCAGCGTTGGCAGGATTTCTTTTCGGGTTTGATGTAGTGGTGATTTCCGGGGCCGATAAAAAACTACAGGCACTCTGGCATAGCTCAGACGCTTTCCACGGAGCTGTTGTAATGGGAATGGCATTGTGGGGAACCGTTATAGGAGCCATCTTCGGCGGAATTCCAACCAATAAATTCGGAAGAAAGAAAACCTTACTGGCCATCGGTGTATTATATGCACTTTCCGCCATCGGAACAGCATTTTCCAATGACCCTTATCTCTTTGCATTTTTCAGGTTTATGGGCGGTTTAGGTGTCGGTGCTTCTACCATTGCTGCACCGGCTTACATTTCTGAGATTGCACCGGCAAAAGACCGTGGCCGACTCGTTTCGCTCTATCAGTTCAACATCGTTTTGGGGATTTTGGTGGCCTTCTTATCCAATTATTTACTCAGCGGAATCGGTGATAACGACTGGCGTTGGATGCTTGGCGTTCAGGCGATTCCGGCAGCTATCTATACACTTTGCGTTTTCATCATTCCCGAAAGTCCAAGATGGCTGGTCTCCAAAGGCAGAATAGAAGAAGCTAAAAATGTAATGAAAATCATCAGTCCGGACCAGGATTCCGACACGCTCATCACACAGATGGAAGATGACCACGCCGAAGCACCGAAGGAGAATATCTTTATGAAAAAATACCGTTTCCCGCTGATGCTGGCTTTTTTGGTTGCCTTTTTCAACCAGATGTCGGGAATTAACGCCTTCTTATATTATGCACCGAGGATTTTTGGTGAAGCAGGGTTGGGTGAGAAAACCGCACTGCTCAGCAGCATCGGGATTGGCATTGTGAATATGGTTTTCACCCTCGTCGGCGTTAATCTTATCGACAAGGTTGGCAGAAGAACCCTCATGTATATTGGTTCCGTCGGGTATATTATTTCCTTGGGACTCGTTTCGATGGCGTTTTATTTCCATTGGTCAGGTCTGGCGATTCCGGTATTCCTGTTCCTGTTCATTGCTTCGCACGCTATCGGTCAGGGAACGGTGATTTGGGTCTTCATTTCCGAAATTTTCCCTAATCATCTCCGGGCTTCTGGACAGGCCTTCGGAAGTTCCACGCACTGGGTTTTGGCAGCGGTTATTCCGTCACTGATACCGACTTTATTTTCCACCATTGGTGCAGGAACCGTATTTCTGGTCTTCACCGTTGCAATGGTCTTCCAGCTATTGTTCGTGATTTTTATGATGCCAGAGACCAAAGGTGTTTCCCTCGAAAAACTCAGCAAAACCTTAACGAAAGAATAAAACTCAGTTAATTTCAGCAAAAGAAACTTTAAAGATTTGGACAGCTTTATCCGTCATCCGTTCCCGCTTTTTTGCTCTTCGTGCCTCCTCACAAAAAGAGCTCCACTCAGGCCGGGCTGCGGGATTCGGTATAAAACAAGACTTGTCCTAAAAAATAATATTTTGACTCTCTTACATATCTGAATGAAAACTCAATCAGGTTCAAAAAAATCGGAAAAAGCTCAAACTCAACCAAAAAAATTAAAATCTGCCAAATCCGCAAAATCTGCGTGAATTAAAAAAATAATCATAATGAAAAAAATAATATCAAGTTTAATTGTTGCATCTATCTTTTTTTCGAATCTCAACGCTCAGTCGGATTCGAAGAAGGAAGAACAGCTTTATCGTCCCAACTTCCATTTCAGCCCCAAAACGGGCTGGATGAACGACCCGAACGGACTCTATTACAAAGACGGAATTTATCATATGTTCTTCCAGTACTATCCGGATGGAAACAAATGGGGACCTATGCATTGGGGACACGCAACCAGTAAAGACTTGGTGAAATGGGAAGAGCAGCCGATAGCACTTTATCCGGATGATTTGGGATACATTTTCTCGGGAAGTGCAGTGGTGGATAAAAACAACACTTCAGGTTTCGGAGATTCCAAAAACAATCCGGTCATCGCCATCTACACCTATCACAATCCCAACCGAGAAAAAGACGGGAAAATAGACGTGGAATCCCAGGGAATTGCTTATTCTCTCGACAACAGCAAAACGTGGACAAAATATGCTTCCAATCCGGTTCTTCAAAACCCCGGAATCCGTGATTTCCGTGACCCGAAAATATCTTGGGATGCTAAAAGACAACAGTGGATAATGGTATTGGCCGCTCAGGACAGAACACACTTCTACGCATCAAAAAACCTGAAAGACTGGACATTCCAATCCGAATTCGGGAAAGAGGAAGGTGCGCACGGCGGCGTTTGGGAATGCCCCGACCTATTTCCGCTGAAAGTGCAGGGAACCAACGAAGAAAAATGGGTGTTGATTGTCAACATCAATCCGGGCGGACCGAACAAAGGTTCTGCCGGACAGTATTTTGTCGGTGATTTCGACGGGAAAACTTTTAAGACGGATGAACTTTTTAATCAACAGCTTCATAAAGAAAAAGCTGCCTGGCTGGATTGGGGGAAAGACAACTATGCGAGTGTCTCCTTCGACAATATTCCGCAGGACAAGAGAATCATCATCGGCTGGATGAGCAATTGGGAATATGCGCAGGAAGTTCCTACCGAAGCGTGGCGCAGCAGTATGACCGTGGCAAGAGAAGTTTCACTCAAAAAAACAAAAGATGGTTATATCCTCAGAAATGTTCCGGTTTCCCACCTAAAAAATTATCAGGGAAAATCCATAAAGAAAAGAATCAATGTAAAACCTGAAAATAAACTGTTTGGCAAATCGGAAATTGACCTTAGCAAATCCGTTTTAGATTTGGATATAAACAAAATGACCGCCGGAACCTACACTTTCGCACTGAAAAATTCATTGGGGGAAGAACTGATTTTCGGGATGGATAATAAGACCGGGGAACTCTTCGTCGACCGTTTCAAATCAGGGAAAACAGCTTTCGGGAAAAATTACGCAACGCCGGTTACCAAAGCACCGCTGGGCCAGGCATATACCAATGCAAAAATGAAAGTGGTTTTGGATAAGACTTCCATAGAAATCTTCTTTAATAACGGCGAAAAAGTACTGACCGAAATCTTCTTTCCGAACGAACATTTCTCAGAGCTGACATTATCAACAGATACGAAAGGAAGTTCATTAAATATCAATGCAAATCAGCTTGATATTAAATAAATAATATCTGTGTAGGACATTCCGTAGACAATTAATTAAAATTAAAACTATATGATATGAAGAAATATAAAATTGCAGTCGCCTTTTGCCTTCTTCCGTTTTCCTGCCTTTTTGCACAGGAAATTGTGAAAGGAAAGGTGCTGTCTTCCAATCAGAAACCGCTCAGTGGTGTAACAGTGACCGTTTCCGAAACGGGTGCTACCACAACGACCGACAGTAGTGGTACGTTTCAAATCAATGATTTGAAGAAAGGAAATACGCTTGTTTTCACGTATCCCGATTATTCTTCCCAGGAAGTGGTTGTGGATGAGAAAACGGTGCTCAATATCACTTTGGTAAATGATAAAATCAGAAACATTGATGAAGTGGTGGTTACAGGCTACACAAAACAGAAAAAAGCCGACATCACGGGTGCGGTTTCTGTTGTCGATATGAAAGACCTGAACAAACAAGGGGAACCTAACCCCATCAAATCCCTTCAAGGAAGAGTGGCGGGGTTAAATATCTCTACGGACGGTTCGCCTTCCGGAGGCAATACCAAAATCCTCATTCGTGGGATTAGTACCTTGGGTGGTGGCAATACAGACCCGCTTTTTGTGATAGACGGCGTTCCTACAAAAGCGGGAATGCACGAGCTGAATCCTGCCGATATCGAAACGATGCAGGTGCTGAAAGATGCTTCATCCGCCAGCATCTACGGCTCCAGGGCAGCTAATGGGGTGATTATCATTACCACGAAGAAAGGAAAAAAAGGCAGGATGAGAATCGACCTGAATTATTATACTGCTTTTTCCCAATATGCAAAAAAGACCCCTGTTCTCAACGCAAAACAATTCGGGCAGGTGCTTTGGCAGGCCAACATCAACGACGGCCTGAACCCGAATAACAATAACCTGAGCTATACTTTCGACTGGGGTGTCCAGAATGGGATCCCGACCTTATACAATAGCTATGTTCCGGAATACCTGGATGCAGCGAAAACTATCAAATCGGCCAATACCAACTGGTACGATGAGGTTTCCCAGACCGGCGTTGCCAATTCTTTGGATGTAGCCGCTTCAAGCGCATCAGACAAAGGTTCTTACTATTTCTCAATGGGTTATTATGATAATGACGGTATTGTAAAGCTGACCAATTTCAAAAGATTGTCCGCCCGTGTGAACACTTCCTACAATTTTTTCGATGGTAAATTGAGAATCGGGGAAAATTTCACCTTCAATAAAACCAATGAAGTGATGGACCCCGGCGTTCTGGACCCGGCTTTGAGAGCGCTGCCTGTCATTCCTGTTCACACCGTGGACGGAATCGGGTGGGGAGGCCCGGTGGGCGGGATGAACGACCGTCAGAATCCTGTCCGTCTTCTGGAATACAACAAAGATAACGGCTACCGTTACCAGCGTTTTTTCGGAAACGTCTACGCCGAATTGCAGCCCGTGAAAAACCTTACTCTGAAATCCAGCTTTGGGATTGATTTTTCAAACTACTATAAAAGAATGCTGCAACGGAGCTATGTTTCCGGCTATCTTCAGAACAAGACCAATGCGGTGAACATCGACCAGTCCGATACCGAAAAATGGACGTGGAGCAATACCGCACAATACACTGCCAAAGCAGGAAACCACCACTTCGATTTGCTGGGTGGGATGGAAATGTACCGCGATACCTACAACAATACCTGGCTCAGAAAAGAAGGATTCCTGATTGAGACACCGGATTATATGTATCCCGATGCCGGAACCGGCGATGCCTTCAACGGTGGCAGCTCTACCTATTACAGCCTGTTGTCCTATTTCGGGAAATTCTCTTACGATTACGACAACCGTTACCTGTTCTCCGCAACCGTGCGTTATGACGGCTCTTCAAGATTCGGGAAAAACAACCGTTTCGGAACGTTCCCGGCATTTTCGGCTGGTTGGAGAATCAACAAAGAAGATTTTGCAGAGAAATGGATTCCGTTTTTCTCGGATTTGAGGCTGAGAGCAGGCTGGGGGCAGACCGGGAACCAGGAAATCAGTAACTCGGCGGTGTACTCGCTGTACATTGCGAATTATGCAGGCGGCAATCCCACCTGGGCAACTTCTTACGGTACGGCTTACGATATTTCCGGGGTAGGAAGCGGTTTATTGCCGTCAGGATTTATTGCCACTCAAACTAAAAATGATGATTTAAGATGGGAAACCACTACACAGACCAACCTCGGACTGGATTTCGGATTTTTTAATCAGAAGCTGACCGGGAGCGTGGATATTTACAAAAAAGCAACCAAAGACATTCTCGTGCTGCCGCCGTATCTCGGGGTAATTGGCGAGGGCGGAAACCGCTGGATTAATGGTGCATCTATGGAAAATAAAGGGCTTGAGGTCGCTTTAGGCTATGCCGATAAAACGGCTGGTAGCTTTGGGTACGAAATTTCAGGGAACTTTTCAATGAACCGGAACAAAATCACAGAGTTGCCGCAATCGGTTATCAACAATTATGGCGGAAACGGAACGACCGATAATATTCTCGGAAGGCCGATTAATTCAATGTACGGTTATGTTGCCGACGGACTTTTCAGAACACAGGCCGAGGTGGATAATTCCGCCACACAACCCGGGAAAGGCCTGGGAAGAATCCGGTATGCCGATTTAAACAACGACGGCATCATCGACGATAAAGACAGAACGTGGATTGGAAATCCGAACCCGGGTTTTATGTATGGCGTTAATCTTAATTTCTCTTATAAAAATTTCGATTTGTCAACCTTCTGGCAAGGCATCGGCGATGTAGATGTTATCAATGCCAAAAAATATCAGACCGATTTCTGGAGCGTGGATGATGTCGGTTCCAACAAAGGAACGAGATTGCTCAATGCGTGGTCGCCGCAGAATCCGAACTCCGACATTCCGGCATTGACGACAGTGGACAGCAATGCGGAATCCAGGTTTTCATCCTACTATGTGGAAAACGGAAGCTATCTGAAATTAAGGGTTTTACAATTGGGGTACAGCATTCCGAAAAATGTGCTGGAACAGTATAAAATCACCAATTTCAGGATTTATATCAGTGCACAGAATCTTCTGACCATCAAATCCAAGAGCTTCACAGGCATCGACCCGGAAACGCCGGCTTTCGGCTATCCGCTTCCGCTGACGTTTAATTTTGGAGTTAATTTATCATTATAAAATTTCAATACAACTCTCGCTAAGTGAAAAACTTTTATTCAACCACAAAAGATGCTGATTCTATATATAAAGCCGAATGTGAGATATCAAACGAGTCCACAAAAGTTTTTAAAATCTTTGATTTTATTCTTTTGATAACTATGGCTGTCTGAATGAGAATTATAAAATTAGCTTTTGTGCCTTTTGTGGTAAATAATTGAGAGACTAAAACTTTAAAAAATAATATTTAACAATGAAAAAATATATATTTCTAACAGTTGCCTGTACATTCCTTTTGGGAATGACTTCCTGCAACGATTTCCTGGACAATGAACCGAGAGGGGTGCTTTCCGAAGCCGATGTGGTAACCCCTCAGAATGTGGACGGTTTTGTGGTGGCGGCTTATGCTGCGCTCGGCAACGACCATTATGATACACCTTTCAGCCTTTGGCCTTACGGAAATGTACGTTCTGACGATGCCTACAAAGGCGGAAGCGGAACCAACGACATCCAGGCATTTCACTTTTTTGAAATTTCAAACAACATCCGTTCGGATTTTGGTGAATTAGACCGTCTCTGGTATCTGCATTATGTGGGAATCGGACGTTGCAACAAAGCTATTGCAGCACTGAATCAGCTTTCCGAAGCGCAATATCCGAACAAGCAGAAACGCATTGCCGAAATGAAATTTGTAAGAGGGCATTTTTATTTTATGCTGAAAATCCTCTTCAAATATGTGCCTTATGTGGATGAAAATACGCCGATTGAAGATTACCCAAAAATTTCCAACCGGGCAAAAACCGACCAGCAATTGTGGGACGCCATCGCTTCTGATTTTGAATTTGCGGCTGCCAATCTTCCTTCAACCCAATCCGAAGTCGGAAGGCCGAAGAAAAGTGCAGCGTATGCGTATCTTGCCAAAGTGCGGCTGTATCAGGCTTATGAGCAGGACGATAATTATACAGTGACCCAAATCAACCCGGTAACGCTTCAGAAATCAATTGATGCGGCCAACCAGGTGATTGGGAACTATACTTTGGAATCGGATTTTGGGTACAACTTCCTTCCGGGAACGCACGAAAACGGTCCGGAATCGGTTTTCTCCATCCAGTATTCCGATAATGACGGAACACTTTTCGGAAGGCTGAATTATGGTGATGTCCTGTCTCTTCCGCAAGGTTTGGGATGCTGCGATTTCCACAAGCCAAGCCAGAATCTGGTAAATGCCTTCAAAACAACACCGCAAGGTTTACCGATGTTCGATACCTATAACGATACGGATTTGGATTATCATCAGCTCAACAATTACAAAGTGGACCCAAGGCTGTATCACACAGTGGCTTTGCCGGGATTACCTTGGAAATATGAGGAAAACAAAATCTACCAGGAAAGCTGGAACAGAAGCCCGGGAACCTACGGTTATTATGCGTCATTAAAAGAAAATGTTCCGGTGGGCTGCGGTTGTACTGTAAACGTGGACCCCTTCTACGGCAATTCCAAAAACAGGATTATCATCCGCTATTCCGATGTATTGCTGATGAAAGCCGAAGCCTTAATCGAGCTTGGACAAATCAATGAAGCATTGCCGTTAATCAACCAGGTGAGGCAGCGTGCTGCGAACAGTACGGTTTTGACCGGAAGCTATACTACCAATAATCTGATTAGTAAATATGAGCCGGGGGTGAACTGTACGTGGAATCAGGATTTTGCAAGAAAAGCCCTCAGATGGGAGCGCAGAATGGAGTTTGCCATGGAAGGCAGCCGTTTCTTCGACCTGGTGAGATGGGGAACAACAGCAACGACTATGAATACGTATTACTCAGGCGAGAAAACAAAACGGTCGTATTATTCACAGGCGGGATTTGACCACGGAATCGAAGAATACTGCCCGATTCCATTGGCTCAGATTAACTTCAGCCAGGGATTGTACAAACAAAATAACGGTTATTAAAAACGAACGATTTATGAAAACAATATTTAATCAATTCCGGATATTCGTTCTGCTGCTGGTTTCGGCAGTACTCGTCTGGTCCTGCGACAACAATGTGGAGGACGGACTGGTAACGGATGTTTCGGTGAATGTGTCTTCCTTTAAAGTAAACGGTGTTTCGGGAGACATCGATAATAAAAATGATAAAATCACGGTAACGCTGCCATACGGAACAAGTGTAACAGCAGTATCACCAGCTATTGAAATTCCGCAGGGCGCAAGCATTTCCCCGTCTTCGGGAACAGTGCAGGATTTTACCCAGCCTGTAAAATACCGGGTGAAAAACGGTAATATCTACAAAGACTATCTGGTGACGGTTCAGGCTCAGGTTCCGATTATCAGTTTTAAAATCAACGGATTATCGGCGACCATCAACCCTTCCGGCAAAACGATTTCACTCACCATGCCGGAAGGGACTAATCTTACCGCATTGCAGCCTGTTATCGAAATGGCGAGCGGTGTGAGCATCAGCCCGGCATCAGGAACTACGATTAATTTCAGCAGCCCTGTACAGTTTACCGTTTCCAATGCGAATCTGACTGAAGTCTACACGGCAAAAGTAACCACGCCGGTTTCAGGGCCAACGGTAGCATTCCTGGGAATGGCAGCCACCAGAACAGGGCTTACCAATCCTGATGAAATTGCAGCAGCAGACTGGCTTTTCGGAAAATTTTCAGGAGCGGTTTACGTTTCCATGGCAGATGTGGCGAGTGGGGCGGCTAATCTGACGGGAATCAATGTGATTTGGTGGCATTTTGATTCGGCTACCGCTTTGCCGGGCGATGCACTGAATGCAAACGTGACATCCAAAATAAAAACCTATCTGAATGCAGGCGGAAATATTCTCTTAACGGGATTTGCCGCTCAGTATGTGGATGCTTTGGCCATAGTGCCTTCCGGAAAAGGACCGAACAACGTTTTCGGAGATTTCCTTCCGAACGGGTTTGTTGATGCGAACAACGACTGGGGAATTTCCTTCAAAGGGAACGAAACGCATCCTGTTTTCGACGGATTGCAAACCTATGAATCCGGGAAAGCCAATTTCCTTCAGAAGGGAACCTTCCGGTTGAATCATACGGCATGGTGGTTCCTGCCGGATTGGGGCGGCTATGGAAACGGCGCAGGATGGAGAACCCAGACCGGAGGAAACAACCTGGCCAGTGAAGCCTGGGACAATACGCTGGATGGACGTGTAGCTGTAGCCGAATTTCCGGGCGGAACAGCCAATAAAAAATGTATCACCATCTCGATGGGGTCTTACGACTGGTACAACGAAACCTCTAACGGAACGCCAAGCCAGCCTAACGGATTTTTGGATAACATCAAAAAAATCACGGAGAACAGCCTTAATTATCTTGTAACGCATTAATATCAGAACCCATGACAATCAGAAAAATATATTTAGCTGCTGTAATGATTCTGGCCACTTATTCCTGCCAGAATACTGATTCGGTAGCGAATGTGAATCCGGATGAGATTTTCAGACAGACCAATCTCTTCCCGCAGCCGCCCAATCAATGGATGGGAAATAATAATCCGTATTACACTGCCGGATACGTAGGTGATGTGATGCCGTATTACGAAAACGGAACTTTCCATCTTTTTTTCCTGCACGATGCCAAAAACAAGCCTGCAGGTGAGGGATTTCACGATATTCACAGCTTTGAAACGACTAACTTCAAGGATTTTACCTATCAGGGAAGACAGATTTCGTACGGAACGGCTTCTGAACCGGATTTTGGCGTCGGAACGGGTAGTCTGGTGAAAGTAGGGAACACCTATTATTACTATTATACGGGTCATAATGAGATTGCGTCCTTTATATCAAGCAATCCGAGAGAAAGTGTATTGCTGGCAACAAGTACCGATATGAAGAACTGGACGAAAATCAAAAACTTTAAAATTACCGCTCCGGCAGGGTATTATGATTACGAATTCCGCGATCCGCACGTGTTTTTCAATGCTGAGGATGGAAAATACTGGATGCTGGTTTCTGCGCAGACTTCAGGTAAAAAAGCGGTAGTGCTGAAATTTACTTCGACTAATCCCGCCACCGGAAACTGGACGGTCGAAGACCCGGTTTACACGACAACTTCGTCAGAAAATTATATTATGCTGGAGTGTCCGGACCTTTTCAAAATGGGCAATTACTGGTATCTCGTTTTCTCTGAAAACTGGAGCAGCAACAGCGGAACGCATTACCGAATCGGAACTTCGCCAAACGGTCCGTGGACAACACCTGCAAACGACCGACTGGATGGCTCTTATCTCTATGCCGCGAAAACGGTTTCGGACAATGCCAACCGTTATCTGGTAGGCTGGACGGCCAGAAAAGTTCCGGAAAGCAACACCGGAGGAAAAGACTGGGCAGGAAATCTCGTAACGCATCAGCTCGTTCAGAATCCGGATGGAACCTTGGCGGTAAAACCTGTCGCAGCTTTATCATCCGTGTTCGGTCAAAGTGCTTCGCTTTCCGTGGATAAAATTACAGGGAATACTTCACAGAACGGGAATGGTTTCAATCTGTCGGCCAATTCACAAGTGATGTTCGGGAAACTCCAGAAAGCCAATCAAATCAGCTTCATGCTGAATGCTGCGGCGAACGGAAAATCGGGACTGATTCTGGCGCAGGACAATGACGGGAAGAATGGCGTTAAAATTTCATTTGAACCTTCCTCGAACAGAATCGCTGCCTATGTTATGAACGGTGGAAGCGAAGATCTGGCGAATACCTATCCCTTGTCCGGGATTTCGGGAACCACCTATAACGTAACGGCGTTCATCAGCAATGATGTCTGTGTAGTGTATGTGAATGATAAATTGGCATTTAGCAACCGGGTGTACGATATCGTTAACAAAAAATGGAGTGTTTTTAGTTCTTCGGCCGGTACATTCAACAATATTAATATCAAAAATCCTTAATCAATGTTTTTAAACAATACAATTAATGCGGTAAGTTTCGGAGAGGTGCTCTTCGATGTTTTTGGGAAAGAAAAGAAAATCGGCGGCGCCCCGCTCAACCTTGCACTCAGAACGGCATCTTTCGGGTTTCCGGTAGCGATGATAAGTGCCGTGGGCAATGATGAAGACGGTCAGGTCATTTGCGATTACATCAAAGAAAATCAACTTGACACCAGCGGAATTATCACAACCGATGATTATAATACGGGAATTGTCCAGGTAACTTTGAACGAGCGTGGTTCTGCAACTTACGAAATCAAATTTCCGTCGGCCTGGGATTTCATCGAAACTAATGAAAACATACTGAGCATCGTTAAAAATGCCGATGTCTTCTTCTACGGAAGCCTTGTATGCCGGAATGAGGTTTCAAAAAATACGCTTATCAGCCTCCTGGATTCCAACCCGGATATGTTAAGGGTTTTTGATGTGAATCTGCGAAAGCCTTTTTACAACATAGAACTTCTGGAACAGCTGATGAACAAAGCCGATTTCATCAAATTCAACGATGAGGAAATCCTGGAAATCGCTTCTTCATTAGGCTTCGCATCTGATAATCTGGAAGAGAACATCCGTTTCATTTCAGAAAAAACGAATACCAATTCCATTTGTGTCACTTTAGGAAAACACGGCTCATTACTTTTATGGGAGGGCAAAATGTACCGGCACGGCGGCTATCCTGTGAAAGTGGCAGATACGGTGGGCGCGGGTGATTCTTTCCTGGCAGGTTTAATTACCAAATTATTATCAGACAAAAATCCTGATGCCGCTCTTGATTTTGCCAGTGCGGTCGGTGCTTTGGTGGCGAGTTATTCGGGAGCAAATCCTAAACTGAGAACTGAAGAGATTGAAGCGTTTATGAGAGAGAAGGTTTAATCTGATTTATAGAAACACTGTTGTGAAAAGGGCAGTGTTTTTTTGCATACATTGAAAATAAAAATGGCGCTGCTTTTTAAAACAGCGCCATTTGCTTTTAGCGAACTTAACAGGGTTCTATCAAAACAACTTATTGACAGATATTGATAATGTTTTGAATGGAATTTAAGTTAGGTGGTGATCTACTTGAATTTACCAGATGTAAGTTTTATTTGAAACACCATTTTTTAATAGATATAGACAACTTAGATTGAATTTAAATATCTGAAATTTTATATTTTTTGGTACATTCAGTATATAGTTTCCTTCCTTTTTTCGGTGTTCTTAGCTCACTTTAAAAGTAATTCATTGTCAATATAAAGGTCAAACTTTCGAATTGTCATGAAATATTTGAATTTTTTTATAACCTAAATATGTGATTTTAGTTCTTTTTTTAAAGAAAAACTGTATTAATTCATTTGTTAATACCAATATTAATATTTCTGTTTATTAGCTAAAGATAAATTTGGCTAATTAAATTCTTTATTATGAAAAAAATAATTATTTTCTCTTTGATGGGTTTGTCTTTATCAAATGTTTATGCACAAGAAATTTATGAACCATTTTCTGGAAGTGGTAGTTTGACTACTAATGGTTGGACAAATCACAGTGGTAGTTCTAGTCCTATTCAAATAATGGAGACTACCGGGGATTCAGGTAACAGTTTATCTTATTCAGGATTAGTAAGCAATGGTAACAGAGGCACAATTACTGCAGGTGGTGCTGAAGATGTCAATAGGGCATTTACAGCAAATTCATCAGCAATTTATTATTCGTTACTTATAAAAGTAAAAAATACGAATGGGCTTAGTACAAGCGGTGAATTTCCTTTTTGTTTAGCACAGTCATCAGGAAGTTCCGGTGTGACAGCATTCCGTGCTAAGATCTATTTCAAAACCGGTACGGCGTCCAATACCTACAATATAGGGATTGAAAACAGTACGGGCGGAAGCTATACTCCAACTTTCATTGCAACTGATCTTCCTGTGAATACTACAATATTTGTGGTAGTGAAGCACGATATTGTCTCTAATACGTCTTATTTATGGTTAAATCCGACTTTCGGAATATCAGAACCTTCTGCAAATGTTTCCAATTCATCAGGTACCACTGCTACAAGCTCTTTACAAAGTATTTGTATTCGACAGAATGGAAATTCTTCATCAGGTACTGGGAATATTGAATTTGATGAGATAAGAGTTGCCAATAACTGGACAGATGTAGCTACTAATTCTGGACTGGCTGTAATTGATACTAAAGCAGAAAATACAAAGGTGGTTTCAAATACTCTAATCAAAGAAGATGTATCTATCTTACTTGACGGAAGGTCTTTGGTCGAATTTTATGATCTGGGTGGTTCTTTGGTTAAAACAGCGGCTGTAAGTAAGAATGAAAAAATAAATTTAAGTAATTTAAAAATAGGTATTTATATCATGAAAATACGTAATAACAATACGACTAAATCAGTAAAAGTTATTAAGCATTAACTTGGTAATGTTATTCATTTTAGCCCTCTGCCTCTCGCCAGAGGGCATTTTTATGCAGTATTCAAACAGGCTTTAAGATTACAACAAATAATGATCACGTCATAATAATCAAAATCATTAGCAATTATTAATATCAGATCCAATCAAAAAAAAACTAACTCATTTCATTCATTGAAATGAGTTTTATTGCTTTCCTATTTTTTAAATTGGAAACATTTTATCTGTGGTAATACCTAAATTAACAGATCTTACTTAGTGGCCATTTTTCTTATCTAAAACATTTCTTCTGGTTGAGATACGATATCCAAGAAAGTAAGGTTATAAACTGTTTGATAAAGCTTCTCGTAATTATTTACAAATGCTGAGTAGGTCGTTTTTGCAAGTGAAGGCTTTCCTGTGATAATCAAAGCCTTGCATTTCATAGCTAGAGCCTTTTCATTGATATTGTCAAAATTAAAGATTGCATTGGCTATTTTAATAATCAGCTTTGAATCTTGATTGATATCCAATTGTTCTGAAAAGTCTAGCAGATTATCGATTACCAGATCAGAAACCTCAGCTTTAAATGAGTCGAGCCATTCATAGTTACAACCGTGCAAAAATCCTCCACGTTCGGTAATTTCAATAACCTCAATGATTTCTTCCTTTGATAGATAGTCTTTTCCCAAAAGTGATAAAATTTTGTAATAATCGCAGTATATATCATCTTTGAGATTGAGTGTAGTATATGAAATGTCATTGCCAAGATCCAGATTTCCGATATTTTTGAAAATGGTCTTCAGCTTTCCTAGGTTGACCGCCTTGTTGTTATTGGCGCTATGTGTAGTTTTATCATACCAAAGTATTTCTTTCAATGAGTTAGTACTGATGCCTTTTTCTCTTTTTTTCGAGTGTAAGAGTAGTAGTAAAAATAATTCTTTTAGTAGCGGAGTGAATTGCCTGGTAATATCATTCCCATCATTATCATAGACCTGAAATTCTTTGAACAGATATACCGCACTTACTGAAATCTTACTTTTCTTAGATGTATTTTTCTCATTTCTTTGGTAGCTGGGCTCTTCAGTTTCTATTTCAGGAATATTTCCTTGCTGTTCTAATCTTCTTTTTGCTTTTTTCTTTGTTGATCTGAACCATAGATATACTGCAAAGGCCACAAGATCAAGGAAAAGTATCAGAATGAACCAATAGATCGATTTCTGATTCAGAATTTTAAATTCCTTCTTGTCCAGCAGGTCTGGCTCCGTCTTTACATCGTTGAACCGTATCATCGACTTTTGATTCGACGATTTTCCCCCTAAAATAACTTTATAATCAGTATTGGGCTTCAGACCTAAATTACTTTCAGAAAGAATAGTATTGGCAATAGCTATTGTTACTTTGTCTTCTTTCAGATTAAAGACAAAATTGAAATTGACATTATTTTTGATAAAATATTCTTTGTCAAAAATGATCTTTTTTCTTATAAGCTTGTTGTTGGTAATAAATATGAGTTCACTGATATCAGTGTTTTCGATGCTCAATACAATATCAATATTACTTTTGTTAAGATCCGATATCTGTATCAAGTTTTCAAGATACTGGTCGTAACCATTCTGTAAAGAAGTATTGAATGAAATTCGAAGTTCATCATTAAATCTGAAAAAATGATTTTTATTGAGAGGTATGCTGCTCTCATTCGTAAATTTTGGAGGATTGTTCTTCTGATATTGAGCATTGACAAAAAAGGGAAATAAAATAAATCCCGAAATCAAAGTTAATATATATTTAAAATAACTGGACATACCAAGTAAAACGATTTTTGTAAATATAAGACTATTGGTATTAAAAATAAAATAATTTATAATACCATAAAAAAATGACTTTATTAATAGGCTTTTTGATAATTATGTTGAATTAATGGGTTTATTAATTTCTTTATTAATCCCCTTATTTATAGCTCCAACTTAATTTTGTCCTATATTAACTACAAAAAATTCCTGTTATGAAAAGGATCAAATTCTTATTACTTAGTTTACTTAGTTCCGGGTTCTTGTATATGGTATCCTGTACAACAGATGACATTCCTCCTATAGAGGAAGATACCACTGATCATAGATATAAAATTCCTGATGAGGCTTTCGGGGAATACTTGAAGTACTTGCAGGCAAAAGGAGTTACTGAAAATGTGACGACTGATGCAAATGGTAATAATGTTTACGAATATTATGTTGATACTGTGGTTTCTAAAACCCAGACCGGAGCGTTGAATTTAAGTAAGGCAGCAACCCGAATTACTACTTTGCAAAATGCGGGAGTCAGAACTGCAAGTGTTAAGATTAGTAATATTGATGGTTTGAAATTTTTTGCGAGTGTCAATAATGTTACTCTTACGTCAAATCAGGTAACAAAGATCGATCTAAAGAATATGACAAAGTTAGATACTATAACTTTAAATAATAACTGGATCGGCTCTTTAGATGTAACAAAAAATACAGCTTTAAAATATTTAAGATATACTGCAAGCAGTCAGGCAGCCAACGATCAAAAATTGTACACGATCGATCTCTCAAAGAATATTGCTTTGAGGTATGTGGATCTGACCGGACATCCTGGCGCCCCTTTCCCTATTCCGGCGGTTATTTTTAATCAGCTTACTACCGCAAATGGTGTGAAATCACAATAGTAGAATAACAAATTCAAATAGATTATTATGTATATAACAGGAATAATAATAGCAATCCATTTTATTATCGCTGCTGCCTATTTTCTGGTGAAGAAGTATCACCCGCAAGGTGTGCTTCTCATTGCCGGATTACTGATGATAGCTCTTTCCTCCCTTTTGGGGATCAACAATACCTCGGGTGTATCGGAAAGTACCGGTTCTTCTTTTTTCGACTTGTATAAACTGATACAGGAATCAATGATTGGCAGGTTATCAGGAGTGGGACTGATGATCATGTCCATAGGAGGTTTTGTGGCCTATATGAAAAAGATAGGTGCCAGCGAAGCTTTGGTTTATATTTCCATGCAACCCTTATCAGTATTTAAAAAATATCCTTATCTCGCTTCAATATTGGTGATTCCTATCGGACAAATATTATTTATTTGTACCCCTTCAGCAACCGGATTAGGACTTTTATTGGTAGCATCGATATATCCGGTACTTGTAGGATTGGGGGTAAGCCGTTTAACGGCAGTATCAGTCATCTCTGCCTGTACGGTCTTTGATATGGGACCAGCTTCAGCCAATACAGCAAGAGCTGCAGAATTGATAGGTAAAAGCAATGTTGCTTATTTTTTAGAAGACCAGTTACCGCTTACCATCCCGCTTACTATTTTATTAATGGTCGTGTATTTTTTTTCAAACCGTTATTTTGATAGAAAGGAAAGTCAGGCTGAAAGGAAAATGGAAACAAGCGAGTTTAAGACCAACACTCCATTGATCTATGCAATACTTCCGGTAATGCCTTTGATTTTACTGATTGTATTTTCAAGATTTATTGAACTATTTCCAGATAATCCGATCATATTGGACACGACGACAGCCATATTTATTTCTTTATCAATAGGGTTTCTTTTTGAGATTATTCGCACCAGAAATGTGAAAGAGGTATTTGCCTCATTGAAAATATTCTGGGAAGGAATGGGGAAAGTATTTGCAACGGTTATTACACTGATAGTGGCAGCAGAGATTTTCTCTACTGGACTAATCAGCTTAGGATTCATTGATGGCCTTGTGGATCTTTCACAACATTTGGGCTTTGGAGCAATTGGTATCGGGGTATTAATGACAGTCATTATATTTTTAGCCTCTATGTTGATGGGCAGCGGAAATGCTTCTTTCTTTTCATTCGGGCCTCTGGTTCCGGATATTGCCAAGAAAATGGGTGCAAATCCAGCAGAAATGATCCTTCCTATGCAGCTTTCTTCAAGCATGGGACGTGCGACCTCTCCAATTGCGGGAATTATAGTGGCTATATCGGAAATTGCAGGTGTTTCTTCATTTGATCTGGCGAAAAGAAACTTTATACCTCTTGTTTCTGCCCTGTTATTCATGCTTGCCTATCATTTTCTAATAATTTAAAAATAAAACTATGAGATTAATTAAGAATACAAAACTATATACGCCAGAATTTATTGGAGAAAAAGATATTCTAATAGGTGCTGAAAAAATCCTTTTGATAGAGGATAAAATAGACCTTATCCTTCCTGGTCTTGAAGTGATTGATGCCCAGGGTAAAATAGTAACTCCTGGTTTGATAGACCAGCATATTCACGTAACTGGAGCAGGGGGGCAAAAGGGTTTTGCTTCTATGACCCCGCCTATCGAACTTAGCCAACTGATTGCCTGTGGTACTACCACTGTAATGGGGTTGTTAGGTACGGATGGGTCAACTAAAAGTCTACAAGCATTGTATGCTAAGGTAAAAGGATTGGATCAGGAAGGTATAACCGCTTATATGCTGACCAGTTATTTTGCTTACCCTCCTTTGACCCTTATGGAAAGTGTACGTGATGATATTATGTTCATTGACAAAATTATCGGATGTAAGATTGCCCTTAGTGATGAAAGAAGTTCATTCCCCAGCGCGACGGAATTACTAAGAATAATAGGGGATATCCATGTTGCTGGACTATTGACCCAGAAAAAGGGAATTCTTCACGTTCATTTAGGTGGTCACAAACCGGGAATGGAGCTATTACTGGAATTGGTAGAAAAATACCAGGCTCCTATCCGCAGGATATCCCCAACGCATGTTGGCAGAACCAAAGATTTGTTTAATCAAGCGGTACGATTTGCAAAGTTAGACGGGATGATCGATATTTCCACAGGAGGAACACAGTTCGCGCAACCCTATGAGCAGGTACTCTATGCTTTGGAACAAGGAGTCTCCATGGATAACATGACATTGAGCAGCGATGGAAATGCGGGGGTTATGAAAAAAGATGAAAAAGGAAATATAATAGGATATAGAAGGGCTCCAATTGATTTGAATCTTAAACAGGTAGTAAAGCTCATCGGAGAAGGTGTAGATATATCTGAAGCGTTTAAACTTATTACTTCGAGCCCTGCTACGAATCTTTCATTACCCAACAAAGGAAGTATTGCCGTAGGCAAAGATGCTGATTTTTGCTTCTTCGATGAGAGTCTGCAATTAACAGATGTAATTGCAAAAGGTGAAATTATGATGAGGGATAAAGTGTTGATAAAAAAAGGAACATTTGAAGAATAAAAAAATGAAAACAAAAAATATAGTCCTGTCACTCATCTCCATCCTAGCTCCTGTTTTGGGATTTTCCCAAAAAGGGTTTCATTTTGAGAAATATACTCTAGGTGAAGGAATTACAGCTACTGGGAATGATGGTGGATACAGCATCAATCTGACCGGATTCATACAACCGCAGTTAGATACCCGTTTTTATGAGGGGGATCAGAATGAGACCAATAACAGATTTAGATTGAGAAGATCCAGATTAAGGCTTAGTGGAACCGCATTTGAAGGTAAGATCTCATATCGGGTGACGGGAGATTTTTCGGCTTCCTTAGGCGGAGAAGATACCAATACTATTTTGCAGGATGCCTTTATATCATACAGCCCGAACTCCAATCTCAGCTTTACAGTTGGCCAGCGCTCTGTTGGTACGGACAGTAGGGAGATGGGGATCAGCTCCAATGCATTGGCATTTGTGGACAGAAGTACGCTGGGTACGATATTCAGTACGATCAGAGAGACCGGAGTTTTTATAGACGGGACTTTGAAAATAGGGAAAAGATCATTTTTAGAACCCACGTTAATTTTGACGGACGGAGATGGAAGTTTTACCCGAGGAACTCGCTATGGTGGTTTGAAATATGGAGGTAGGATCAATTATCTGCCTTTTGGAAAATTTCGTGAGGCCGGAAAATTCAAAGGTGCCGATCTGTTAAGGGAAATGACCCCGAAACTTTCCATAGGAGGGGCTTTCAGCTATAATGACGGAACAAGTGACAGGAGAGGGGGAAGATCGACAGGGGACATTTTATATATGGATGCTGACAAAAATTACTCTTTACCTTCCTACAGCAAACTGGTCGCAGATTTTCTTTTTAAGTATAAAGGCTTTTCCATGTTGGGTGAATATGCCAAGACCTGGGCATCCGTGCCTTCTGATATCTATTACAGGGTAAGGACGGATGGAACTCTGGCCACTACATTCGATGGTGGCGTTGAAAGTTATATTAAACAGAGAATGTTACTGGGAGAAGGATATAACATCGAAGGAACCTATACATTTCCTTCCTTATATCTGGTTGGATTTAGATATACACATCTGAAACCTGATACCAATTCTTATATGAACAACACCTTGTATTTCAACAGGAACAATTTTTATGAGATCACAGCTGCCAAGTTTCTTACCCGCTCGCAAGCTGTGAAAGTTCAGGCATCCTACATTTTTGTAGATGCAGGTCCCGATTCAAGAGATGTTTCAGGCTATACTATGGTGGGGAATGAGAACAGGTTTCAGTTGATCATGCAGATCACTTTTTAAAATTTGATTATGAAAATATTAAAATATAATTTAAGTATCATCGCATTCTTTATGTCTCTTTCCATTTTTGGGCAGCAATCCAAAAAGATGACAGATAAATTTTTTCCTGACCCTGATATTGAGATGAACACCCCTTCATTCAGCAAAAAAGGGATTGCAGGATACAAGGAAATGATGGGTTTCATCAATGAAAAGATCTCGGGAAAAGACAATGTAAGCCTCAGCTATATTGGTAAAACTCAAAAAGATGTTGATATACCCACTATCATTTTTAAATCAGATGCTCCAAAAGTGAAGGTCATGTTTTCAGCCCGTATTCATGGGGATGAGCCTGCAGGAACCGAAGGGCTGCTTTTATTGATCGACAAGCTTTTATCTGACCCTGAATTACAGGCTTTACGTAAAAATATGGATATTGCTATTTTACCTATGGTAAACATTGATGGAGGTGAAAGAATGGATAGAAGGACAAGCAATGGTCTTGATCTCAATCGTGATCTTACTAAGCTAGAAACTCCGGAGTCGGTGGTTTTCCGCGAGTTTTTAAATAAATTTTCACCTGATGTTTACATCGATTTTCATGAATATAATCCTTTCAGGGCAGATTATCTTAAAATGGAGACCTCAGGGGTTTCAGGATTTGCAGATGTGATGTTTTTATATTGTGAAAACCCGAATTATCCAAAGTCGCTGAGTGGCCTTTTTGCTGAGAAATTCCTTCCGGAATATCAATCGGCGCTGAAAGCGAACAATCTAACCTATTACAAATATTTTGCTCCAAGCAAAGTTAAAGGGGAAATAGTTCTTAACATTGGTGCAGCAAGTCCGAGATCTACATCTTCAGGCGTAGGACTGACCAATGCCTTGTCGATGCTGATCGAGGTAAGAGGAGAAGGAATGGAGAAGATCTCTTTTAGAAGAAGAACATATACTTCCTTCCTGATTGCCCTTACAACCCTGAAAGAATCTTTGAAAAATTCAGATCTGATAAAAGAGAAGGTTAAGGAAGCTGCAAACACATTCAATGATATTGTGGTTACTGAAAAGCGCAAGACCGAAGTAAGGAAAATACCATTTATTGATATCGGTAAAAACGAATTGGTCGAAATTGAGATGCCGGTGAGAGATGTTTCCGACAGAACTCCCGACATTGTAAGGAAGAGACCAGAATATTATGCCATTTTACCTCAATATGAAACTGTTGCCAATAAGTTAATTCAGCTGGGTCTGAAAGTGGAAAAGCTTGATGAAGAAAAAATGGTGAATGCAGAAAGTTACCATATAAAAGACGTCCAAAAATCCAATACGAAATTTGAAGGATTTTATGAGCAGATCGTTACCACAGAGATCAAAGAGCAGCAGGTCAAACTCCCCAAAGGAACCTTCCTTATCAATATGAGGCAAAAGAATTCAAATCTTGCTGCAGTAGTGCTGGAACCAGAAGCAGAAAATGGTTTTGTACGCTACAATGTCTTCTCAATAGAAAATTTAACTGAATTGCCTATTTACAGGATCATTAAATAACCTTTATAAATCAAAGATCATGAATCATAAAAATAATATACAAAAGTCGTTACTCGCATCAATAGTTGTATTGCTTTTCTCTAATTATAATGCACAGACCAATAACAATGACGTTAATTTCGAATTAGGTAAAGGATTGAATGTTGAGTTGAACAACGGCGCATATAACTTCAACATAGGAGGTTTTATACAGCCTAACTTCGTTTATTCCAAATCGCAGGAAGCGGATTCACAGACAAGATTCGGGATCAAAAGAACTTATCTTTCGGTTTCAGGTAATGCAGCCAAAGAAAAAGTGAGTTTTTTATTGCAAATGGATTTTACGGACAGTACTCCGCTTTTGGATGCCTGGATCGCTTATGCACCTTTTAAGAGTCTGAAGATTTCGGCGGGTCAGAAACAGACCTTTACCAATAACCTTGAAATGACCTTTCTGGAAAGTAATCTGTCAATGACCGACAGAAGCATATTAAGTTCTTCTTTGGCCAATACTGGTCGGGAATTCGGTCTATTTGTGGAAAGTGACTTCAAGCTTGGGGGATTTGTGATTGCCCCAAAGGTAGCTGTGACCTCAGGAGACGGCAGGAATTCTTTTGGTACAAGCTCTACAGATCCTGATAAAGGCGGACTAAAATATGGAGGAAGGCTTGATATTTACCCTTTCGGAAGTTTTACGGGTAATAACGACCTTATAGAAGCTGACCTTGCATATGAAAGTACCCCGAAAGTAAAACTGGGAGTTGCAGGAAGTTATAATAAGGGAGCAAGTGACAGTAAAGGTGATGCTCACGGAAACTTTGTGTTGTATGGAGCCGATGGAAAAGAAAAATTACCTGATTACAGAAAATTTTACGTTGATGTTCTAGCCAAATACAAAGGTTTATCCGTAATTGGAGAGTATGCTAATGCGACCGGAACATCTCTTACAGGGATATATACAGATACGGGGGCTGTGAATGGGTTGATCTCACAACAGATTGCCGATTATCTCGTATTGGGAAGTATTTACAATTTCCAGGTAGGATATGTACTGAAAAGCGGATATGCTTTAGACCTTAGATATTCCCAGGTTTCACCGGAATTTGAAACTACTACTTCAATTCTTAAGGAAACCCGGGCTTATAATGCCTCGCTGACAAAATATTTCATTGATAACAGACTGAAAATACAGGGAGGTTTTAGTTATCTGGACTACTCTAATAAGGAACTGAAAAATAATGTACAGGCAGAGCTGATATTCCAAATAATATTCTAGAAAATGAAACGCTATATATTTTATTTTAAGTTCGCCCTATTGGCCGTTACTTTTGCCATGTCTTGTAGCAACAGCAACGATGAGAATGAAACTACAGTACCAGAAAGTTCTGTGATCAAGAAAGGAACGGGAAATTTCACTTATACAGATTATGAACCCTTTAAAAATAAGCCGATAAAAGTCTATTATTCCGTTCCTGACGAAGATCTTACCAATATTCCCGTTGTGCTGGTCTTTCCGGGAACGAACAGGGATGCCGTTAATTATATTCAGCCTTGGGAATCTTTATCATCCAAATACCATTGCATGGTGTTTGCTATTGAGTTTCCGGAGTTATATTATACGGATAATGAATATATTACAGGTAATGTTATCAGTAATTCAGGAAGTTTTATAGACAAGAAGAACTGGACCTTTTCTATTGTCGAGCCACTGTTTGAATACATAAAATCTCAAACTGGAAATACGACCGCCAATTATTTAATGTTCGGGCACTCTGCAGGATCACAATTTGTACACCGTTTTGTCTTGTTCAATGGTGCTTCGACAAAAGTGAAGACGGCTATTTCAGCCAACGCTGGCTGGTACACAGAGCCATCAACAACAATCGCTTTTCCATATGGACTTAAAAATTCCCAGCTTTCTGAAGCTGATATAAAAGCCGCAATGAACGTGAAGATGATTATTCATCTGGGGCAGAATGATACTGACCCCAATGATTCGTCGATCAGGCATACGCCGGAGGCAGATGCTCAGGGATTATATCGGTATGCACGTGGATTATATTTTTATAATAAAAGTAAGACTCATGCAGATAGCAATGGTTATTTTTTCAATTGGACAAAAAGAGAAGTTCCAAATGTGGGACATGATCAGGCTGCGATGGCGGTTGATGCTGCCAAAGCTTTTTTTGAATAGTTGTTTTTCATATTATGATTGTTTTTGTACGGTTGCCCCTGATTTCATGGACAACCGTTTTTAACTGAATTAGATATAAGGATGAATCTTGAAAATCAAATATCCTAATAGATTAGTTGGATACAGTTACTGATCTACTCGCTGATATAGCGGTTGATTTCTAATGGTGCAAATTCCGCCAGGACCACACCAAACCAAAACACAAAATTCAAATATAAAAAAAGCATTTATTAGTTAAAACTAAAAGGCATCTAGAAAAGATGTTAATTATAAACTTAATATTACGATAAAGATTATGTCCAATACAAATAGAGACGAGATTAACTTTAAGAAGGCAGCATTGGATTATCATAAAGCGGAGCCTAAAGGTAAAATAGAAGTAGTTCCGTCGAAGCCCCACTCATCACAAAGAGATTTATCACTTGCCTATTCTCCGGGAGTGGCGATTCCTTGCTTAGAAATAGAAAAATATCCAGAAACAGTATATGATTATACGGGAAAAGGAAATTTGGTGGCTGTTATTTCCAACGGGACTGCTGTTCTGGGGTTGGGTGATATTGGAGCGGAAGCTTCAAAACCTGTGATGGAAGGCAAAGGTTTACTTTTTAAGATTTTTGCCGATATCAATGTTTTCGACATTGAGATTGATGAGAGAGACCCTGATAAATTCATAGATATTGTCAAAGGAATTGCACCGACCTTTGGCGGGATCAATCTTGAAGATATCAAAGCACCAGAAGCTTTTTATATTGAGCAACGCTTGAAGGAAGAATTGAAGATTCCTTTGATGCACGATGATCAGCATGGAACAGCCATTATATCTTCTGCTGCACTTATAAATGCTTCTGACCTTGCAGGGAAACAGTTGTCCGATCTCAGAATACTGATTTCGGGAGCAGGATCTGCCGCGATAGCTTGTGCCAATTTATATGTGCTGCTTGGTGTAAAGGAAGAGAACATCACCATGTTTGATAAGGATGGGATGCTTATTCAATCACGGACCGATCTATTGGATCTGCAAAAACGTTATGCGCGTGCGGGAGAACAAAAAACACTTACGGAGGCAATAAAAGGGACGGATATGTTTCTGGGGCTTTCCATTGGTAATGTTCTTACTCCTGAAATGTTGCTTACCATGGCTAATGACCCGATCGTATTTGCCATGGCAAACCCAACTCCTGAAATTGATTATAATGTTGCAATTAACACCCGTAAGGATGTGATTTTGGCTACAGGTCGCAGTGATTATCCTAATCAGGTTAATAATGTGTTAGGGTTCCCCTACATTTTTCGTGGAGCATTAGATGTTCAGGCCACCGGAATCAATGAGGCGATGAAACTCGCGGCAGTGAAGGCAATTGCTGATCTGGCAAAAGAGCCGGTTCCTGAAGCGGTGATGTTGGCGTATAATATTAAGAATTTGAATTTCGGAAGAGAATATTTTATTCCAAAACCCTTTGATAACCGATTAATAACGAGAGTTTCCAAAGCAGTAGCTAAAGCAGCAATGGACAGTGGAATTGCCAGAAAACCCATTGATGATTTTGAAACATATGAAAATCAGTTGTTGGACAGAATGGGACGTGATGAAAAACTGATCCGTATAATGCAGAACCGTGCTCGTTCCAATCCAAAGAGAGTCACACTTGGTAATGCGGAAGAATATAATGTTCTCAAAGCGGCTCAAATTCTTTATGAAGAAGGGATAGCATATCCTATTTTACTGGGAGAGGAAAAATATATCAGAAAACAGATGAAGAAATTCGGGATCGAGATCGATGTGCCTATTATAGATCCTGCAAGCGAAGAGCAAGAAGACAAAAGAAAGGAATACAGGCAAACACTTTGGACACT
>QFQW01000008.1 GCA_003248755.1 Chryseobacterium sp. | reverse complement strand
GATTACAGCGATTTTTTCAGGATTTTCACCTTGTTTTTTCAATTCTTCAAAAGCAATGGAAATCCTTTGCTGATAAGCTTTGTAATCTTGTTTGTACTTTCCTGCAATTTTTGCAGCTGAGGCATTGTCAGCAGGAATGTTTCCTTCGCCATAGATATCTGCAACAAAAGCAATGTAACCTTGTTTTTCCAATTCGGCTGCTGCATTTTTAGCTTCATTATCGATGCCTTTCCAAGCGGGTAAAATCAATACACCCGGAAGTTTTTTTCCTGCATTGGATGTCACTAATCCATTCAGTTTTTGGTCGCCGTCTTTATAGGAAACGGATTTTAAATTTTGAGCCATTGTAAGATTTAATCCTAAAAATAGAGTCGCTAATGTGATTGAAATTTTCATATTTTATTTTATTGATTTGATTTTACTGCTTTCAATATATTCATCAAAAATACAATTAAACTAAATGTTACCAATTGAATTCCAACATAATGCCAACCACCGAGTTCCCAACACTTCAGCCCAATGAAGGTCCCGATAGCACCACCGGCAAAATAAGAAGTCATATAGATTGTATTGATTCGGCTGTTCGCCTTTTGGTCTAATCTGTAAATCAATGCGACATTCGTTACCTGAATGGATTGAACGCCTACGTCAATGAAAATCACAGCTAAGATAATGGATAACAGATAATCCGGGAAAAGGAAAATAATGACGGAACCGGCTAACAAAATAATACTTGCAATCAGTTGGGTTTTACTCGATTCTCCTTTGTCGGAAGCTTTTCCAATCATTGGAGCAACCAGAGCGCCTGCAATGCCCAGCATCCCGAAAAGTCCAATCGTGTCGGAACTGTATTGGTAAGGTTTTTCGACTAATAGAAATGTCAGGGTTGTCCAGAACGAGCAAAAAATGGAAAAAGCTATGCCGCCCATTAATGCGAATAATCTCAGCTGAGGAAATCGTTTTAACTGATAAAATGAGGATGAAATCAGTTTAAAATAAGAATCCCCGAAAGTCGGTTTGACACTAGGCAATTTGAAATAGACAAATCCTAGAGACAAAATCGTGAATCCTGCCGAAATGTAATACACCATTTTCCAGTTGCTCCATTCGGATATGTAACCACTGAAAACCCTTGCCATTAATATCCCGACAAGAATTCCGGTAAAGATAATTCCTACATTTTTTCCTTTTTCATTACCGGATAATTCCGCTGCCATTGGTAAGATAACTTGTGCCGCTACAGCAGTCAAACCCAACAACAAACTGAATACGAAAATGAAATAGTAATTGGAAACGATTCCTATTCCTGCCAAAATACAGAATAAAATGGCTAATAAAATCAGGATTAATTTTTTACGATTGACTTTATCTCCAAGAGGAACCAATGTCAGTAATCCTGCACCATAACCGACTTGTCCCAAGCCAACCATAATTCCCATTTTACTTTCAGATACTTTGAAAGTCTCAGCAATCTGATGCAGAATTGGCTGTGCATAATAGATATTTGAAACACAAATCCCTGCTACGACAGCCATCCCTAGAACCTGAGCTTTGCTCAGCTTTGATTGTTCTTCTATCATTGATTATTTTGAAGCTTGATTAAGAATTTCCAAATCTTCCGAATCCAGTTCTAATTTCGGAGCATCGAATATTGTCTGCAATTGCCTTTCGCTGGTAGCGCTTACAATTGGTGCAGTAATCAAAGGATTGGCTAACAACCAGGCCAAAGCAATCGTTGCAGGCTGGGATTGATGTTTTTCTGAAATTTTATCTAATGCAGCCAAAACCGCTTTCCCTTTATCATCAAAGTATTTTTTGATTCCGCCACCTCTTGCTGTTGTTTCAAAATCGGCTTCGGTTCTGTATTTTCCGGTTAAGAATCCTGCAGCTAAAGACCAATAAGGAAATGCACTCAAGCCATATTTTTCAACCAACGGTGCATATTCCGTCTCGAATTTTTCTCTTTCCACCAGATTATAATGGGGCTGGAGCGCCACATATTTTGGAAAATTATTTTTCTCAGCCGTTTCAAAAGATTCAATCAATCTTTCCGGAGAAACATTAGAAGCCGCAATATATCTTACTTTTCCGGCTTTTACGATTTCGTCATAAGCTGATAAAGTTTCCTCAACAGGCGTTTTATTATCATCAAAATGCGTGTAGTACAAATCGATATGGTCTGTTCCAAGGCGTTTCAAAGATTCATCAACAGATTTCAGGATATGTTTTTTGCTGATGTCAAAACCGTGTTCTTTGGTTTCCGAACCTACTTTTGTTGCGATAATAATATCTTGGCGGTTTTTCCTTTCCTTCATCCATTTTCCTATGATTTCCTCTGATTGTCCGCCTTTTCCGTTCACCCACCAGGAGTAAGTGTCGGCTGTATCAATAAAATTAAATCCGCCTTCTGTCAATTTATTCAAAATACCGAACGATTCTTTCTCATCCAGAGTCCATCCAAAAACATTACCTCCAAAGTTGATTGGAGCGATTTCCAGGTCTGTATTTTTAATATTTACTTTTTTCATTTTAATTGTTTTATGTTATAATTATTTAATTGATAATTTTTTTTCTCTCTTGAAATAATATAATAAGATTAAGAATCCAAAAAATGCCATAATAATTCCCGGAACTGCCGTAAAATTGTATGTGTATCCCAAAGTAATTGGCACACCTCCTAAAAAAGCACCTACAGCATTTCCAATATTGAATCCTACTTGAGGCAAAGAGCCACCTAACATTTCGCCACCTTTTGAGTTTTTGAAAAGCAATAATTGCTGAGGTGCAGAAACGGCAAATAAAGATGCCGTACTGATAAACATTAGAACTAAAGCCAAAATTGAAAATCCTGAGAAAAAGAAAATACAAACCATTGTAATCATTATGATAGCTTGTGTAATCATTGCGACACCGCTTGCTGAAAATTTATCGGACAATTTTCCACCCAGGATATTCCCGATAACCATTCCTACACCTGCCAAAATCATAATATAACTCAATGCAGATTCATTAAATCCCGAAACATTAATCATAGATTTGCTCACATAACTATACCAGCAGAAGATAGCTCCATTTCCAAATGCAATTGCAGAAATCAAAAGCCAGGGTTCTTTCTTTTTCAGGAATTGAAATTGTCCTTTGAAACCGGTATCTGGTAACGCATCCATTTTCGGAATCCAAAACCAAATAGACAGCATGGTGATTAATCCCCAAACAGCAATGATTTCGTAAGTGATTTTCCAACTGAAATGAGAGCTGATATATGTTCCTACAGGAACTCCAATCAAGTTGGCAACGGTCATTCCGGCAATCATCAATGCAATCGCTGAACTTTCTTTTCCTTGTTCGGCCAGTTTGCTGGCAACTATTCCGCCAACACTGAAATAGGCGCCGTGTGGCAATCCGGACACAAATCTCCAAATGGACGACGCTGTATAAGAATCGGAAATTGCAAAAAACAAATTCCCGATTACAAAGAGAAACATTAACAAAAGGAGTGTGCTTTTTAGAGCCATTTTCCTTGCAAAAATGACCATCGCCGGTGCTCCGACACATACACCAATAGCATAATATGAAATGAGATGTCCTGCTGCCGGAATAGAAATTTTCATATCTTTTGAAATGTCGGGTAAAATTCCCATCATCACAAACTCTGTTAATCCTAAACAGAATGTTCCCATCGCAAGGGCTAAAAAGCTAGTTTTCATTAATTATTTTAAATATTTTTTTTTGAACACAAAGTCCACAAAGTTTTTATTCAATTCAATGTTTTTAAGTTCACAAAGCCGTAAAACTTATATAAGCGAAGCGCCTTTGTGAACCTTAAATTTGCATTGTTTTTATAATTCTTTGTGAACTTAGTGTTCAATATTTGTATTTTATGGCTTTAAAAATTCTTTTACGGGTTTGATGAATTGTTCAAAAACTTCGATGTGCGGAAGATGTCCCACATTTTCTATTTCTACCAACTTTGAACCTTTTATTTTTTGCTGAGTTGCTTTTCCCAATAAGTCGTATCGTCCCATTGTTTCAGCTATTTTTGGGTCTTTTACATTGGTTTTTCCGATTGCTGTCCTGTCTCTTGTTCCGATGATTAATAAAGTGGGGACATTCAGATTTTGGGATTCATAAACCACGGGTTGTGTAAAAATCATATCAGACGTTTTTGCATTGACCAAAGCCACTTTCGGGTAATCGGGAGATTTTGTCCAGCCTGTCAGAAGATAAACCCATTCGTCATATTCCGGTTTCCATTGGTTGTCATAATAGAAATTGCTTTGGTATTTTTTTGCGGATTCATAATTGGCTTTCAGTTCGGTTTGATAATTCTGGTCGATAGAAGTGTAAGGCGCAACCAATTTCCAGTCTTCCAGTCCGATTGGATTTTCCAGGATTAATTTTTCAACCGTTTCAGGATACATCAATGCAAATCTTGTCGCCAGCATTCCGCCCATTGAATGCCCCAAAAGATAAATTTTATCGAGCTTTAAATCATCCAAAACAGCTTTGGTATTCTGAGCTAATTGCTGAAAACTGAATTGATATCCGGTTGGTTTTGAAGATTTTCCAAATCCAATCTGGTCAGGAACAATCACCCGGAAACCTTCTTTTGCCAATGCCTGAATCGTTGTTTTCCAATACGCACCGTTGAAATTTTTTCCGTGAAGCAGGACAACCGTCTTTCCATTAGATTTTTCCGGCTTCACATCCATATAAGCCATTTTCAAGTCCTGATTCTGACTTTTGAAATCAAGGAAATGAACAGGATAAGGATACTCATAATTTGTGAGCATAATGTCCAGAACAGGACGATGCTGAGCTGATAAATAATTAAAGGATAAAATTAAAAAAGCGATTATTTTTAAAGACTTCATAATTTATTTTTAGAATTAATGATTTGAGACGGGCTTATACTTCTCATAAAACCAAAGCAATCCACCTAAATAGACTGAATGCAACAATTGTGCTTCTATTGCACTCCAGTTTTCTGTAGATGCACTTCCTAATATCAGAATACTCATCAGTGTCAGCCCCGAATAAATTATATATCTGGTTTGAAATCCAATTAATAATAACAATCCAATCAAGAATTCTACAATTGGCAAAACATAACTGAAAGGTACAATCATAAAACAGGGAATCACAGATTTTTCCATTGATGTTACCATCCAATTGCTGAACATCTCAAGCTTTGGAAGTCTTACCAGTCCGTGTCCTAACAAGGAAATTGCAATCGGCAATCTCAAAAATAAATAAGTCGTTTTGAAGTCTTTCATAAAATTTAGGATTAATTGCCAATAATTTTGTAGCATTGATTCAAACGGCTCTAAGTTTAAAGAAAAGCCATTCTTATTCTAAAAAGCATTTACCAGTTCATTAATGCTTTCGATTTCTTCTTTTGAAAGATTGATTTCAATTGCTTTTGCATTTTGAACTGCTTGTTCTGCATTTCTAGCGCCGGCTAAAGCAATCGTAATTCCCGGTCTTTCAATCGTCCAACGCAAAACCAGTTGTCCTAAAGTTGCGTTGTGTTTCGTGGCAAATGGTTTAATTTTATCTAATAGTGAATTTGTTTTTTCTATAAATTCCGGTTGGAAATGTTTGTGGCTCGCACGGTGGTCACCTTCCTGGAATTGATATCCGTTGTGGATTTTCCCTGTCAGCAAACCTCTTTCCAAAGGACTGTAAGCCAAAATTGATTTGTTATTTGCGATGCAATACGGAACGGTTTCTTCCTCAATTCCACGATTCACCATACTGAACGGAATCTGATTGGAAACCAAATTCAAGGTTTTTTCCGCCTCTGCCATTTGTTGTGCATTGTAATTACAAACACCGGCAAAACGGACTTTCCCCTGTTCAATCAATTTGGAAACCGCTTCAAATGTTTCGTCAATCGTCGTAGTAGAATCCGGCCAATGGATTTGGTACAAATCGATGTAGTCTGTTCCCAGCCTTTTCAAACTTTGTTCGCACTCGTAGATGATGCTGTCTTTTCCGGCATATTTGTAAACATCGATATCTTTTCCATCATTATTTTTGCTGTGCATCGCAAAATCACCTTTTGCCAAATCCCAGCGCATCCCGAATTTAGTTAAGATTTGAACTTTATCGCGGGAAATTCCTTTAATTGCTTCACCCACGATTTCTTCACTCGTTCCTTGTCCGTAGATTGGTGCTGTGTCGATAGAAGTTACCCCGACATCATAAGATGCTTTTATCGCTTCAATAGCATCGTTTCGGTCTGTGCTTCCCCACATCCAGCCGCCGGCAGCCCAAGCTCCGAAAGTGATTACGGATACTTCTAAATCACTGTTTCCTAATTTTCTATATTCCATTTTGTTAATTGATTTTATAATTGAATTTGAGTTGAACTTATCAAGCTTTACAAATTTCGTTTTTTGATATGTAAAAACAGGTGTAGTATTTTGATATATTATTGTAAATTTACAATATGAAGAGAAAACAGTTTAATCCTTTGGAAATCGATTCCTTTGATGTGGAAGCGTATCCATTTCCGCGACATAGCCATACTTATTATGAGTTGGTCTATATCTTCAAAGGTTGTGGTAATCATCATCTCAACCATCTGGTAATGCCTTATAAAGCTGGAGATTTATACCTGATTTCTCCCGAAGATGAACATTATTTCGATATTAAAAAGCAGACTAAATTTGCTTTTATCAAATTCAATGACAGTTTTTTTGAAAGCAATAAACATCTTGCGCCGGACACTTTGATGACCGCATCTCCGATTGATATTATGCGGAATCCAATGCTGAAGGAAATCAAACTCTGTTTCGATGAACCTTGCAAAACGATTCTGAGAAAAACGGTGGAAAATATTGTTGATTATGATAAAATCTGCGATGTGACGACTTCTCCGATTATGTTTTTCCAGGTGTTGTCCTTATTTGGATTGATTCGTGAAGCATCTGCAAAACTGAATGTCAGAATCGATAATGGTGTCCCGAGTCAGGAAGATTTGATTTCGTACATTCATCAGAATATCTATCGTCCGGAAATGATTAGAATCAAGACGATTGCATCACATTTTAATATTTCGCCGACCTATTTCAGTGCTTATTTCAAACGGAATTTCGAGATGTCTTATCGCAATTACATCAACAATTACCGATTGGCACTCATAGAAAAACGAATAGAATCCGGACAGAATACAATCAAGCAGATTGCCTATGAGTTTGGTTTCACGGACGAAAGCCATCTGTCGCATTACTTCAAAAAGAAGAAAAGCAAAACGCTGGGTTCTTATAAAGTGAAAAGTAAAAACTTAACTCAAAGCCTGGATACACAACTCACGGATTTTCCATAATTCATCCAAAGAATAAGAAATTTTGGGATTTTCTAAAAGCCAATATTTCAAATAGTTTTTATGAAATTCGATTTTGAATTGGTTGATTTGATGAGGTTGGATTTCTGTTTCTTCCAAAAGCTCATTGATAAAATCATTTTCAGAGGAATTCTTTTTTGTGAAATCTAGAATCAGGTTTCTGAATTTCAGATAAGTATGTGCTTCCGGAATATATTCTAATTTGTCACTCTGAGGTTCTCGAAGAGTCTCTAAAACCGATTTTATTTTCGGCGTATTACTTCCATTCATCCTAAAAATTCCAAGAATCAGTTTAAAATCAGGTTGATTATTTTCTTCTGCTAATGTTTTCAGAACTGCGTGTTTTGTACTGCAAGTTCCGCATTCATCAATGAAAATCGCAGCGAGATTATCTTTGTTGAGGTTTCTTCGGTAGGGTAAGTTTCTAATAAATTCTGAAGCCGAATGAAAGTCAGAACAATTATTTTGTTTGAATAACTGAGAGATTTCTTGGTCGGAAACTATGTTGAAATTGTAATTCATTTTTTAAACACTTGAGTTTAATTATATTGAAGATATCAAGTAAACCTTAGAACACATAAGTTGAAAATCTTTGATTTTCAATCTCAAGTGAACTTATTTTCAAATTAAAATTCTAAAGTGACTTAAGTGTTTCCAAAATCACTTCTTAGACTTCATAGCTTTTACTTTTTTGATAGAATCGTCTTTCAATAATTCTTGATATTCTTCCGACTCAGCGGGAACCAATTTAACTTTCGAATCCTGATTATGGAAAATCCCGAATCCATTTTTCTTGGCCAAAGGCGAAGTCCGCAAACAAGCTTGACCTTTAGAGAAAAACTTCTGTTTCTCTTCTTCCAATTCTGAAGGCGAAATGTCATTTCGTTCCGCAAAAATATCGAATAACAATTCATCAGAAGTATATTTCAGAGGATGCTTGCAAAGTTTCTCGTATTGATAATTGGCAATTGTCTTTTTATCATTTTTCACAACCGGAATCACAGATGCCAAAACCGGAGAATCTTCCGAGATTTCTATTAAGGTGTTGATGTAATTGGTTGTGTGGGTTTTCATTAGAAAAGGAAGTTAATTGAAATTATTAGTATAATTAAGAATAATATTTTCAAAATCTATTTTGCCCAAAAATTTGTCATTAGGTTCTAATTTTGAAATTCCAAGTCTTGCATAATCAAACGCTTTTTTTAGATTTCTTTTTTCATAAATTTTTGATAGAGCCCAAATAAGACGAACTTCAGTCCCAATGACATTCAGACCTGCTAGTTTTTTTGTAGGATTAGACAAATCAGAAATTTCTAAATTATCAAGAATATAATCTTCGTTTTGAAATGTTTCTATTATTGGAACTGCTTCATTTTTAATAGTTAAAATTATATTTTCTGCAGTTTTTATATTGGTCTTTTCCGAGTTAGAATAATCCCACCATTGGTTATCGTAGTTTTTACTAGAAAAATTCCACCATTTTTTAATCTGATTTTTTGTAAGTCTTGCTCGGAATTCACATTCATAATATTTTAAAGTCTTGAAATTTATTTCACTACCAAATAAATCAGTCATTTCTTTTGGATGAATTCCTATTTCAACACAGCATTTTTTGCCATATTGACTGGCTTGAATACCAATTATAAAAATAAAATGTTCTGATTCTTTTCTATAACTAAAACCACTTCCTTTAAAACCAAGTTCCTTTAAACTTTGAGATAAAGTTTTTGAGATCTGTTTTTTAAATTCCGCTGATGTAATCATACAAAACTAATTAAATTGAAACTTTACTTTCAATATTACCTTTCGCCTTCACCAGCCACAACCCAACAAAAGTCAAAAACCCATTCAAAATAATCAGTTCTACACCAATTCTGTAATCCGTGTTATTCGTTACAAGATAGTTGATGAGATAAGTCACAACAGGAGCCAAAATGGTCACTGCCAAAATGGAATATTTCTTCGTGATTTGATATTTCGTCAAGATTCCGAAAGCAAATAATCCCAACAACGGTCCGTAAGTATAACCCGCCACTTCCATTATCAGGTAAACAATCGATTTGTCATTGATGGCTTTGAAAACCATTATCAATATAAAGAAAATCACTGTGAAAGTCAAATGGACTTTCATTCTCAGATGTTTCTTTTGTTTCTCGGTTTTTTGCTGGTCTTCGTTCAGATTCAGTAAATCCACGCAGTAAGAACTCGTCACCGCCGTCAAAGCCCCATCAGCAGAAGGGAACAGAGCGGAAATCAAACCGATGATGAATATCACGGAAAGTGCCATCGGGAAATGACCTTGAAGCGATAGAGCAGGGAAGAGGTCGTCGCCCATTATATTTTTGATTTGACCAGCAGAATCCCTGAATCCGAAAGTGTTTGTCACCACTTCTTTTCCGTCAACCATATTCGAGATTTGTCCGTAATCTGCGCCGTGCTGCATCGCAAAAAGATAAAGCAGACCGCCAAGGAATAAGAATGCCAGGTTCACAAAAAGCAAAGTTCCGGCAAAAGTCAGCATATTCTTTTTCGAGTTTTTCAGATTGTCCACAGATATATTTTTCTGCATCATTTCCTGGTCAAGTCCTGTCATCGCAATCGTGATGAACATCCCGCCCAGAATTGTTTTCAGGAAAAAAGTTTTGGAATTGATGTCGGTATTAATAAAATGCGTGTATTGCTTCTGTTCAAGGATGTGAAATGCTTCCCCAAAAGACAGATTGAGATTCGATAAAATATAAACGATACAGGCAATCAAACTGATAATCATAAATGACGTTTGTAAAGTATCTGTAATCACAATGGTTTTCACACCTCCCTCAAAAGTGTAAAGCAGAATCATCAGGAGCAGTACAAAAGCCGTAACCCAAAACGGAACACCAAGATTCTCAAGCAAGAAAATTTGAAGAATATTCACCACCAGATATAATCTCGCTGTTGCACCAATCGCTCTTGAAATAATGAAAAAGACAGAACCGATTTTATGTGCCTCGACATTGAAACGCTTTCCCAGATAAGTGTAAATGGAAGTCAGATTCATCCTGTAATAGAGCGGGAGCAGAATCCCCGCAACAATGAAGTAGCCGATGAAAAACCCTATAACCATCATATAATACTCGAAGCCACCGAAAGGATTTTCGCCGCCCAACATTTTCCCGACCGTTCCCGGAACCGATATAAAAGTCACGCCGGAAAGTGAGGTTCCAATCATCCCAAACGCCACCAGCCACCATTTGCTTTTCTTGTTCCCGATGAAAAAAGACTGGTTGTCCGAGTTGCGGCTTGTAAAATAAGAGATGACCAAAAGCCCGATAAAATAGGCAAAAACGAATAAAAGTAGAATAGTTCCCGGATTCATTGTTCAAATTTGAGTTGAACAAAAATAGTTTTTTTTACGAACAAAGCTTTTATTAACATACATCAATTAATTAAAACTCTTTATGTCAATAACTTTACCTCATTAAATTAGTTGAAAAATAATTCATTATGAAAAAATTATTCTTATCATTTTTGTTTGCAAGCATCAGTATTTTAGGATTTTCGCAAACAACCTGGAATGTTGACCCGATGCATTCCTCATTCAATTTTAATATCAAACATATGGGAATCAGCTTTGTGCAAGGACGTTTTGATAAGTTTGAAGGCAAAGTGGTGACAACTGCAGATGATTTGACCAATGCAAAGTTTGATTTTACAGTTAACACAACTTCGATTAATACGGGTGTCGAGATGCGTGACAACCACTTGAAATCTGCGGATTTCTTTGATGCAGAAAAATTCCCTGTGATGAAATTCGAAAGTACCTCTATCAAAAAGGTAAAAGGAAATACTTATCTGCTGACAGGTAAGCTTACCATCAAAGATGTTACAAAACCAGTGACGGTAAAAGCTGTTTACGGAGGTAAATCCAAAGACCAGCAGGGTAATGAAAAATTAGGTTTTCAAACGACTTTCAAAATCAACAGATTGGATTATAATGTAAGCTATGACCCAACAGGAACAGGTGTTGCAAAAGATGTGGATGTTGCTGTCTATGTAGAGTTTGTGAAAAGCAAATAATCATTTCATTAGAAAAAATAGTGAAAGGTCTTCTCATATTTGAGAAGGCTTTTATTTTATCATTTTTTTGACAATGAGAAAAATTAATAATGAAGTCAAAGTCAAAATTACAAAAGAACCAATCCACAAACTATCAAACCCAAATCGGCTCACAATATAAGTTCCCAGAAACGGTGTAATAATGAATGAAAAGGAAAATGCAATACCATTCACGCCCATATAAGCACCTTTGTTTCCATTTTCTGAACGAAGAGCTGTCACTGTTGACATAAAAGGTAATGCCCAAATCTCCGCGATACACAAAACCGTCATAGACAGAATCAACCAAACAATACTACTTCCAAATACCAACACCAAATAGGATAATCCAGCTAATACCGCTCCCAAAAACAAAATCTGAGGAATCTTCAACGTTCTTTCAGCAATGCTTACCAAAGGCATTTCCAGCAATACAATGATAAATCCGCTGTAACCTAAAATAAATCCAATTGTACTTTGACTCAACTTAGCAACGTCTTTATAAAACAAAGGAATTGTATTGAAAAACTGGAAAAAACAAATCGCAAAAACAGTACATAGAAGACTATAAAGCAAAAACGGATAGTCCTTATAAGGTGACTTTCCGGTTTTCTTAACAACTTCAGATGTTTCGGATTTCTTTTTCTCACGGAAGATTTTGTTTCTTTTTCGGAAAAAGATGACATAGATAATCCCGGCAATTACCGCACCTATAAAATTGAAAACAAATAGAAAATTATAAGAGATCCCGGATAAAACACCACCCAAAGCCGGACCAATCGAAAAACCCAGATTGACTGCCATTCTGTTAAGAGAAAAAGCTTTCGTTAGATTTTCTGGTCTTGCATATTTTGTAATCGCCACCGAATTCGCTGGTCGAAATGTATCGCTGATTGTACTCTGAAGAAATATCAGAACAGCCATCATTTCCACACTTGGAAAAAATGGTATTATTAAAAATATCGGTGCACTTAGAAATAAACTCCAGCTCTGGATATAATATTCCCCGAATTTATCTGTGAGATAACCGCCCAACCACGAACCGATAACGGAACCAATGCCATAAAAGCTTAATACGATTCCTGCATTTTCCAGAGAAAACTTCAAATGGTCTGTCATATAGACTCCCAAAAACGGCAAAACCATCGATCCGGAGCGGTTGATGAGCATCACGATAGAAAGCATCCAGGCTTCTCTGGACAGGCCTTTGAAAGTATTAATGTAAGAATTGAAAAATTTCACCTTTTATTTTAGAATTGCAAATTTATCCAAAAAAGAAAGCCATTCTTTACAAATGGCTTTCAAAATTATATTTTAGAATGACTCTAATATCTGTTTACTTATTGCAATTTGAAACCTCTAGTTGTAATTCTTCCGTAAGCATCTACATATTTTACCTGAACATTTCCTTTATAATTGTTTAGGATCTTTTCAACATCTTTCTGAGAATTAACGGGTTTTCCATTGATTTCCATTACAATGTAATTATCAACGACTCCAATTTTGTCCATCTCGCTACCTTCAACCACATTTTTTGCAATTACGCCGCTTTCCAAACCGTAGTCCGTTTTTACTCTTTCGCTTAATGGCTCAAACTCTGAACCTATTTTTTCAGTTACAGTTAGGTCGTCTTTACTTCTGGAAGAGGTTCCGCCTTTCTGGTCTTTCAATGTAACAGTTACAGTGTTTGGTTTTCCGTTTCTGGTGTAAGTTACAGTGACTTTATCACCAGGTCTTCTGCTTCCGATAGCGAAAGATAGGTCAGCAAAACTGCTAATATCTGTATTGTCGATTTTTGTAACGATATCCCCAGGTTTGATTCCTGCATCCTCAGCACCACTTTTAGATGTAGTTTCGGTTACGTAAACACCATCACCAACTTTTAGATTAGATTTATTTTTCTGATTGTAAGCCGCAACCTGCATATCATTAGATAAATCTAAACTACCGATTCCAAGGAAACCTCTTTGTACCAATCCGAATTTTTTGATATCCTCAACAATTTTTCTTGCCAAGTTAGAAGGAACAGCAAATCCGTAACCTTCATAATATCCAGTTTTAGATTGAATTGCGGTATTAATTCCGATCAAATCTCCGTTCACATTTACCAAAGCACCTCCACTGTTTCCCGGGTTGATAGCCGCATCCGTTTGGATAAAGCTTTCAATGGGTGTTCTGGATTGTTGGCTTAGGATATCGATACTTCTTCCTTTTGCAGAAACGATTCCCGCAGTTACAGTAGAATTAAGTCCAAGAGGATTTCCTACAGCCAAAACCCATTGTCCAACCTCGACCATATCTGAGTTGGCAAAGTTGAGGTAAGGCAGACCCTTTTCTTCAATTTTAAGAAGGGAGATATCTGTATTTGGGTCAGTTCCAATTAGAGTTGCGATGTAAGATTTTTTGTTGCTCAATACAACTTCTAATTTATTAGCACCAGCTACAACATGATTGTTGGAAATAATATAACCATCTGGTGAAATAATAACACCGGAACCTAATCCGGACGGCATGTTTTTAGGTGGCTGCTGCTGTCTTTGCTGACCACCTCCAAAAGGACTATTGCCAGGTCCGAAAAAGAAATCAAACATATCGTTGTCTGGCATTCTCTGAGTTGCTCTGTCCTGATAATTTTTGATTGTTACAACCGCAGGAACTGTAGTTTTTGATGCTTTTACAAAATCGTCTCCAGTTGCAGAACTCATTCCTACAAAAGATGACTTTTTAGAAGCTGTTGTGAAATATGAGAAATCTTCTCCATTATTTTCGTGGCTGAAATATTGACTAGCTCCGAAAACCGTTGCTCCAGAGATAACTCCGGTCAATGCAAAAGGCATTAGTTTTTTTAATGTATTCTTCATCTTGATATTCATTTCTTTATTCTGAGATTTTTGTTACACAAATTTAATGCTAAATTAGTATGAACTAAAAACTTAGTGTTACACTTTTAACGAAGTTTAACCATTTTTAAAAAATTCTTAATAAAATGCTCTTTTGTTCAGGTCAAATTGGCAGATGTTTTTAGCATAATCCAAAATGTTACATAAATTATTGGTTTAGTAGCCAAGACTTCTTTAATATTTTGATAACATAAAATTTTTTGAATGGTTGTAAATTGCTGTTTATGTAAATTTTGGCAGAACTTTTGTTTTTATAATTAGAAAATAATCATATGAAAAATACGATAAAAGTTGCTTTGGGATTTGCTGCAGCTGGAACATTGGTTCTATTAAATGAGTTGAGAAAGAAAAATAAGAAGCAAGGAAATAGCTTCATCGCACCAGACGGTAACAAATATCAAAAAGATGAGATGTATAGAAATGCGGAAGGTGAAATATTTAAAAATGGTAGGAAATTGCATTTCAGAACACCCGAGCTTTTAAATGATGCCAATAATAAGATAGATTCTCATCTTAATAATAAAGCTTACATAAATAACCAAAATCCAATTGACAGAAATGTGAACTATCACAATCGAGGTGTAAGACATCATTAATATTAATTAATCACAATAATATAAATTATGGAATCGGAAAATATAGTAGAAAGACTTACCAAATATGGATTTGATAACAGTAATCTTTACACTGGCTTTAAATCTGTTGTAGAAGCCAAAAAATTTGCTGAAGAGAGAAATGGGAAATTAATAGAAGTAGGTTTTTTAGACGGAAATGATAATCCTGTAGAAGATTCTTCTCAAAATCTTTTGGCTGAAAATAAATATTATAAAGCATTTGCCGGACCAGATTATAGAATTCTACATTCTTCCGATGAAGGTTTCCAGGAAGTTGCAGAACGTTTGAAAGAACGAAAAAATGAATTGAAGGAGAAAAGTCCGGACGAGAAATATTTTTCGGATGCAGACTGGCAGATTGAAGAAGATGCGGTAATTGTTCTTTTTAAAGACGAATTTCAGGAAGTAACTTCTCGTGAACGTTCCAAATATCTGATGCATACCAAAGTATATGAATTGGCAGTTGAAGTTCCAAAAATACCAGAATAATTATGACAACTAAAAAATACTCAGAAAAAGCCCAGGACAAAGTTGGAAAAGTGATGAAGGAGTTCAAAGAAGGAAAACTGAAATCCAGTTCTGGAGACAAAGTAAAAGACAGAAAGCAAGCCATCGCTATCGGAATTTCCGAAGCAAAAGAAGCAGGCTTGAAAGTTCCAAAACAAAAAAAATCAAAATAATAGAATCCGGTTTTTAAAGCCGGATTTTTTTGGTTTAATTAATTCTAGATTCGGAAAAATCCTTCATTTGGAATGATTTGGATTTTATTAATAACTTTGCAGACTTATGTCAGATGTCAATTCACAACCGAAAACCGTTGCTTTTCATACACTTGGCTGCAAACTCAACTTTGCAGAGACTTCCACTATTGCACGAACACTAACAGATGCAGGTTATCAGAAAGTTAATTTTGATGAACCTGCGAAAGTTTATATTATCAATACTTGTTCTGTAACGGAAAATGCAGATAAGGAATGTAAACTTCACGTGAAGCGTGCTGCGAAAGCTAATCCGGAAGGTTTGGTTGCGATTATAGGTTGTTATGCACAGTTGAAACCAGAAGAAATTTCTGGAATCGAAGGTGTGGATTTGGTATTAGGAGCCAAAGAAAAATTCAATATTCTGAGTTATCTGGATGATTTGGAGAAATCTGAAAGTTACGCTCAAATCCATTCTTGTGAAATAGATGAAGCCGATTTTTTCGTCGGTTCATATTCCATTGGAGATAGAACCAGAGCTTTTTTGAAAGTTCAGGATGGTTGTGATTATAAATGTACTTATTGCACAATTCCTTTGGCTAGGGGTATTTCCCGTTCTGATACTATTGATAATGTAGTGGCGAATGCAAAAGAAATTGCTGCAAAAGATATTAAAGAAATTGTTCTTACGGGAGTTAATATCGGAGATTACGGAAAAGGAGAATTCGGAAATAAAAAACACGAACATACTTTTCTGGATTTGATTTCTGAATTAGACAAAGTCGAAGGTATCGAAAGAATCAGAATTTCTTCAATAGAGCCAAATCTTCTGAAAGATGAAAGCATCGATCTGGTTTCCAGAAGCAGAAGCTTTGTTCCGCATTTTCATATTCCGCTTCAATCGGGAAGTGATGAATTGCTGAAGAAGATGAAGCGTCGTTATTTAACAAAATTATATTTCAACCGAGTTAGTAAAATCAGGGAAGTAATGCCGGACGCAGCGATTGGTGTAGATGTGATTGTGGGATTCCCTGGAGAGACAGAAGAGTTGTTTATGGAAACTTATAATTTCCTAAATGATTTGCCAATCAGTTATCTTCACGTTTTCACTTATTCTGAAAGAGAAAATACCGAAGCTGCCGAAATGCAAGGTACTGTTCCGATTCCCGAAAGAAAAAGACGTAACAAAATGCTGAGAATCCTTTCCGAAAAAAAGAAAATGGAATTCTACAGAACACAATTAGGAAAGAAACTTCCTGTTTTGTGGGAACACGAGAACAAAAACGGGATGATGTATGGGTTTACAGAAAACTATGTCAGAGTTTCAAAGCCATTTGATGAGAAATCTGTCAATCAAATTGAGATGATTGTTTTAGATAAAATAACAGAAGAGGGTAATGTTTCTATCAAAGAAACCCGATTCGAAGATTTTCTGGCGAAAATTTAGAAATCAAAAAATATATTATAAAAAGAGAGACGTTCATCATTGAAACGCCTCTCTTTTTTATTTAGATGAAACAAAAAAATTATTTTTCATTGTCCAATCTGGTTCTGGTATTATAAAGCTGGAAGTTAAAAACAAAACTTCTGTTTGCGTATATAGTTCCGTATATTGTGTTATCTCTGGCATATGCAGCTCTTGATGGAACAATAATCACACCTTGCATATTATAATCCGTTGCGGGATCTAGATTGTCGAAAGATCTGAAGTGTTTCAGCCCTTCTTGTAAACCTTCTATTTCATAGAAATCTCTTCCAACAGTTGCGGTACTATGAGCTGCGTTATAGGCGTCTAAAACTGATTGCTTTACATAAAAATAAGCTGGATCTGTACTTGGAACACCGGATGTTGTAATATTATTGATAAAGGTGGCTTCGTTAGCATAGGCAATTTTATCATCGGTTTTCGTTGCGATGTAAGTTTTTGTTACCTGCATTATACTGATCACATCCGATGCTGCAATTTCCTTACCTGGATTTGGTTGAAAAGATTCTTCTCTTTTTATATAAATAACACCAGACGGTAAAGTCTCATGTGGATAGGAAGACAATTTAGGGTAATTATCATCAGTGGTGACAGTGTCGTCAAATGCAGTGATAACACCTTTATCATTGAAGTAATTAGAATCCATGAATTTTATAGCCGCAGCATCGTCATAAGCATTTTGGTCAGCTACAGGAATAACTACAATCTCTTCTTCGTCACGATCCTTCTTGCAGCTTTGTAGTACAACTACAGAAAGAGCAATTCCTAAAAGTATTTTCTTCATTTTTTATTTAGTGTTAAATTGCAATTAATTTTTAACGAGACAAAAGTATAAAAAATTATGAGAATAGATAAATTTTTATGGAGTGTGAGGTTTTATAAAACAAGAACAATTGCAACAGATGAAATCAAAAAGAATAGAGTAAGCATTGGCGAAAATATTGTAAAATCATCCAAAGAAGTGAAAGTTGGCGATGTTATCAAAGTCAAAAAAAATCAAATCGATTATAAAATCAAAGTCACCGATATCCCTAAAAGCAGAGTAGGAGCAAAGCTAGTCACCATCTATGTTGTAGATATGACTGATAAAGAACAATACGAAATTTTAAGAATGCGAAAAGAATCTCAGGATTACTATCGTCAAAAAGGATTGGGAAGACCTACCAAAAAAGACAGACGAGATATGGATGGATTTGGGGCAGATAATAACCCGTCTTCAGAAATGGATGATGATGATTGGGATGTATTTTTCAAAAATGATGAGGAAGACGGGGATTAGAGCCCGAGTTTCTTGGCAATCTCATCAGAAATTTCTTCAGCTTTCTTGGAATCGGTATCAATAATATGATGCGCTTGGGAATAAAATGGATTTCTTTCAAAGAGATGTTTGGCTACAAATTCCGGAATCTCATCATCTTCAAATTTTGCAATCAGCGGTCTTGAAGGTTTGTTCAAAAGTAATCTTTGAGTCAGTGTATTGACAGAGGCTCTTAGAAAGATACTTTTTGATTTTTCGTTGATGATGTCCATATTATTATAATATACGGGCGTTCCCCCACCAAGACTTAGGATAAGATTGTTTTCCGAATTAAGAATATCTCTAAGAATACGATTTTCTTCTTTTCGAAAGTATATTTCTCCCCGTTTTTCAAAGATTTCGGAAACAGAAAGCTGGTGTTCTTCAGAAATTTTTTGGTCTAGGTCAATTAATGAAAAATTTAATTTTTTGCTCAAGTTTTTGGAAACGTGAGATTTACCACTTCCCATATATCCTAGTAGAGAAATTATCATAATTTTATTTTGAACAAAGTTCTAAAAAAATTTTGAGATTTTAAAAAAAGCCCTATCTTTGCACCACTTTAAAACGAAATAGTAATATTGAAGTTCTAAATGTGGCCGACCTGGTAGCTCAGCTGGTAGAGCAATACACTTTTAATGTATGGGTCCTGGGTTCGAATCCCAGCCAGGTCACAATTTACGCAAGTAAATTTTTTTCATATTAATATTTTGTGATTTGGTGTAGAAGCTTCTTGAAAAAGAAGCTTCTTTTTTTGTCTTATTTGGTTTGTATCAATCCAAATGTAAATTGTCAATTAATCTTACTTTTCCAACATTCACAACTATAAAAGCACGATAGCTTTTTCCGTTAGAAACAGAATTGATTTCTTCCAGAGTCTCCTCATTAGCAACAAGGAAGTACTCCAATTCCATATTTTCTTTGGAGAATATTTCTTCAACTTTATTTTTAATTTCGGGAATAGAAATTGTTCCAAACCAATCATTAACTTGATTTAAGGTTTTATATATAATAGCAGAGGCGTGTTTTTCTTCTTCAGAAAGTCTCATGTTTCTAGAGCTCATTGCTAAACCGGTGTCTTCTCTGTGGATTTTTACACCATGAATGTGAATATGAAGTTTTAGAAGTTCTACTAATTTTTCAATAATCTTCATCTGCTGAAAATCTTTTTCGCCAAAATAGGCATTGTCCGGTTTCACTTGTCGGAATAATTCTTCAACAACTGTTCCCACACCATCAAAATGTCCCGGTCTGGCAGCGCCCTCCATTTTGTTCTCTATTCCTCCGAAGTTGTAATGTTTTCTTGCCATTCCATTTGGATAGATATCCTTTACTTTCGGGATGTAAACGGCATCGACTAATTTGGAGTTTTCAAGCTTTTTTATATCTTCATCTACTGTTCGTGGATATTTTTCAAGATCTTCAGGATTGTTGAATTGTGTAGGATTTACGAAAATGGAAGAAATAACAAGATCATTTTCCTTTCTCGCTTCTTCATACAAAGAGATGTGTCCTGCATGCAAAGCACCCATTGTTGGAGCAAATCCTATCTTTTTGTTTTGGCTCTTCTGAGAATCTATATATTGAGATAATGAACTTTTATCGTAAAAAACTTGCATGAGTTGATATTTGAAGGGGTAAAGTTAATAGTTTTTGGCTTTCTGCTTATGTTTTCATGCTTTAATTTGTGTTTTGGAATAATAAAAGTTTGTCTTGTAAAGAATTTAGGTCAAAATTTAACATTTTTGGTATATTAACTATTTGATATAGAATGTCTTTTGTTAAAGAATATTAATGTTAGTGAAAATAAATGTTTTGATTTAATTTTTTGTAATTTTGCAAAATGAAGATTTTATACTTCAGTTAAAGCAAATTTTTATGGCTAATCAGAAAATTTTATACGTTACTACAGAGATGTACCCTTATCAAGAAGATACTAATATGGGTAATTTGGTACACAAAATGGCGCTGAAAATGCACAGCGAGGGTAACGATGTGAGGGTTTTTATGCCTAGGTTTGGTCAAATCAGTGAGAGAAAGTTTCAATTACATGAGGTTATCAGACTTTCTGGAATGAACATTATCATCAATGATCTAGATCAACCCTTGATTATCAAAGTCGCTTCTTTACCTGGCGAAAGATTACAAGTTTACTTCATAGATAATGAAGAATACTTCAAAAGAAAACAATATTATTTTGATGACGAGGGCAATCCTTTTGAAGACAACAACGAAAGAGCTGTTTTCTTCGCAAGAGGTGTCATTGAAACAATCAAAAAACTAAATTGGGTTCCTGATGTGATTCATCTTAACGGCTGGATGGCATCGTTGATTCCTATTTATCTTAATACCTACTACAAAGACGATACTTATTTCAAAGATACCAAAATAGTCCTGTCGGTTTATAATGAAGATGATATTCCGTTAAGCATGAATACAAAAGAAATTTTGGAATTTGATAATATTTCTGATTTACAGTCGTTAGATAATCCGAGCTTCCTAACTTTCGTTAATGATAGCATGCGATATGTAGACGTAATTGTGAAAGGGAACGAATTTTTAGAGGATAAATTGGATGAAGCTTATGCAAAAGCTGAAGCAGAAAAGTCTGATTATCTGAATGCAGATTCTATTGCTAAAGTTTATTAATAACTATTAGGTTATATTTATAATGATAAAGATAAAAACATTAATGAAGTTGCTCCCGTTTTTGGTGATGGGAATGATTGTACTGAATTCTTGTGAAGGAGAATTGGATAATTTGGGTTCTCAACTTGTTGAAGGATCTGAAGCTTATGATAAAATCTATAGTTTAACAGCTTATAATGTAGATAATGGTGATGTACAAAAAGTGGTTACATCCCAATATGATAGTGTGAGAATTGGGGCATTTAGAGAAGGTGTTTTTGGTGGTCAAAAAGTTTCATACATTACTCAGGTGAGACTGAATGCCTATGACCCTGATTTTGGAACTAATCCGATAATTGATTCTGTTGTTTTAACGCTTAAACCAAGATATGAAACAGCTGCTGACTCTTTAACAACCACAACTACAGAAGATTATACTTACCCGGATGGAAATATTGCTGCAAAAAAAGTAGTGACAACTTATCCGGTGAAGAAGTATGGGAAATATAAGATTGGTGGCGAAAAAACACCTCTTACTATAAAAGTTCACGAGGTAATGGATTTCCTAGGAGGTACTTCGGATTCTATTTCTACTAATAAAGCGTTCACGCTTAATACTACGAAAGTTTTAGGTTCCAAATCTTTCAATGGAACAGTTAACTCTGTAGTGGTTACACAAGATTCTGACTCTAAAGAATTGTTGAACAGGGCAGTATCTTTCAGGATGAAATTGGATAGTGCTTTTTTTCAGGAAAAAATTATTGCTAAAAAAGGTAATCAGGTTCTTAAAGACGCCGCTTCTTTCATAAGATACTTTAGAGGAATCAGTATTTCTGTAGAGCAAAATGATGGGTACCTTTTCTCAATGGCTCCTAATGATGCCGGAATCATCATTTACTATAAAAATGATGTGACAGCTAATGGTGTTGTTACTAGAACAAAACAAGAGGTTGCTCTTAATATTGGTTCATCCAATGTCCATATGAGTCAAGTAGTATATGACAGAACAAATAGCCAGTATGCACCGGCAATTCTAGCTGGTGTGAAATATGCTGATCTGAAGCATAATCCAAATATTGCTGTGAATCCTGCAGAAAAATTGTATTTACAAGGAATGGGTGGAAGTGGTATCGGAATTAGAATACCGCAACGTACCATTGATTCGTTAAAACAAAAATTCAAAAACGATAAAATAGCAATTGTTTCTGCTAAGATACGTTTGTATAATAATGCCGATGAGTGGAATAACAAATATAGAAAGCCATCTAATTTATTAGTTCAGGAGATGATAAAAGATACAGTTCGTTTTCTTCCGGATATGACAGTATTGGCATCAACAGGATATAGTCTTATTAAACCTGCTAATCTTTCTACAAAAGATGCTTATTATGATGTGGGAATTACGGCTTCTTTGAAAAATATCGTGGAGAAAAATCATAATGCTCATGATTTTTACATTAACGTAGGAGGCTATCTTTCTGATTCATCTACTGGAACATTGTTGGGTCAAACATATAATGATAGACCATATAATCCTTTCAGAATTGCATTAAGAGGAACTGATATTAATAATACGGGTCAAGCAATATCTCCGGATTCTAAAAATGTTCAACTTAGAATTATATATACCCAAAAATAAAAACCAAATTAGATATGTGTGGAATTGTCGGATATACAGGTTTTCGTGACGCTTATGATATTGTAATTAATGGATTACGTCGATTAGAATATAGAGGATATGATAGTGCGGGGGTTATTTTAGAAAATGACAATGGAGATTTGGAAGTCAAAAAAACCAAAGGTAAGGTTGATGATTTGGTTGCTATTTCTAAGGGTTTAAAAAACACGGCCAAACTTGGAATGGGACATACCAGATGGGCAACTCATGGAGTTCCAAGTGATAATAATTCTCATCCGCATCTTTCCAATAATGGAAAAATAGCAATTGTTCATAATGGTATCATTGAGAATTATGATACAATTAAAACAATGTTGATCAATAAAGATTACGAGTTCAAATCTGAAACTGATACAGAGGTATTGGTTAATCTGATTCAGTATTTTTTTGATAAAGAACCTTCTTTAGATTTTTCTACAGCAGTAAGATATGCTCTAAATGAAGTATACGGAGCATACGCTGTTTCTGTTTTGCACGAAGACTTTCCTGGTGAAATAATTGTTGCCAGATTAGGTTCTCCTCTTGCAATCGGAATTGGAGAAAATGAATATTTCGTTGCCTCTGATGCATCTCCTTTTGTAGAATTTACGAAAGAGGCTGTTTATTTAGAGGAAGGACACATGGCAACAATCTCTTTGGATGGAGGAATCGACATAAGAACAATAAAAGAGAATGCTAAAATAGAACCGGCTATACAAGAATTAAGACTTAATCTTGAACAGATTGAAAAAGGAGGTTATGAACATTTTATGTTAAAAGAAATTTTCGAACAGCCTAAGTCTATTCTTGATACAATGAGAGGAAGATTGCTTGTTGACGAAGGTATTATTAAAATGGCAGGAATCTGGGATCATTTAGAAAGGTTAACTAATGCTGACAGAATTATAATTATTGCTTGTGGTACTTCTTGGCACGCAGGTCTTATTGGAGAGTATCTTATTGAAGAATTCGCAAGAGTACCTGTAGAAGTAGAATATGCTTCTGAATTCAGATACAGAAATCCTATTATTAATTCTAAAGATGTTGTTATTGCTATTTCTCAATCAGGAGAAACAGCTGATACAATGGCAGCCATTAAACTGGCTAAAGAAAAAGGAGCTTTCGTATTCGGAATCTGCAACGTTGTAGATTCTTCAATTGCGAGATATACAGATGCAGGAGCTTATACACATGCAGGACCAGAAATAGGAGTTGCATCTACTAAAGCTTTTACTGCGCAGCTAACAATTCTTTCATTAATAGCAATTAAATTAGGTAATCATAATGGTAACCTTGGAAAAGCTGATTTTATGAGATTGGTTACAGAATTGGACGCTATTCCTAAGAAAGTAGAAGATGTACTTAACTCAGTTGATATTACAGTAAAGGAAATAGCTAAAAAATTTGTTGACGCTACCAATTTCTTATATCTGGGAAGAGGTTATAATTTCCCTGCGGCATTAGAAGGTGCTCTTAAACTAAAAGAGATTTCTTATATTCATGCGGAAGGTTATCCTGCAGCGGAAATGAAACACGGTCCTATTGCTTTGATTGATGAAAATATGCCTATTGTTATTATAGCTCCCAAGATTGGACATTATGATAAAATTGTAAGTAACGTTCAAGAAATCAAGGCCAGAAAAGGAAAAGTTATTGCTATTGTAAATAAAGGTGATGTTCAAGTTTCAGCAATGGCAGACTATATCATAGAAATTCCAGAAACATCTGAGTGCTTTTCACCTATATTAGCATCCATCCCATTACAGCTTTTAGCATACTACATTGCAGTTGAAAGAGGTGCCAATGTAGATCAGCCTAGAAACCTCGCAAAATCAGTGACTGTAGAATAGTTTCACGTTTATGAAATATTCTTTAACAATTTACGTTATTCAATAATAATTGATAATTATTCATAAAAAAAATTATATATTTACCGCTTAATTTCTTTAAAAAGGATGAAAAGGATATTACTTTTAATTTTATCAGCCTCAATTGCAGTTTCTTGTTCTAAAGGGAACAAGGGAAGTTCTGGTAAACCCGGTCTAAAAGGAGAACTTATTCCAAGAGGATCGGCAAAGTCGTTTATTGCAGATAGACCTTATGGAATGGTTCCAATACCTGGAGGATCTTTTGTAATGGGTATGGCGGATCAGGATTTCGCAAGTACTCCTGAAAAGGCAATGCCAAAAACTGTAACAGTATCTTCCTTTTTTATGGATGAATCAGAAATTACAAATGCTGAATATAGGGTATTTATAAATGCTGTAAGAGATTCTATTGCCAGAGGGTTGTTAGCTGAGGCTGCCGGTGAAGGAGGTGAAGGAGGTGATGGAGCTACGATTGCTGATTACGCTTATGCTTCTAAAAAAACAGGAGAAGAAGCTACGCCTTACCAAAAATTTATGGAATCGCAAGGAGGTAGAGATGGAGGCTACGATGAATCTAAAAAATTAGATTGGAAAGTTCCATTGCAATACAATACTTCTGGCTATCCTGATGAAAAATATGCAGAGGTTTTAGAATCTATGTATTTACCTGCAGAGAAAAGAATTAACAACGAGAGAATTATTGATTGGTCTAAAATCAAATATAACTATCAATGGGAAGATGTTGCTAGTGCTGTAAAAGATAAAGACAGAGGAACAAAATATCTTAAAAAAGAAAGTATTGCAGTTTATCCTGATACAACAGTTTGGGTAAAAGACTTTAATTATGCTTATAATGAACCATTATTTGACCAGTATTTTTGGCATAATGCATACAAAGAATATCCTGTAGTAGGAGTTACTTGGGATCAGGCTAGAGCCTACTGTGATTTTAAAACTAAAATAAAAACTGATTACAATAACAGTTTAAAAAAGAAAAAGCAGAAAGCGATGAGATTTAGATTACCAACAGAAGCTGAATGGGAATATGCAGCTAAAGGAGGTATTCAAAATGCAACATACCCTTGGGGAGGTCCTTATTTACAGGATGACAGAGGATGTTACTTAGCTAACTTTAAACCTAAAAGAGGTACTTATATTGAGGACGAGAAGAAAGGGAACTATACCTATACAGCTCCTGTGAAGAAATTCCTTAAAAATGGATTTGGTTTATATGATATGGCGGGTAATGTATCTGAGTGGACGGAATCTCCTTACAGTAATTCTACCTACGAATTTTCTTCAACACTAAACCCGTATTTGTCTAATCAAGCTTACAGAGAAGTTAAAAAAACTGTAAGAGGTGGATCCTGGAAAGATGTAGGTTATCTTCTAATGACTGGTTATAGAGATTGGGAAAGAAAAGATTCAGCGAGAAGCTACATAGGATTTAGAACTATTCAAGATATTCCGGCTGGAGCAGGCAAATTTAAAAGATCAACTAAATAAATTTTAACTAACTATTACTAACTAAAAATTCAAAAAAATGTTTAAAACTAAAGAATCAATAACGAATTTTGTTTATTCGTTCGGTGCTGCAATCGTAATCTTGGGAGCTCTTTTCAAAATGACACACTGGCATGTTGGTCCTATTACAGGTAACGTAGCACTTGCTGCTGGTTTGATTACTGAAGCTGTTATTTTCTTATTCTTTGCATTTGACCCGCCAGCAAAAGAAGAGCATTATGCTTGGGAAAATGTATATCCGGAATTGTTAGATGAGTCTGCAGAAAGACAACCTAAAAAAGTTGTAAACAAAGTTGAAAACAAAGAATTAGAAGTTTCTCTATCTGGCAAACTTGATCAAATGCTTGCTGATGCAAAATTGGATGTAAGTTTGTTTGAAAGATTAAGAGGTGGAATTGACAAATTTTCCTCTTCTGTAGATCAAATCAACCAAACAGTAGATGTTTCTGCTTCTACTCACAAATATAATGAGCAATTGAATCTTGCTGCTTCTCACCTTGAAAGTATGAATGCACTTTATGCACTTCAATTAGAGCATGGACAGAAACAATCAGAATTCAGCAGAAAGTATGTTGAAGATATTCAGAAGTCTGCTGAGCAATCTGAAAAATTCAATGAGGAATTACAAGGTTTAACATCTAATCTTAACAATCTTAATAGAGTTTATGGTGGTATGCTTAGCGCAATGAAGTCTTAATCACTATCATTTTAATTATTGTTTAACATTTAAATTATTTTAAAATGGCAGGAGGTAAACAGACACCACGTCAGAAGATGATTAACCTGATGTATTTGGTTTTCATTGCAATGCTTGCAATGCAAATCGATCAGGAAATCATCAGATCATATAAAGATACAAATCAGTCGTTGACTGATACTAGACTTACGGTTCAAGACAAGAACGATAAAATTTTTAAGAAGACTTTAGAAGCTAAAGCTGTTTCTTCACCAGAAATTTATGGTCCATTGTTAGATCAATATAAAGGTTTAGAAGGCAAAACTAATGAACTTGTTAATTTTATTGAAGACCTTAAAACTAAAATGAGTAAAGAGGCTGAGTATAACTCTACTTTGCCTGTTGAAGAAAGTTTTACTGCACTTAATAATACAGAACCGGCCACAAGTAATTTTTTTAAAGATGGTGATGAAAAAAATCCGTCTAAAACAGCTACAGATCTTCAAGCTAAGATTAATGGTTTAAGAGATTTTATTGTAAGTACTTTTGGAGCTAATCAACAACTAAAAGATGTTGCTGACCGGGCGAAGAAAACCCTTATTGCTGATTTTCCTAAAGGTGATAAAAGAGCATCAAAAGGTTGGATTCAATATAAATTTTATAATCAACCATTAGTAGCAGCTCTTTCTAACTTAGAAGTAATTCAGTCAGAAGCTAGAAACTTGCAGTCAGATGCAATTACGTCTATGCTTCAAGAAAAAGTTGATGCAGATATCAAATTTGATGCTTATGAAGCTTTAGTTTCTGGACCAAGTTCAGTTATGAAGGGAGAGCCAGCTCAAATCAAAGTTGCAATTGGAACTTTTGCCAGTTCTGTTCCTGGTTTATCTGTTTCTGGAGCTCAGGTTGTTAATGGACAAGGTATTATTACACCTAACACTAGTGCTACAGGTCCTCAGGAATTTAAAGGAACTATTTCATTTAAAGATAAAAATGGAAAAGATCATTCATTACCTTATGCTCACACTTTAAATGTTGTTTCTGGACAAGAAGCACTTAAAGAACAAAGTGGTGCAATTTTGGCAGCTGATAAGATGAACGTTCTTTATAGAGGACTTTCTAATCCAATTTCGGGATCAATCCTAGGTGCAGATCTTAATGCTACTACTTTATCTGCTGCTGGAGCTTCTGTAAGTGGTGGTAAAGGAAAATGGAATGTTACACCGGGTGCTGGTAATGAGGTTACACTTACAATTGCTGGAAAATCACCAAGTGGAAAAACAATTTCTCAACCGTTCAAATTTAGAATTAAAAATATCCCTCCACCAAGAGGCGAAATTAGAGGTAAGAGCTACGATGTTATGCCTGCAAACATGATTTCAAAACAAACTTTAACAGCTACGCTTAAAGATTTTGATTTCCCTGTTACATTTAACGTTGTAAGTTTTAAAGTTAAAGTTCCTGGAAAAGCTGTGATGTCTGTCAATGGAAATTCATTAGCACCAGTAGAACCATTAACAAAAGGTTTAAGATCTGGGGATAACATTGCAATTTTTGATGTTCAAGCAACAGCACAAGGATTAAGCGGTGTAGTTCTTCCTAATATTAGTGGAGTTGTTATTAGTGCACTATAATTAAAAAACAGTTTTATCTGATTGATTTTATATTTCAATACTTATTATGAAAAAGATTATATATAGTTTAATTTGTCTTTCCTCGTCAATGGTTTTTGGACAAAGTAGCATTCTTAATGCTAACTCTCCTCAAACATTCAGAGAAGATCGCGAGATTAAGAAAGATAGTATTACACCTCTTAAATATGGTTTTATCGAAGATAAAGACATTTTGAGAAGTATGGTTGTATGGGAAATTATTGATATGAATGATAAAATCAATCAACCTTTTTATCATAATTCGGATGGTCTGGTTTCTCAAAATAAATCTCTTTATCAGATTTTATTAGATGCTGTCAATTCAGGTAAAATAAAAGAAGTTTATTCTGGTGACGATTTTACCAGCAGACTGACTCCGGAAGGGATTGCTGCTGCAACATCTGTTCCTATGGTAGATGACTATCTTGTGCAGACTATGAATGATAATAAGATTGAAGATGCGGAAGCTCAAAAGCTTTTAAAATATTTTACATCATTAAAGGGTACTGGTAATAAGCAGGTAGATGGAATGTTTATGAAATATTCTACGAGATTAGCTGATGTTTTGGAATATAACGGAGCTGCTCAACCAGCTGCTACTGAAGAAACTGTTACTACCGGAAAAGGTAAAAAGAAGAAGACTGTTAAGAAAACAACTAAGGCACCTACTATTGAACCTGGTACAATGCTTGTTAACTTAGATGGTTCTTGGTACAAAATCAAAAAAAGTGACATTGAAGCCAATGTTGGTTTTTCTGAGACTAAAACTGAGAAAGTTAAGGCACTTAAGTTAATGGGAATGTGGTATATCGATAAAAGAGATACACAATTAAGATATAGATTGCTTGGTATTGCAGCAATGGGTGAAGATCCTAATTCTGCTATTTTAAAGGCTGAAAGAGCTAGACAAATGCAAGAGTCTGGGGCTGCAGTTGATCCTTCTATCTTAAATGAATCAGGTGATCTAATTGATCTTTTCTGGATCTATTATCCGGATGCAAGACAGGTTTTGTCTAGTAACTATATTTTTAATGCTAAAAATTCTACATCTGATATTACTTTTGATGATGTCCTTAATGCTAGAAGATTCTCTGCAGTTATCTATAAAACTGATAATGGAATGGGAAGAGGTGGAAGCGGAGTCATTGATGAATATATCCCAAATGATGCAGATGGACAGCTAGAAGAAAGTGACAGAATCAAAGCACAGATTCTTCAAATGGAAAACGATATGTGGAATTACTAATATTTCTCATAGTCCAAATAAAAAAACCTAAGTATCTTTACTTAGGTTTTTTATTTTCATGGAACAGGTAGATTACATTATCATCGGGGCAGGTTATGCTGGAATCTTTTTTGCACATCAATTAATCAAGGAAAATAAATCCTTCAAGATTTTTTATGATGATAATATTTCTGCCTCCCAAATTTCTGCAGGCGTCTGTAATCCTGTGATACTGAAAAGATTTACAACATTTTGGAAGTCTCAGGAACAAATCGATTATCTTAACGTTATCTTTAATGAAATTGAACAATATCAATCGAAGAAATATTTAATTAATGAAAACGTTGTTCGAATCTTTCATAACGATTCTGAGAAAATTCAATGGGCAAAAAATTCTAAAAAGGAAAGCTTACAATCTTTTCTTAATAATGACTTTATTAAACTTGAAAGTGTAGAAAATCCCTTTGAAGCCGGAAAAGTCAATCATTCTTCAAGATTAAATGTAGCAGAATTCTTCCAGGATATGCTCAATTATTTTGAAGAGAATAATTATTTAATCAGAGAAAAATTTGATTATGATTTGATTAATACTGAATATAATTCCTACAAATATCTTTCATTTAAAAACCTTATTTTCTGCGAAGGTGTTGCGAGTAATCATAATCCTTATTTCAAAAACATTCCTATTAAACCAAATAAAGGTCATTGTTTAAAGTTAAAACTTAAAGAGAAACCAGAACCTTATATCATCAAGAAAAAGCATTTCTTGTTCAATCTTCAAGATGACGAATATTACTACGGCGGAACTTATGACCGTTTTGATACTACAGATGATATCAATAAATCATCTTTCGAGGAATTAGAAAATGGTTTTCGTGAATTGTATAAAGATGATTTTGAAATCAAAGATATCAATTTTGCTTTTCGGGCAACAGTTATGGATAGGAGACCAATCTTAGGAAGACATCCAGAGTATCAGAATTTCTATATTTTTAATGGACTGGGAGCGAGAGGCGTTTATAACGGAAGTTATTTTTCTAAAGTCCTTTTTGATTATTTAGAAAATGGTATTGAGCTCGATTCTGAAATTGATGTGAAAAGATTTTACTGATTTAATTAACAAAATTTAAATTATACTAATTTGGTCAGATTTCAATGAATTGTTAAATTTGTACTTCGGATAATATCTAATGATGAAAAACGAACTAAAAGAAACTTACCAAAAACTGATTGATGGAAATATTGAATCAAAATCGATTGAAGAAGTTCTGGAGATTCTGACAAATACTTTTCCCGATAAAGTTTGCTTTTCCACAAGCTTTAGTTTCGAAGACCAGGTGATTACGGATTATGTCAAAAATTCAGGAATCAAAGTTTTCACATTAGATACAGGTCGTTTGTTCGAAGATACTTATAACACTTGGAATTTGACCAAATCCAGGTATAAACTTCCAATAAAAGCCTATTACCCCAATCCGGAAGAATTGGAACCTTTCATTCAGGATAATGGACCAGATTCTTTTTACAGGTCCGTAGAGAATAGGAAAACTTGTTGTGACATCAGAAAAGTTCATCCGTTGAAAAGAGCTTTGAAGGGTAACAAAATCTGGATTACAGGACTCAGAGCAGAACATTCTGTAGCAAGGGAGAACCTTTCTCAGTTTGAATGGGACGAGTCCAACCAAATCATCAAGTATCATCCTATTCTTTTTTGGACAACGGAACAGGTGAGAGATTATATCAAAAAAAATAATATTCCTTACAATATTTTGCACGATAAAGGTTTCGTCAGCATTGGTTGTGCACCTTGTACAAGAGCAATTCAGCCGGGCGAGGATTTTCGTGCCGGTCGATGGTGGTGGGAGGATGCCAGCAAAAAAGAATGTGGCCTCCATGTTCACAAATAACAATTCAAAATATCTGTAAAGTAAATTTTATCTTATATAGGCGTTAGCGCCTTTGTGAACCTTAATAAGAATTTAGTTTAAAGAAATCTTTGTGAGCTTTGTGTTAAAATTTTTGAATTAAAGCAAAAGCAACAAATAATTAATAATAAAGATTAAAATGTCAAAATATCATTTGGATTATCTGGAACAGCTAGAGTCCGAAGCCATTCATATTTTCAGGGAAGTTGCGGGTCAGTTTGAACGACCGGCTTTGCTTTTCAGTGGCGGGAAAGATAGTATCACGCTCGTTCATCTCGCGCTGAAGGCTTTCCGTCCGGGTAAATTTCCGTTTCCGTTGGTTCATATCGATACAGGCCATAATTTTCCCGAAGTTCTGGGATTTCGTGACCAGTTAGCTGAACAAATTGGCGAGAAACTGATTGTAAGGAAAGTTGAAGATACCATCAAAGAAAAAGGATTAACCGAACCAAAAGGAAAACTGCCAAGTAGAAATGCATTGCAGACATTTACACTTTTGGACACAGTTGAAGAATTCGAGTTTGATTGTTGTATTGGTGGCGGAAGACGCGACGAGGAGAAGGCCAGAGCTAAAGAAAGAATTTTCTCTGTTCGCGATGATTTCGGACAATGGGACCCGAAACTTCAGCGTCCCGAACTTTGGAATACTTACAACGGGAAAATCCACAAAGGAGAGCAAGTTAGAGCTTTCCCAATAAGCAACTGGACAGAGTTGGATGTGTGGAATTACATTCTGAAAGAAAATATTCAACTACCTTCCATCTATTTTTCACACGAGAGAGAAGTTCTCAATCTGGACAATCAATTCATAGCAATGAATGAGTTTGTGAATCTTGATGAAAACGATATTGTGACCACAGAAAAAGTACGTTACAGAACGGTTGGAGATATGACTTGCACCGCTGCAGTTTTGTCCGAGGCTGATAATCTGGAACAAGTGATTGCCGAAATCATCACCACAAAAACCAGCGAACGTGGCGAAACAAGAATAGACGACAGAACTTCGGAGGCCGCAATGGAAGACAGAAAGAAAGCCGGATACTTTTAATTATTAATGATAAATGATGAATGATTGCATTTCCAAAATCATTTATCGATTATCAAATATCAAAATAATGGACATATTAAGATTCATAACTGCAGGAAGTGTAGACGACGGAAAAAGTACGCTGATAGGCAGATTATTATACGACAGCAAAAATATTCTGATAGACCAATTAGAAGCTGTAGAACGCGCCAGCAAATTCAAAAATGATGGCGAGCTTGATTTAGCTTTGCTAACAGATGGTTTGAGAGCCGAACGTGAACAGGGAATCACCATCGATGTGGCGTACAAATATTTCTCTACGCCGAAACGTAAATTCATCATTGCAGATGCGCCGGGTCACGTTCAATACACCCGGAATATGATTACCGGAGCCAGCAACGCCGCTTTAATCATCATTCTGATTGACGCCAGAAACGGAATCATAGAACAGACCAAAAGACATTCAATCATTGCATCATTACTCAATATCCCGAATGTTGTGGTTGCGATTAACAAGCTGGATTTAGTTGGATATTCGGAAGAGGTTTTTAATAATATCAAAGGCGACTATTCAAAAATAGCAGAACAGCTGTATTTGAATAACGTCGTTTATATCCCGATTTCAGCTCTTAACGGAGATAATATCGTTGACAAATCCGAAAATCTGAATTGGTACGAAGGAAAAACGTTACTCGATTATTTGGAAACTGTTGAGCTGGAAAATACAATCAATCTGGATAAAGCGAGGTTTCCTGTTCAGTATGTGATTCGTCCTCAGACGGAAGAACTTCACGATTATCGTGGTTATGCGGGAAAAATAACTAGCGGAATTTACAAAGTTGGAGATTCGGTAACGGTTTTACCTTCTGGAACCGAGAGCAAAATCTCAGCAATAGAAGTTGCTCAAAAACAGGTTGAGGAAGCTTTTGCGCCTCAAAGTGTGGTTTTGCATTTGGAAAATGATGTGGATATCAGCCGAGGCGATTTGATTGTAAAATCAGATGACCTTCCGAAAATTGAACAGGAATTAGAAGTTCTCGTTTGCTGGATGGGTGACAAACCTCTGAAACCAGGTTCAAAATATCTGATTCAAAATGATACAACTCAAGTCAAGGGAGTTATAAAAGATATCGAATATAAATTGGATGTCAATACCTTGGAAAAACAGGCGGTTGAACAGGTTTCACTCAATGAAATTGTAAAACTTAAGCTCAAAACCGCAAAACCTTTAGCTTACGATTCTTACAAAGATTTGGCATCTAATGGTGGCATTATCTTTATCGATGAGACAAGTTTTGTGACAGTTGGCGCAGGATTGATTCAGTAATTTTAAATAAAACAGACTTTGACATCAAAAATTTCACTTCCGGTTTTCATCAACGCATTGACTAACAAGGTTCTGATTGTCGGCGGTGGAAAATTAGCTTCGGAACAGCTTAATGATATTATGCAGAATATTCCGGATGCTAATATCAGTGTTCTCGCCAAGAGACTTTCTGATGATATCAAAAACCTGTTGCTGGAAAATACATCGGTCAAAATTATCAATGAAGATTTTGATGATTCTTATTTGGAGATTGCAGATTTGTTCATCGTAGCGACGGAAGATTCTGCTCAAGACCAACTGATAATCAATAAAATCAAGGAAAGAAAAAACTTATATTTTGCTCCAAGTCTTCCCTCGGAAAATGATTTTTTCTACCGTGGGAATAATGATTCACAAGAGAGGAAATCTCTTTTCATTATTAATGGAGAAAAGAAATGGCGGAGAATTGCAACCATCTTCTTTTTGGCTTTTGTTCTTTTATTAATAGGAAATATTCTATCGTTTTATATAGGATTCAACGATTTGGAAGTCGCTTATCAATATCTGAATCATAATACCGATGAACGATTTTTCTGGTTGTTCCTGGTTGGCTTTTTGGCTCAGTTGATTGATGGCGCATTGGGAATGGGTTACGGTGTGACTTGTACCGCAGCGCTTTTATATATCGGTATTCCTTTGCCGGCGATTAGCAGCAGTATCCATACAGCAGAGATGTTTTCGAGTGGTGCTTCGGGATTCAGCCATTACAAATTCGGGAATATTAATAAAAAATTGTTCAAGAATATTTTGATTCCGGGCGTCATCGGAGCGGTTTTGGGCGCATTGTTATTATCTTATTTCGGGGAAAAATATTCCGGAATTATCAAGCCGATTTTAGCCACTTATACGTTCATTCTTGGAATCAGAATCCTATTCAATGCATTTAAGAAAAATAAAAAACGTAAAAAAACAAGAAGAGTAGGTTGGTTAGCCGGGGCAGGAGGTTTCTTGGATTCCTTTGGCGGAGGTGGCTGGGGACCTTTGGTGACTTCAACTTTAATATCTAAAGGAAAAACACCACGTTACATCATCGGAACTGTTAGTCTGACCGAGTTTTTCGTAACTTTTGCTAGTGCATTGACCTTTTTTTCCGTTATCGGAATCAGCCATTGGCAATTGATTGCAGCCTTGATTTTAGGAGGTGTTCTTGCTGCGCCAATTGCAGCGAAATTAGCCGGAAAGTTACCTCTGAAAGTAATGTTTATCGGAGTTGGATTAATGGTAATTATCTGGAGTCTGAATGTTCTTTTGAAAACATTTCATTTAATCTAAATTTCCTGTCCAAACTGCAAGATAAAACCATTATTATCATAAATAGCAAACTCTCGCATTCCCCATTCGAAGGTTTCTAATTCATAACAAATTTTAGTCATAGATTTTACACTTTCCCAGATTTCATCAACATTCTGAACATTGATATAAAAGCTTCCTGTAAAATTGGGTTTGATGAAAACTGTATGTTGATTTGGTTTGGCAAACATCAATTCAACATTATCTCGGAAAACTGAAGCCCAGCCCCAATCTTCATTCTTTTCTCCAAGTTCAAAACCGAGAATCTCTGTGTAGAATTCTATAGTTTCTTCAAATTGGTCTGTCCAAAGGATTGGCCTTAAAGAGTTGAATTTCATTTTAAATAAATGTTAGAAGCAAAGCAATCACAATCCCAATAATCGTGAAAATCATCCCTCTTTTGAAGATTTTCGACTTCGGAGGAAACATCCAAAAACTTGATAGCACAAAGAAAAATAATGATATTCCAAAAAAAGTATTGAGTGGAGAAAGCGTGTCTTTGGATTGAGATTTATGAAGCTTAGTCATTTTATCCAGGACAAAAGGCAATTCCTTTTTCTTATATTTTGCTTCACCAGTTTTTATATTATAAGTCCCTTGTTTGAAATACATTACATCGCCTTTGGTTTTATCAACCTCAAAACCTTTGATTTTAATTTCTTTACCCAGCTTTTTCTCATCCAGATTGGGCTCGAATGTCTTTTCGTAGTTTTTCTCTTTTTTAAGAAAATCAGTATCACGGTAAACCAAAAGTACGCCGCTGATTGCATAGACTGCCATAATCCCTGCGAGGAAATAACCGAGATAACGGTGCGTGATTCTCATAAAAGTTTTTGTATTCCTGATTTTATCCATTGTATTATTGTTTTTTATTAATATGAAAAGTGGAGACAAATGTATGACTCCACTTTTATTTTTAGAAATTTGATTTGATATTTTTTTACAGTTTGTACGTCAATGTCACATAAACGTTTCTTGGCATTATCGGGTTCACGGAATAATTCTCGTGTACTGTGTAATTCAATACATTGAATGCGTTGCCTAATTTTCCCTGAAGAAGGAATTTTTTGTACTGATAAGCGATACTGAAATCAACCTGAGTAAAATCTGTCAGCGGAATCATTCTGTCCGTTTTCTGATTGCCGTTTGCATCTTTTAAATTATTCCAACCACCATATCTGCTGCCGGTGTAGAATGCAGTGGCTCCGATTTTCAATCCTTTTACATATCTGTCAAATGTATAAAATACTGATGCATTGGCAGTGTTAAGTGGTGTTCGTACAATTCTTTCACCTTCTATAAAACTTCCGTCCGTATTCGGAGTATCAAGATAAGTCATATGATTATAAGAATATCCGGCGATAATTGAAAGATTGGATAAAGGATTACCTGTAATATCTAATTCTACACCTCGGCTTCTTGTTTTACCGGTTAATTCTTTTACATTGGTATTGGTATTTACTTGTCCCGACGCATTGAATGCTGCCATTTGTGCAAGGTTGCTATTATCAATCTGATATGCAGTAGCATTAAATGCTAAAGTGTTGGAAAACAGATTTTTTTTGAATCCTAATTCCCACTGATCTACAATAGATGGATCCAAAGATTTATCATTAATGTCAATTCCAGTATTCGGAATGAAAGAATTGGTATAGCTGGCAAACGTCATAAAGCTATCCGTCCATTGATAGACCAATCCTAATCGAGGAGAAAATGCATTTTTACTCATGTCTCCGGCAATGTCTTCTTTTTTATAAGATTTTGTACCGAATGCATAGGTTGTTTTTAACGGTGTCATATTTTCCAGATAAGACCATCTGATACCAGCCAGAACTTTTAATTTTTCAGTTACAGAAATTAAATCCTGAATGTAAACGCCAACTCGTCTTGTAGGTGTTCTTGTCAGATCTTTTTTTGAAGTGTCTGGTTTGTAACCGCTGCTCCAGGAATTTTCATCAGTAAGGCTGATATTCCCATTGGTATTATTTCCATTGGTTCCGTAAACCAAAGAAGATTCAGCCCAACTGCCATCTTGCTTTTGAAAATAATAAGTATAATTGTCCGACTGAAGATAATCTGCATCGGCACCAAAAAGTAGTTTATGTTTTACTTTTCCGGTACTGAATTCGCCATTCAGATTAACCTGAACAGAGCCGTAATTCTGTTCGTTATAAGTTCTTGTCATGCTTCTGTTCCAAAGATAGGAACCATTGCTTTGCAGATACCACTGCATTCTCTCATTTCCAAAAAAATCTTTCGTGTAATTTTGATAAGAACCAATAACATTTAAGTTCCAGTTATTATTGATCTGATGATTCAAGGTTACCGTGCTTGTAGCCATCTGCGTATCCTGATACTGAAAATTAGAACCTGGGTTTTTACGAATATCAATTAAGTCATTAATGACAGATCTTGAAGTAGGCTGATCCAAAACCAATGTGCCAACCCCAAAATCCGGAGTGAAATAATTTTTAAGATAATCTCCCTCTACAATTAGCTGGGTTTTATCTGTTAGGTTGAAAAGAAAACTCGGGTTGAAATAGTATTTTTGAGAAGTTACATTATCCCGGAAACTCGCCTTATCTTCAAAAGCACCATTCACGCGGAAAGCAGAACTTTTTGACAAAGCGTCATAAAAATCCAAAGTTGTTTTGTAATTATCCCAGCTTCCTGCGCTCAAAGAAATACTTCCACCTTGGCTGAAAAGTGGTTTTTTAGTAACCATATTCAGGATACCACCAGGAGCTACATTTCCGTAGAGAATTGCTGCGCCACCTTTCAGCACTTCCACACGTTCCATTCCGGAAACTTCAGGGAAAATTCCGCTATTGACACGGGAACCATTTTTATAAATATTTTCAGCTCCAAATGTATAACCTCGTCCACCGAAACTGTCCTGAGAACCACCTCTGGCAGAGGTAATGTACATTCCATTGACATTTCTGATAACATCCGAAAGTTGCTGTGCCTGCTGCTGTTCGATAATTTCGTGAGTGACAATTGCAGTAGCCTGCGGGTTTTCCATCACATCCAGATTGGACTTTGTAGTGAAAACCTTTGCACGGTTAGGATTTCCTGCCTTATGAAGTTTAACATCTTCTATGGTTCTTACATTCAAAGAATCTGTTTTTTTCTCTTGAGCGTAACTAAAAACAGATAGTGTTATAAAACCTATTGCAACAGCATTTTTTCTCATAGTTTATTTAGAATATTTAAAAACAGCGCAAAAGTATGGAAAGTGTTAATACTTCCCAATATTATTTTAAATAATTCTAAATAAAATAAATTGAAATGATTTAAAGTTTTGATTTTTAAATAATTAAATAATTCTGATTTTTATCAGTTCAGCAATTCCTGGAGTTCCAGCCAGCGCATTTCATATTCTTCTAGTTTACCGGAAAGTGTTTCCAGATCTGCAGATAGTTTGGAAATTTTCTCATAATCGCTTTCGTTATTGAGTTGGTCCAGAATTTTGTTTCTTTGCTCTTCCAGTTTTGGCATTTCTTTCTCGATAGTTTCCAGCTCGTGCTGTTCTTTGAAAGATAGTTTTTTCTTCGCTGACTGGTTTGTTACGTTTGAAATCGGTGTTTCTTTTTCTGTTTCAACCTTTTCAACTTTCGGAGTTTCGGGCTTTGAATTTTTATCTTCTGATTTCAGATGCTCGCGATATTCCGAAAAATTCCCAACAAATTCTTTGATTTTTCCTTCGCCTTCAAAAGCCAGAACGTGGTCCACGATTCGGTCCATAAAATACCGGTCGTGGGAAACGATAATCAAACTTCCTTGGAAATTCTGAAGAAAATTCTCAAGAACCGTCAAAGTTGGCAGATCCAGATCATTTGTAGGTTCATCAAAAATCAGGAAATTTGGATTTTGATAAAGGATATACATCAAGTGCAAACGACGTTTTTCTCCTCCTGAAAGTTTGGAAATCGGCGAATACTGCGTTTGGTCATCAAATAAGAACAATCTCAAAAACTGAGACGCCGAGATTGTTTTTCCATTAGCCAAAGGGAAATTTTCTCCAATTTCTTTGATAAAATCAATGACTCTTTCGTCTTCTTTATAAGTCAGGCCTTTCTGAGCAAAATACCCGAATTTAATCGTTTCTCCAGTTTCGATTTCACCAGAATCTTTTGGTTCAAAACCTTGAATGATATTAAGTAAAGTCGATTTTCCTGCACCATTTTTCCCAACGATTCCGACTTTTTCACCTCTTTGAAATTGATAAGAAAAATCTTTGAAGAGAACTTTATCGCCAAAACTTTTGTTGATGTTTTTAAGTTCAAGAATCTTATTTCCCAATCTTTTCATTTCGAAATCCAATTCCAGAGCTTGTTTTCTAGTGTCGGTTTTCGCTATTTTTTCAGTTTCGTAAAAATCATCGATTCTTGATTTGGATTTCGTGGTTCTAGCTTTTGGCTGACGTCGCATCCATTCCAATTCCTTTCTGTAAAGATTGTTGGCTTTGTCAATCGTTGCATTCAAATTATCTTCACGAATCATTTTATTCTCAAGATAAGTTGCGTAACTTCCGTTGTGGAGATAGAGATTGCCGTCTTCCATTTCCCAGATTTTGTCACAAACAGCATCCAAGAAATAACGGTCGTGTGTTACAAGAAGCAAGGTTATTTTAGCTTTGCTAAGATAATTTTCCAACCATTCTACCATTTCTACATCCAGGTGGTTGGTTGGCTCATCCATTATCAGAAGTGTGTGACGATGTTCTGCTCTGGTTTCAGTCAACAATTTTGCTAATGCAATTCTTTTGATCTGTCCTCCGGAAAGTGTTCCCATTTTCGCCTTCAAATCTGTGATTTTAAGCTGAGAAAGGATTTGTTCCATTTCGTTTTCCAAATCCCACGCTTTATGGATTTCCATTTCTGCCAAAGCCGTTTCCATATCATCCGGATTGTCCGAGGTTAAAGCATGATGATACTTTTTCAAAGCCAAAATCGGTGCTGAATCCAAAGTCATCATAAACTCTTCTACAGACAATTTTGGGTCAAAATTAATCTCCTGGTCAAATAAAACCACTTGAATATCTTTGTTGATAACAACATCTCCGCCATCCGTAATCTCTTTTCCCATCAGGATTTTCAGAAGTGTCGATTTTCCACTTCCATTTTTGGCGACGATGGCAATTTTGTCACCTTCGTTCACGTGGAAGGTGATGTTTTTAAACAAAACTTTGACACCGTAAGATTTGCTCAGATTTTCTGCAGAAACGTAATTCATTGTTATGAATAATAATTGATGAATAATAAATAAGGTGCGAAAATACGAAATTGAAAACCGAAAATTCTTTTACTGTTGATTAATATTCGGAAAAATTTAACTAATCTATTAGTTGTTTTTAACCTTTCTTTGAGAGATTGAGAAAAAGAAAATTCGGAAGTTTGTGTCAAATTAATTTCAATGAAACAAATCAACTTTATCTTTGCGTTATTCGCATTCTTATCTTTTCACACACAAACTATTTCCGGAACTGTTATTTCAAAAGATGATAACCAACCAGTTCCTTACGCAAAAATCGGAATCGTTAATAATAACTTTGGTGTTCAGGCTGATGAAAACGGGAAATTTCAAATTAAGCTGGATAACATTTCGAAAGATAAAGAACTGATTGTTGCAGTTGCCGGATACAAACAATTCCGAAGTTCTGTGGAAGATTTTGTCAAGCAGAATCCTCACAATATCTATTTGTATGAAAAAGTAACCGATATCCAAGAAGTCGTTATTGCGCCAAAAAATTATAAAGACAAAAATCTAGGTGTCAACAGCAAGTCAAAGTCTATGATGTTCAACCCTAACATGGATAAAGGAAACGAAGTTGTGGAAGAAACTGCTGTGGAATTCAATTCCAACAAGAAGTTGAAGATTACCAAAATCAATATGAATTTTGCCAGATTCGAATCTACAACGCCCATCAAAGTTCGTTATACAATTTATGATGAAAAAGACGGAAAACCGAACAATCTGATTTTGAACAAAGACATCATTGCAACGATTGGTAAAGATGATTTGAAGGATTTTAGTTATTCGCTGGATGTTAGTAATGAAAAGATTTGGCTTCAGGGAAAATTTTTTGTCGGCATTCAGTTTATTGGGCAATCTAATGGGAAGGTATCTTTGAGTGGTGCATTATTCAGGTCTGGCTATTACCGTTCATTTTATGGTAATTGGGAAAAAATCGGAATGGCAGCACCGGCAATTAATATCGATGTGAAAGTTCAAAAGTAATTTGATTTATTTTTAAATTTGATTATCAATCGTATCAAAATGAAAATAATATACTTAATCACTTTTCTTGTTTATAATCTTGGTTTTGCTCAAGTTCCAATTTTCGGAAACAATGCAGAAGCAGGAAAAATTCTTCATCTGAAAGACGCTGATATCTATTATGAAGTTTACGGAAAAGGAGAGCCATTATTTTTGCTTCACGGAAATGGTGGAAGCATTGATGCTTTCACTAAAGAAATTCCTGAACTTTCCAAACATTTTATGGTGGTTGCAATGGACACAAGAGCGCAGGGGAAAAGTACGGATACATCAACAGAACCCTTAACCTATAAAAAATTTGCCGACGATGTGAAAGCCTTGGCAGATGAATTAAAATTAAAGAAGATCAATATTCTCGGCTGGAGCGATGGTGGTAACACGGCGATTGAATTTGCTATCAAATACCCAAAAATGGCAAATAAAATCATCACAAGCGGAGCCAATGTTTTCCCTAATGGAGTAGGTGAAACTGAAGTGGAAAATATGAAGAAAGATGCTGCAAAAATGCGAATAGAAAAGAAGCCCGAACGTGATATCAGATTGCTTCAGCTGATGATTGACGAGCCAAAAATTACAAAAGAACAATTGAATAATATCAAAGCCAAAGTTTTTGTAGTTGCCGGAGAAAATGATTTGATTCTCCGTTCTCATACAGAATACATCGCAAAAGAAATCCCGAATTCTAAACTTAAAATTTATAAAGGTGCTTCTCACGGCGTTCCTGTTGAAAGAGCGGAAGAGTTGAACAAGGATGTGATAGAGTTTATAAAAAATTAACATTTAATATTTTAAAACAATAGAGCTTCAAAAAGCTCTATTGTTTTTTATGTTAATGAAAGAATTATTTTTTGATGAATTTGATCTTCAAATCTTTATTACTATTGTTTTTTATAGATATAAAATAAAGACCTTTTACTAATTTGGAAACAAAAATCTGGCCATTGGAAATAATCCCTTGTTGAATCATTTGCCCAGTTGTAGAATGTATTTTATAAATATTACTATCTGCATTTTTTATAAAAAGTACATTTTCAACAGGATTAGGATAAATTGAAATTTTCTTTGTAAAGGATTCATTAAGTTCCAGTTTCTTATTATCAATGGCCGTAACTTTAATTTCATCGACTTTTATAACTCCTTGTGTGGATGAATATGGACCAGGCATTACAGATTTATATCGCAAATATATTTTCTTTCCTACATACTCGGACAAATTAATCTCTTCATCAGTCCAAGTGCCAAATTTCCACTCATTTGTAAATCCAGAATATATTGGTTGATTATAATTTTCACTTGATGTACCTACTGTTGTTCTTTTTCCACATTGATTAACCCAATTTATACCGTCTTCAGAAACTTGAATTCCAGCATAACGTCCGTTTTCCATGACTGACCAATTAACTCTATAAGTTAATTTTGCTGTTAAAGAATTTGTTAAATCAATAAACTGTTTTGTCGTAATATGACTTGCTCCAGTTGTAATATTAGTATCCGTAGGATTATTGGTAAGTGACTTTGCAGGTGTAACAAGCTGATAAACACCCCATATGCCAGTCGCGTTCCATTGATCTAATGTTGTACAATCGTCATAGAATTTTACAATGTCTTCTGCATATCTTTTTGACATAAGAATTTCTTCATCATAAATTCCGTTATTTATTATGATTTTAAAAATTACTTCGTCTCCAGATATAATATTAGGATTAAGGCTTATCGCGAAACTATCATTAACAGTTTGACCTAATGTTAAATTAGAATAATTTTTAGCTTCTGAAACAGAACTGATGTTTGAGGAAATTGGAATTAGCTTAACATTAAAACTACCATTGTCTCCAAATCCAATTTTTTGAAAAGTAAATTGATAATCATAGTTGACATCTGAAATGTTTCCGAAAGAATTGTCTTTAAATTGTCCATAATTATTCACCACTTTTAAAATAGCAAGGTTACTGGACAACATTTTATTGACATTGACTTCCGTCTTTGAAGGAGTGTCCCAAAAATCATCTCCAATTTCTGGGGTAAAAGAAAAGATCTTTGGTTTAGATGAAATGTCACTATACATCCAATCATCAGAATTCCCAGCGCCAAGATATAAGACATTGGAAAAACTTCCATTGATATAATTAGTCTTTTCAACAAATTTATCGGATAACATTTTGAAAATATTTTCATCAGGACTAGGATCTGTGGTATAACTATTAGGGTAAAGAAAGATATTTCCAGAATTGTGATTATTTATGGCAACTTTGAAATTTTTGGTCTCACACAACCATTTTATCGCCTGTGTTTCGGGCTCAGAAAAAGCGTATGGACCTCTATACGACTCACTAGTAGTATAGGTCGAGGAGCCGGACCCACCCCATTCATATCCATAATTTCTGTTTAGATCTACCCCAAAACTTCCATTGTTATTGTCTCTTCTGTTTTTTCGCCACATTCCTCCTCCGTTGGGATTTGTAGTTTGATTATAGACATATCCATCTGGATTTACAACAGGGACAAAATATATCTCTGTATTGTCTATTAATTTTTTTATTTGCACATCAGAATTATAATTTTCTAATAGATACCACATAAAAAAGATTAGCTGTTGCATAGATCCTGGCTCTCTTGCATGATGCAAAGCAGTGAACAAAACCCTGTTTTCGTTCTCATCAAGATTAGGATTATCAGAAATTTTTATATTGTATATTGGCCTTTCTTCAGACGTTAAAAAGTTACCAATTGGCGATTTACCTGTAATTAAATTTGGAAATAGGCTAGTCATTAAATCTAATTCCGAAAGTACTTCGTCATAATTTAAATAACCGGCCATTGATCCCGTTTTATAATTAGAAGGGGTAATATATACCGGGAAATTATAACAGTTGATGCCAGGATTTTTATAAAGTAACTCATCAGCCAATTTCTTTTGATGTGTTTTTTGCACATCAATATCTGTAATCTTAAAAGTAATTCCCTGATTTTGGAGAATTTTGGCCTTTGAGCGAGGAATAATGATTCTGATTTCTTTTTCGTTTCTTATAAAGTGGTCGGCTTCTAATATTTCCAGAATATTTTTTAACTGATTATTGTCTTTATAATTGATAGTAACGTTTTGATATGTTTCTTGCGCATTCAGTCCTACAAAAATGAATAGAAGTAAAATTAGAGTGTGAATCTTTCTCATCTTGAATATATTTGAATTTTTTGGTTAAAGTTTTTATATAGATTATTACTTTTTTAGTTAAATATTGAGCAATTTATAAGAACAATTTTTAGATTTTTTCTAAAAATACAATTTTTTTAATCAATTGTCAACATTTTCAGCGACCAGAGATTACCATTATAAATATCCAAATCTACTTTGGAATTAATGCCGTAAACAATTCCGTTTTCCGAGAATTGCCAGAACTGCCATTCATCTTCAGGCGAAGGAGTCGGAACATCATTATAATTGGCCAACCAAAGTGGATAATCATCAAATTCGCCTTTAAGATAATCTTTGTAGTAATGGTAATAAGTGTAGATAATTGGTTTTTCACCGTAAGTATCTTCCATTATTTTAATCCAGACTTTGAGGTCAGAAACCAATTGCTCTTTTGATTTTTTTCTAGGATTTTTTTCAATATCAAGAATTGGTGGAAGGTCGCCTGATTCTAATTTCGCAACAGAAAGGAAAGAATTCGCCTGCATCACAGGGTCCTCATCCGGACGATAAAAATGATAAGCGCCACAAATCAGGTTATGTTGTTTAGCAGTTTCCCAGAAATGGTCAAAATTTTTATCCAGTTTTCTGTTTCCCATACTTGCTCTCAGAACCACAAATTTCAGAGGAATAGTCCTGTTTCCTATACTCAAGCTGTCCCACTGAATGTCTTCTTTTCTTTGATAATGAGAAATATCAAAACCAAAAGTCTGATTAGAATAGAGTCCAATTATTTTTTCGATTCTTTGAGATTCGGTTTCTGTATTTGAGAGTTTCTTGTGCTTAAAGTGCTTTCCTAGATAATAAGCGAAGTAATAATTGATTTTCTGTCTAAGATAAAAACCTGTCCCTAACAAAGTAATACAGAGTATAATCAACAGAATCCAACGTTTCTTTATGAACGTCCTTTTTCTTTTCCGGTGAATTTTTCTTTTGGAGGCAGGATTTATCTTGGTCATAAGTTTTGCAAAAATATTATTTTTATTAATTGAAATATCTAAGAAAATTTATTTTTAAAAATTAAATAATTACTGAATATTTTTGGCTTACTTTATGCTAATATTGTAACATTAATTTTTAAAATAAAAAAACGATGAAAAAGAGACTATTATCATTAGCAGCAATTCTATTTGTAGCAGTTGCAATGAATGCTCAAACAGTAAAAGAAGAAGTCAAAAAAGACTCAAAAGCTGTAGGAACTGCTGTTAAAAAAGGCGCAAAAGCAACTGGAGAAGGTGTAAAAGATGCAGCAAAGTGGACCGGTAAAACAGCGGAAAAAGGCGCAAAAGCAACGGCAGAAGGTGTAAAAGACGGTGCGGAATGGACAGGTAAGACGGCTGAAAAGGGCGCAAAAGCTACAAAAAAAGGTGTGAAAAATGCTGCGAAGTGGACAGGGAAAACGGCTAAGAAAGGGGCAAATGCTGTAAGTGATACTTACAAAGATGTAAAAGACGATATCAAAAAGAAAGATTAATAGGTTCTGAGTCAATCAAAAAACAACTTCAAATTCCGAAGTTGTTTTATTTTTTGTAACAAAAACATTTAGATGTGAACTAACAGAAAAGTATTATTCTGTGAATTTCACTATATTCGTTCATATAAAATAAAAATTAAAATGAAAAAAATGATTTTAACATTTGCTCTTTCTGTTGCGGCAGTGGCAAATATTTCTGCTCAGACAGCAAAGCAAGTGATAGATAATTATATTACTGCACTTGGAGGAAAACAAAAACTGGAGTCTGTAAAAACACTTTCTATGAAAAACACCATCAGCGTGATGGGAATGGAGATGGAAGGAAAAACTGTGAAGAAGGACAACAAGTTCAAATCCAGCCAAACTATGATGGGGCAGGAGATGGTTCAGGTTTTTGATGGGGAAAAAGGCTATGCTAATCAAATGGGGCAAAAAATGGATTTCCCTGCAGACCAAATTGCAAAACTAAAAGATGCAAAACTGATGGAGGCACTTGGAATGAATCCCGACAAAATTAAAACTGTTGAGAAAAAGCAGATTGATGGTAAAGATTATAACGTTTTATCTTCTGATGACAGTAAATATTATTTTGATGCAAAAACCAATCTGCTTTATAAAACCGAAGGTGATAAGGGAACGATGACGATTTCAAAATATGTTGATGTTGATGGAATCAAATTTCCAGAAGAGATGTCTGTAGATGCAGGTGGACAACAGGTCACAGTGAAAAATTCTGATATCAAAATCAATCAGCCGGTTTCTGATGATGAATTCAAATAATTGAATTTGGGTATAAAATAACAAAAAAGGATTCGAAATTAATTTGAATCCTTTTTTGTTATATCTGTAGAAAACTAATCTAATTAAGAATTATATTCTTTTTCCCATTCTTCAGCCGCTTCACAAAGGGTATTGTAAAAATCCTGACCGTATTTTCTAATAAGCGGCTCCTTCAAAAACTGAAAAATCCTAACCTGCAATTCTGAACCCAATGTACAAGCATCACTGCAAATATCCCATTCGTGATAGTTGAGCGCAGAAAAAGTTTTGTATTCATTCACACGGATTGGATAAAGATGACAAGAAATTGGTTTTTTCCAATCTACAGCGCCGTCTTCATAGGCTTTTTCGATGCCACATTTTGTCGTTCCTTTTTCATCAAAAATGACGTAAGCGCATTCGCTTCCGTTGACCAAAGTTGTAACGTAACCACCGTCATAATCATCAATAACCCAAGTTCCTTGCTCTTCGATAGCTTTTATGCCTTCTGGTCTTAGATAAGGTTTTACTTTAGGGAAAATTTCGTCAAGGATTGGCAGTTCATCCTTATCGAGCGGAGCACCTGTATCACCATCTACACAGCAAGCGCCCTTACATTTGGTAAGATTGCAAACAAAGCTTTGGGCAAATATATCTTCTGAAATTAATTTATCATCTATCTGAATCATTCGACATCAAATTTAAATTTTATACAAAATTAGCAATTTTAAAGATTGCAAGTGTAAAGACAATTATCCAAAGTCCCAATTCCTGCATCCAGTATTTGGGTAGAAAACGTAACATTCTGCTAATGACAATGCTTGAAGGCAAAGCCAGAAGTAATAGATATTCATAATTTGTTCCCATATAAAAGATAATCGTAATCAGTTGAGCAAGAGAGAATACGAGAACAAAGGTATATTTGTACCGGCTGATTGGACTTTTTTCGTTGTAATGTTTGAAATGGTCAGAAAGCGCGTACAGCAACATCAGTGCAATCGGACTCAAAATATATAATGGGAAGTAAGAATCCAGCGCTTCGAATTTCCCATAGAAAGGTAAATAAGTTTTGTCCCAAGTCGTATAATGGATGAGATACATCAAGCCAAAATAACTCAATACAATCAGAATAATCCCAAACAATAATCTGAAAATATTAAGCCCGATTCTTCCCGAAGTTCCGATAATATGGAAGATAACGAAAACGCCCATCGGCCAGCTTGGCGGAAAAACCAAATAATTGAAAGCTAAAATAGAACCAACCAACATAAAAGAACTTTTTCTCAATTGGTCGTTTTGGCTCGTGAGAATCAATAATAAAATGGAACTCAGTAAGAATGTAAATGCTAATCCTAATTCAATGGTTCCGTCATAAAACGAAGCCACAAATATCGTATAAAGAAAAAGTGGGAGATGCGAAAACTGATTAAGTGCAATCGCATTGAATAAAAAATATCCCAAACTGATTCCCATAAATGTAATAATTGCTGGAAATATATCTATGTATTTGAAATCTAGTAAATTAAGTGATAAAAATATCAGAAACAAAAAACCGATATAAACGGGAACCGAAAAAATATTGCTTTCTTTAGAAAGTAATCGAAACATTTTTTATAAATTTGTGCAAAGTTAATTTAAAAAAAAGAAAAATATGACATCTTTCTGGTTAGCATTAAGTGCAGCATTCAAATGGTCCTTTGGTTTCTTCGACCTTACTGCTAATGTTTTGAATTGGATTTTATTTTTGGTAGCTTCAGGATTTTTCACCTATTGGTGCTATATTTTGGTAGTTACATTAGGAGCACAAAAAGATAAGGATTATCATTCTCCAACAGAAGGTAAACATCCTTATTACGACCCAAAAATTTACAAAAACGAAGGTTAAATAAATTGATTATATTTATAAAAAACCCGTCTTGTTATTGCAACGAGACGGGTTCTTTTATTTTTTGATCTTTTGACTTGATCTTGAAATTATTCTTCATCGTGACAAGGAACAACCAAAACCGGTATTTTTGATTTTCTGGTAATTTCTTTGGTCAAACTACCGATGAAAACATCGTAAACACCGCTTCTTCCGTGAGAACCAACCACAATATAATCGGCATTGTTTTCGTCAGAATATTCCAAAATTGTATCGCCAGCAATGCCTTGTTTAAGAATATGTGTGCAATTCACGCCTTGAGAAATCACTCTTTGTTCCAATTTGTTGAGTTCTTTTAATTCAAATTTGATTTCATTTTCTTCCACTTCCGGAAAATACTGGAAACCCATATCACCAATTACAAAACCAATATCCGTTGCAGCAACGTGAATCAGTGCAATCTCAGCATTAATATCTTTCGCAAAACTAACAGCATAATCTACCAATTTGTCGGAGCTGTCGGAGAAATCTACAGGTAAAATAATTTTTTTCATAATCTCAAGGTTTATAGGATTTCTAATTATATAAGAGCAAAAACTTAGCCACTTTCATGTTTCTAAGTATGATATAAATTACATGAAAAGTTACTGAATTTTCAGAGAAAACAATTTTTTCTCTTCAAGAAATGCTTCCAGCAAATCATTTTCAGAAACTTTGCCCACACCTTTGGGTGTTCCTGTGAAAATTAAATCACCGACTCTCAAGGTGAAATACCGAGAAGCAAAAGCAATAATATCATCAAAACCAAAAATCATATCTTTTATATTTCCGTTTTGGACTTGTTCGCTGTTTTTTGTCAGAGAAAAATTGAGATTCTTTAAATCATAGTTCTCCTTGGAAACAAAATCCGAAACCACAGCCGAACCATCAAAGCCTTTTGCCAATTCCCAAGGCAGACCTTTATCTTTTAATTTGGTTTGCAAATCTCTTGCTGTAAAATCGATGCCGAGACCAATCTCGTCATAATGTTTTCCTGCATTTTCTTTCTGGATATATTTTCCGCCTTTTGAGATTTTCAAAACCACTTCCAATTCATAATGAACATCATCAGAGAATTCCGGAATATAAAAATCAGCACCTTTTTTCAAAATCGCTGTGTCAGGTTTCATAAAGATTACTGGGTCTTCGGGGATTTCATTTCCTAATTCTTTGGCGTGTTCGCCGTAATTTCTTCCTATGCAGATTATTTTCATTTTACTAATGAATTTTAAATTAAATATAAATTATATCAGTTTTAATCACTTTTTTTCCAAACTGTTCAAGTTTATCTTTATAAAGTTTAACTTGTTTTTGGTCTTTCTCCTTTTCTTCCCCGGTTTTGAAATCTACAATTATGATTCCGTCTTTGGTTTCTATTAATCGGTCTGGGCGATAGGTTTTTGAAATTTCATTTTCCGTTGCAAACATTTCTCTCTCATTGATGATTTTCAAATTCTCTTCAAAATAAGTAGAATAATTCTTATCATTCAGAATAGCTTCAATTCTTCCGAGGATCGATCTTTTTTCTTCAATGGTCACGATCCCTTCCAAAAGATAAGAATTGAGAACTTTTGGGACATCTTTTTTAGTTTTGATTTTGGATAAGACTTCGTGTGTGAAAATCCCCATTCGTACATGTTCTACACGATTTTGATAACTTTTTGATGTCGTTGCGATTTCTATATTGGAAGCTTTTTCGGTCGTTTGGGAAATCGAATGGATGTTCTCCGACAGATATTCCTTTTTCTCTTTTCTCTTTTGTTTTTTTAATGATTCTGCTGAGGTTTCAAATATATCGAAAGAATCTGGTTTTTCTCCATTTTCTATTGGCTGGAATTGTGTCACAAAATCATATAATTCCAAATGATTGGCTGATTTGTTGGGTTTTTCCAAGTATAAAAAAAGCTGTTCCGCAGGTCGGGTTGTCGCGACATATTGGATGCAGAAGCGGTCAATTTTATTTCGATAGGAGTTAATTGAATTGAAGCTCGCCAATTCCTCATCATATCTTTCCAGTTCGGGAGAAAACTGATTTAGAATTACGGTTTTAAGTTCATCTTCGCTTCCCAAATCAAACCATTCGGAGAATTTTTTGTCGCTGTTCTCATTTCTCATTGGGATAAAAACAATTGGGAATTCCAGACCTTTTGCCTTATGAATCGTCATAATCTGAATCGCATCAACATTTTCACTCGCCTGAATACTTATTTTAGAAGCTTCATCTTCCCAGAATTTCAAAAATTCTTTCAATGTTGCGCCTGCATTTTGGGTATAATTATGAAGCATTTCCAGGAAATTCAAAAGGAAATCGGTTTCCTTATTCTCGACAGAAAATTCGTGAACGTAATATTCGATAAAATTATAAAGATTAAGTTGAGGAATATCTTTCTGAACAAGCTTTACATTATATTTTGAATTGATAAAATCCTCGATTTCAGTTTTTGATTCTAGGCTCAGAATTTCTCTAATTTCTGAAGTGAAATCTGTCATTTTAATTCTTCCCGAAACATTCAAAAAGTACATCATTTTTACCAAAAACTGACGGTTTTTCGGAACGAGATTCCATTTCAAAAACTCAATCAAAGCTTTTAGAGTAAATGCCAAATCAAGCGTCAAACCTTTCTCAGAAATCGTTTTGATGTATGTTTCTTTTCCTTTATAATTAACTTTCAAATTTCCTAATAACTGAGAATAATTGAAAATATCAGAATTTCCTCGGCAAAGAATGGTGATATCAGAAAAATCAAAACCATTATCCAGACATTCCTGGATGTCATTCTGCATTTTTTCCACAGTTTCTTCGTAGAAAATATCCTTGGTAGAATTTTCTAATAGATGAATTTTCACTCGACCTTCCAATTTGGATTTTGCACCTTGAACTGCATTGTCTCCGAATATTTTCTGATGTTCTTCATTCAAATCCTGTGACATAAAATCGTACAACCGATTATTAAAATCAACGATATTTTTGGCACTTCTCCAATTAAATTCGAGGTTTTCCAGAGTCGCGAATTTCGGCGTGATTTCTTTTTTATTAATAATGTCGAGCATCAGTTCACTTTCTCCGCCACGAAATCTGTAGATGCTCTGTTTCGGGTCGCCAACAATGGTGAAACTTGTATTGTCGGAAGTGATGCTGTTATCACGAAGTGGAAGAAAATTCTGCCATTGCATCGATGAGGTATCCTGAAACTCATCAAAAAAGTAATGCTGAAATTGTGTTCCTACTTTCTCGTAAATAAAAGCTGAAGGTTCATTCCTGAGATTTTCATTAATCAAAATATTAAATTTCGAAAGCAAAACCAAGTCATTTTCTTCCTCAATCTCCAATAATTTTTTCTGAATATCCGCATTCACTTTCAAAGGAAGAATCGCTTGCAGAACTTTTTCTTTTTTCTGGGAATTGATATATAAATCTATGATTTCTCGTCGCCAGGAAATCAGTTGAGGAAGAATGTCCAGAATTTCGGATTGTTTGTGTTTTCCTTTTGTGGATGCACCTTTTAAGAATGTTTCAATCTTAGATTCTTCCGATGTTGTAGGAAAGGGGAATTTTTTATCCTTGATTTTATGAAACTCTAAAATATTGACAAAAAAACCACCGATTCCGCTTTTTCCACTTGCAAAATCCTCGATTTCAATCCCTCGATTTTTAATTAATTCTAAAGCTTGTTTTGTAATTTCAAGCGATTTTGTTTTATAAGTATTGATGTTTTCCCTAAGTTCATTTTTCTTGTTTTCATAAGCTTGCCATTCAAAATCTTTATTGTCCTGCAAAGGCTTATAATGGACATCGTTCACAAATTTCTTCGCCGAATTATAAAGTGTTTGGTTCAGGTTGACACGTTCATTATTATCCAGATTATAATTAATGAAATCCATAAAAGCATCGGAAACGGTTTCGTCTTCACCAATTTCATCCAGCATTTTATCAACTGCTTCAATCAAATAAGGTTCTGGTTGAATTTCCAGATTGAAGTTCTGAGCCAAACCTAATTCATAAGAAAAACTCTTTACCAATCGGGAATTGAACTTGTCAATCGTTCCGATATTAAGCGTAGAATAGTGATGCAAAATATAATCGAGAACTTTCTGAGAACGGTGATGCAAATCTTCCAAAGTAACTCTGTAACCTTTCTCAGCTAATGCTTCTTGAATGTTTTTTAGGTCTTGATTTTCGGAATAATTATGTTTTACAAACTCGCCAAGATAGAAAAGGATTCTTTCCTTCATTTCTTTGGCGGCTTTGTTGGTGAATGTCAATGCCAAAATGGTTCTGATGGCATCTGACTGATTTGGAAACCTCAAACAAATTATCAACAGGCTTTGAACCAGACGATATGTTTTCCCTGACCCAGCAGAAGCATTGATGACGGTATATGAGTTTTGCATCTTATATATTAAAGAAGCAATTTACAAAATAGTTTCAAATTCTTTTAATCAATTTCCACATCATAATCCAGACGGAAAGATTTTCTGTGATGGATATTTGGACCAAATTTCTTCAAAGCTTTTTGATGAGTTTTTGTACAGTACCCGAAATTAGTATTCCATCCATACTCAGGAAATTCATCGTGAAGCTTTATCATTAAGTTATCACGATAGTTTTTTGCAAGGATAGATGCAGCGGCAATCGAAAGATATTTGCTGTCACCCTTGATGATGCAATGATGCGGAGTATAATTGTAAGGATGAAATTTGTTGCCATCAACTAGGATCAGTTCAGGTCTTGTTTTCAATTGGTCGAGCGCGAGATGCATTGCGTGTAAGCTGGCGTTAAGTATATTATGCTGATCTGTAAACTCCGGGGAAAGTTCTGCAATGGCAAAATCCACTGCATTCTCACGGATATATATATCGAGATTCTGTCTTGTTTTGAAATTTAACGTTTTAGAATCGTTAACTAAATTTTGCTTAAAATTTTTACCAACAATTACAGCGGCAGCAACGACAGGCCCAGCTAAGCAGCCTCTACCAACTTCGTCGCAGCCGGCTTCTATGAGTGTTTCTGAAAAATTTTGTATTAATTGCATAATAAAAAATAATATGACAAAGTTATGTATTAGTAAGGCTTTATTAAATATTATTAACAAATTTTTAAGAATTTATGTTGTATATATTAATAATGTTTTGCATTTTTGTTTATTGAAAAATTTGATTTGATATGAAAAAATTAACAACAAGTGTGTTGGCAGTAGTTCTTTCGTCGTCTTTTGCAGTGGTATCTGCACAAACGGTAAAAGATACAGCTAAGACGCAAGATATCGAAGGCGTAGTCGTAACGGCTTTAGGTATCAAAAGAGAAAAAAAATCTTTAGGTTATGCTTCTCAGGAAATTAAGGCAAGTGCTTTATCTGACGGAACTACAAATACGGGGAATATTGCTTCCCAGTTGTCGGGTAAAGTTGCAGGTCTTAATGTAACTACAACAAACAACTTTGGCGGTTCAGCTAATCTTTTGATTAGAGGTGTAAAAACTGTGCAAGGTGGTAATCCATTAATTGTAATCGATGGTTCACCCGTGAATAACACTTCTACTTATAGTAGTGCTCTTAATGGTAGCCCTGTAGATTATGGTAATGCTTTGTCAGACATTAATCAAGAGGACATCGAGTCAATAAATGTTCTAAAAGGAGCTGCGGCATCAGCATTATACGGAGAAAGAGGTTTGAATGGGGTAATTGTTATTGTTACTAAAAATGGTAAAGGTAAGGATGATGGTTCATGGGGAGTTACTCTATCTTCTACAGTACAGGCTGGTTCTATTGATAAAAGTACTTTCCCAAAATATCAAAATAAGTATGGAGGAGGTTATGATCCTTCTTTTTACAGGGAAGCAGATGCGCCAGACGGTCATCCCTATGCTAATTTCTACGAAGATGCATCTTGGGGTCCAGCATTTAATCCTAATCTGTTAGTATATCAATGGGATTCATTTGATCCAACGTCTCCTAATTTTGGAAAAGCAACTCCTTGGGTAGCTGCTAAAAATGGACCAATAGAATTTTTCCAAACACCAGTAACTTATACTAACACTATTAGTTTAGAAAAAGGCGCAAAAGGTAAAAATATACTTTTTACTTATGACAATATGACGGCTGATGGTATTGTTCCAAATTCTCATATTGCCAAAAATACTTTTTCTTTAAAGGTTAATTATGATTTTACGGAGAAACTTCATGGGTCTTTTTACTCGACTATGACCTTACAAGATACCAGAGGAAGAAACGTCACTGGCTATTCTGACAACTTAATGTCAGGATTTAGACAATGGTGGCAAACAAACGTTGACTTAAACGCTTTGAGAGATGCTTATTTTAATAATGTCAAGAATCCTTCTGAATCTAACAATTATGGTAACGTAGGATGGAACAGGTATTATTCTAATGACAATCATTTAGGATATTGGAATAACCCATATTTTCAGGTTTATGAAAACTATTCTTCTGATAAAAGAAATCGAAGCTTTAATATTGCAAGCTTAACCTATGATATATCTAAAAATTTCACTGTAACGGGTAAAGTTTCTTATGATAGATCTAATCTATCAATCGAAAATAGATTAGCAAAAGGTTCTGTTGCGCAAACCTTTGGGGCAGCTCAAAATAATGCTGATTCAGGATATTCAAGAAATGATATTTTAAGAACAGAGACTAATTACGATTTATTTGCTAACTATAAATTTAACATTACTGATGATATTAATGTTAGTGGTATTGTTGGTGGTAATATTAGAAGAAACTACTTAAATTCAATCTATGCTAGTACAGAAGGAGGTTTAGTTGTTCCTGGTTTATATTCATTAGGGAATTCTGCAAATCCTACTTTGGCTCCTGCAGAAACTGAGTGGACAACTCAAACAAATAGTGGTTATGCAACTGCTTCAATCGATTTCTATAAAATATTTTATTTAGACGGAACTTTCAGAGCGGATCAGAGTTCTACGTTACCTTCTGATAACAATAGCTATTCTTATCCTTCAGTTACCGGATCATTTATTGCATCTGAACTTATTAAAACGAATTGGTTGAGTTTCTGGAAATTAAGAGCAAACTATGCTGAGGTAGGAGGCACTGCTGACCCGTATTTGTTAGCTAACACTTATACGCCTGCAGGTTTTTTTGGTAGTACAGGTATTTTCCAATCTCAAACCAATCAGCCGAATGCTAACTTAAAACCACAAAGATCGAAAGAATTTGAGGTGGGTACAGAAGCTCATTTCTTTAATGGTAGGATTACTGCGGATGTAGCATATTACAAAACCAAAACAATTGATCAGATTCTACCGACACTTGCAGTTTCTTCTACTTCAGGTGTTTTGAACGCCGCGCTTAATGCAGGACAAATTGATAACTGGGGATGGGAAGCACAGTTGGGCTTGACACCAATTAAGACTACTGATTTCACTTGGGATATTAATGCAAACTGGTCGCAAAATAGAAATAAGGTTGTAGCTCTTTATGATAATGGCGTTTCACAGGTTACTAATTTGTTGATTTCCAGTTATCAAGGCGGAGTAACGATGAATGCGCGAGTTGGCGAAGCTTGGGGAACTTTGGTTGGTACTGATTATGTCTATTTAAATGGTCAGCCAGTTGTTAACCCAACAACAGGTAGATATTTAAGACAGAGCAACCAGATTATAGGTAATACTACTCCAGATTGGATTGGAGGCGTGAGAAATAGTTTCAATTACAAAGGATTCTCATTAAGTTTCTTAATCGATGTTCGTAAGGGTGGTGATGTTTTCTCAACAGATATGTATTATGGATTAGCAACAGGTCTATATCCAGAAACTGCTAATTATAGAGAAAGTGGAACAATCTGGCCGGGAGTAAATCCAAATGGTCAAGTTAATACCACTGTAACAGTTAATCCTTCGGATTTCGGATCACTTGATGGGTATGCATTTATGCCAAATAAGCGATTTGTTTATGATGGTTCTTTCGTTAAATTGAGAGAAGCAAGTATTGGATATTCCCTTCCTAAGTCTCTATTAGCAGGAACTTTTCTAAATGAGGCTAAATTCTCCATTGTAGGTAGAAATTTATGGATTATTCATAAGAATCTTCCTTATGCTGACCCAGAGGCTATGGTAGGCGGAGGAAATCGTGCTTATGGATCTTCTATTGGGGCACTTCCTACTACAAGAGATATCGGTGTAAATGTTACATTAAAATTCTAAATTTAAAACAATGAAAAAGATATTTAATATATTAACAATAGGTGTCTTAGCAGCAATTAGCTTGACATCGTGTGAGAGAGATTTGACATCTCTTAATGAGAATCCAAAACAGCCGGAAGTATTGCCATCAGCAAATCTTTTGGCTATGGGTCAGCAGCAGTTCTTTTATTACACTTTCACAGGTAGTGTAAACTTTAATAATTTTAGATTTTTCACTCAACAATGGACTGAAACTACCTATACTGATGAAACCAATTATAATTTGGTTACAAGAACTCAGCCGCGTAACAATTGGAATAGAATGTATGTTTATTCATTAAACAATTTTGAAACGGCTAAGAAAAATCTAGTTTCTGAAGGAGGGTCTGCTGTAACTAAACAAAATCAATTAGCAACATTGGAAATTTCTCAAATTGCTGTATGGGAAACTTTAGTTGATACATATGGAGATATTCCTTATTCGGAAGCACTTAAAGCTGATGAAGGTCAGTTTTCACCGAAATATGATGATGCTAAATCTATCTATACTAGTTTATTGTCTAGAATTGACGCTGCTATTGCATCAATTAATACATCCGCAGCTGGATATTCTACTGGAGATTTAGTTTACGCAGGAGATATGACAAAATGGAAGCATCTTGCTAATTCTATTAAACTAAGATTGGCTCTTAACCTCGCTGATACTGATGCTGCTGCTGCTAAGTCGGCTGCTGAATCAGCTGTAACAAGTGGAGTAATCTCTAGTGAATCGGAATCTTATAGTTTAACTTTTGCAGGTGGAACTTTCAATAATCCAATCTATGATGATCTAGTAGCTTCTGGAAGACAGGATTTCTTACCAACCAATTTGGTTACTAATCTTATGAATTCTAAGAATGACCCACGTAGAGAGGTTTGGTTTACTACAGTAGGAGGTGTTTACAATGGAGGTGTTTTCGGAACACTTAACTCTTTTGCAAACTTTTCTCAGATGAGTGATTTTTTCTTAGCAAATAATGCTCCAGCTAATTTGTTGAGTTATACTGAGGTGTTATTTATGAAAGCTGAGGCTGCTCAAAGAGGATATTCTGTCGGAGGAACAGCTGAAAGCTTTTATAATGCTGCTATAGCCGCTTCAATGGCGGAGAACGGCGTCTCTGCAACTGATAGCGCTGCTTACGTTGTGGCTAATCCATATAATGCAGCTAATTGGAAACAATCTATTGGACAGGAAGCTTGGATTGCACTTTTCAACAGAGGTTTTGCATCTTGGTTATTTACAAGAAGATTAGATGCTCCAACGTTAATTTTGCCTCCTAATAATCAGTTAAATGGTTTACCTGTGAGAATGCCATATTCTGATCAGGAATACGTTCTTAATAAGGCTAATGTTAATGCCGCTGCTGCCAAAATTGGAGGTGATGAAGCTACTAAAAAACTATTCTGGGATGTTAATTAGTAAAGTCCTTTTATAATTCAAAAGGAGATTGCAACTGCAATCTCCTTTTTTTATGTATTTTTGATGATGTTTTTTAGAATTTTCATATTTATTTTTTTACTGTGCAATTTATTTTTACGAGCACAATTGGATCTTGAACATTGGTTCCCACCATATTATAGAGTATCACCTTATGATATTAGCCAATTAAATTTATATATTTCTACAGATAAAGAAAATTCTTTTCCAGTAAAAATTTATAACAATAATATAGAAATAGCAGAAGTTTTTGTTTCTAAAAATAATCCCGTAGAATATTTAGTAAATTCTTCTATGTTAGAAGCATCAACAATCTTAAGAGTGATGCAGCCATCTAATATGGGGCTTCATCTTTCGGGTAAAGAAAGTTTTTATGCTAGCGTGAGGATGGCAGGATGTAGAGACGGATGTAAAAGTGAAGTGATTTCTTCAAAGGGAAAGAGTGCTCTGGGAAAAGAATTTTTTCTTGTAATGGATCAAATCATTCTTTATGGTAATAATCCAAGTGGAATGAATTATCAGACATCTATTATGGCAACCCAAGACAATACTCATATTAAAATATCAGATTATGATTCGAGGATTTCATTTTTAAACGGTAATAAAGATGATGAGCTTAATATAGTTTTAAATAAGGATCAGTCATATATAGTTGTGGCACGGAAGGAAGATAATCCCAATCCACCCGTAATATTGGATGACAATGATCCAAACTTGATTGGAGCAAAAGTAACTTCTGATAAACCTATTATTGTTAATAACGGGAATTTTCTTAGTCAGGATATTGGAGAGGTAAGCGGAAATATCAATATGGATCAAACAATACCAATAGATCGAATTGGTAAAGAGTATTTTTTAGTTAATGGTATGACACGTTCTGAAAAAGGAATGGAAAAAGCATTGATCGTAGCTACCAGAGATAATACTCAGATTTATTTTAATAACGAATCAAGCGCTTCAATAACGCTTAACAAGGGCGAACATTATATTGGTCCATATGGGACATATAAATTTTTAAATGGAGGGCAGCCGACTTTTACTAATCCAGAACCAAGGGATATTCCAACTAAAGGGATGTATGTAAAATCATCTGAGCCAATCTATTTGTATCAAATGATTGGAGGGTATGATTTCCGAGTAGTCGGGCCAGTAAGAGATCTTACCTATGACACAAGTGCGATGACCTTATCTTATCCATTAGATAAAGAATATTTTCCGAAACCAATGCAATTTCTTGATAATATTATAAAAATCCCCGCTGTTGATAAAATTGGAAGTTATAAAGGGCAATCAAAATTGTCAATTAAAACGAAGATTGATGCTAACGTAAAGGTGAACGGGAGTTTATTATTAAACCCATCGCCAATTATTGGTAAGGATGGATGGGGATATTATACTATAGTACCAATCTCAGGAGATGTAGAAATTCAATCAGATAAGGATTTGAATATTGATCTTGTAGGGGGCTTTGAATATACGGGTTATGCAAGTAGCTATACTGGCTTTTCTAATGATCCATATATTTTAATTAACGGAAATTGTATTCAAGAGAGTGTTTATCTCAAGTTAAATAATCAAGATTTCCTAACATTTCAATGGCAGCTTGATGGTGTTGATATTCCGGGAGCTAACACTTTTGAGTATCAGCCTTTGGTAGAGGGAAATTACCAGTGCGTGGTAACCTACACAGGGTTTAGTTTTACGACAGCTCCAGTTTTTATTCCTAATTGCCCATATAATATCTATGATACTAATATAGGAAATGTTTGCCACAATTTTGAAATCGATACAAAATTTACTGTATCTGGTCACGTTTTTTCCAAACTTGAAATATTAACACAACCTAATAATGGAAGTTCAACTATCAATAACAGGAAAATAATTGTAAAAATAAATGATTCATTTGTTGGAGCAGATAGGTTGATCTATAAGATTACAGCAACTGATGGTTATTATGAAGTGTATAAAGCTAATTTTACAATATTACCTAATCCTATTGCAGATATAAAATTAGAACTTCAACCAAAATCATTTTTAGATGATACATATTATTTTGACCTATATAATATCATCAATAATGAAAATAATGAAACCTTTGAATTTTATCCATCTCAATCCGATGCTGATAAAAGAGAGAACCAAATTACAGACTTATTATCAAATTATTCCTCTAATCTACAATATATATATGTTCGTATTACGAATCAATATAATTGTTATATAATTAAAAAAGTTACACTTGTTAGACCTCCTGTGGTTCCTGATTCAGTTACTTTACCGAATGCATTTTCCCCAAATAATGATAGCTTCAATGATTTTTGGGATTATTCATTACTAGACGCATTTCAAAATGTAGAGCTTAAGATATATGATAGATATGGCAAACTTATATATACCCATACAAAGGAATTTTTATGGAATGGTAAAGTAAATAACAAAGTTTTACAATCAGGATCTTATTGGGTTGTTTACTCTTACACTAGCAAAGGAGTAAGAGTTTCTAATAAATCAATGTGGGTTTTGTTAAAAAATAGATGAAAATAAATTTTTTTAGATTTTATAATCACCTTCTTTCATTTATTTTATTAAGGCTTCGCTCTCAGATATTGATGCGGATAAAAACAATCATCCCCATTTTCCCAGGAAGATTGAACGGCGAAATAAGGATTTCTCAAGATTTCTCTAGCAAGGAAAATCAAATCAGCTTGTCCGTTTTGAAGGATTTCTTCCGCCTGTTCTGCAGAAGTGATAAGACCAACTGCACCGGTCTCAATTTCTGAAATTCTCTTAACATCTTCAGCCAACGGAACTTGGTAACCAGGTCTCAAAGGAATGGTTACGCCATTGATATTGCCACCACTGGAAACATCAACCAAATCTACATTCTTGGTTTTTAGAACTTTTGCCAATTCTACACTGTCGGAGATTTCCCAGCCGTTTTCAGCATATTCTGTTCCGGAAATTCTTACGAAAAGTGCCTGATTGTCTGTTATTTCTGAATTAACAGCATCTACGATTTCCATCAGGAATCTTACTCGTTTTTCCGGATTTCCGCCATATTCGTCGTTTCTGGTGTTGGAAAGTGGCGATAAAAACTGATGAATCAAATAACCGTGCGCTCCGTGAATTTCTATTACGTCAAATCCAGCTTCAACCGCTCTTTTTGCTGCTTTTCTGAAATCTTCCACCAGGTTTTTGATTTCGTTAACAGATAATTCGTGTGGAATTCTTTCTGAATGATGAAAAGGAATCGGACTTGGTGCAATGGTTTCCCAACCTTCTTCCAAACTCATTTGTCGGTTGGTTTCAGCTGAAACAGAACCTTTTCGCCCCGCGTGAGCTAGCTGAATCCCGATTTTGCTTTCCGAATTCTGATGAACAAAGTCAACTATTTTTTTTAAGGCTAAAGCTTGTTCGTCATTCCAGATTCCCAGACATTTGTTCGTGATTCTTCCACGAGGCTCTACGGCAGTGGCTTCGGTTATGATTAATCCGGCTCCGCCTTGAGCACGACTGCCATAATGAACAAAGTGGAAATCATTGGCAATGCCTTCCTCTGCGGAATACATACACATTGGCGACATGACGATTCGGTTTTTCAGTTCTATATTTCTGAATGTTATGGGTGTGAAAAGTTTCATTTTATTTATTCATTATTTTATTACTGTTATCAAAATATACAGGAAACTTTAGCGATTTTTCATAGTTTTCCCAATTGCCCTCAAAACCTATAACCGCTAATTTTCCTAAACTTAAAAAAAGCATATCACCAGAAAAAGTTCCATTGTGTTTTCCTGTTCCTTTTTCAGAAAATTTAAAATCGTAAATTTTCAAATTGCCTTTTGGTGATTTTTTTGTTTTCTCAATATTTAGAATGATAGTTCCGCTGAAATTGGCTTTCGTTCCTTCAACATCAGAATAGCCATTTACTTTATATGTTTCCGGAGAGTCTTTATCTAGAAAAACAGAATAAAACCCCACTTTAATTTCTGCTTTATTATCAATTTTTCCAATATATGATTCGGCATTATTCATAATAAGACGTTCAGCTTGAGCATGAATGAAAATGCTTCCGAAAGTCATTATTAAAATAAAGAAAAGTTTATTCATAATTATCAATTAAACGTTGAATTATCTCTTAGTTTTTTTATTTGAATCGATTAATCTCGTTACTCGATTTACACGCAGCTCGGCTTGAACGGAGCTCTTTTTCTGTCCTTGCGATGACTAAAGTTCTAGAGATTGCTTCACTTCGTTCGCAATGACAGAAAAAAGCGGGAGTGGAAGACGGAAAAGCTGCCCAAATTATATTTATTTCTTGCGGATTTCTTTGATTGAGCAGATAACATAAACCAGCAAGATATGGTCAATAAGCGAGATAAATTATATCAAACTCCAAATTGTGTCAAATGGTGGTCGAGATGTTTGGACATCATATTGTTCCATTCGGTTGCTGTGAGTTTTCCGAAGTTGAAACTCTCTTTTCCGTCAAAAGCTTCTGCACCCAATTGTTGCGTTTTCTGGATGAATCCGATGATGCGTTTTTTCTCTTCCTCAAAGCTTTTATCGTCCGTAATCACAAACATTGCCGCGGTTGGAGAGTTATGCTTGTAAGGTGTTTCGCTTACTACTTTTGGCTTTACAAATTGTTTCAAAACCCACTTCATCACACGATTGGGTTTCTTGTGTTTTTCCTGTTCGTAGATGAGTTCGTACGTCACGTTGCAGTGGGCCAGCATTTTATCAACAGACATTACGCCCCATTTTGGGAAAGAATCTTCCGTAAGTGCATTGATTCTCTTGATGAAATGTGACGTATCGTTTTGGTCAAAGATATTCTTCATTTTTAGGTCGTGATTTTGTTGATTTGATTGAGCTTTTCTATTAATAATTTGTTACGCTTTTTGTGCTTGATAAATTTAAGAAGGAACCAAATAAAAAGGATTGAAGAAATGGAGATAATAATGAAGCTTATGATTCTCAATCTGTTTTTTTGTTCCTCGATTTTTTTGTTGTTTTCCTCATTCAGGACATCGATGCTTTTGTTGAGAGAAGCTAATTCGCTTTGTTCTCTGGCAAATTTGGTCTCGATGTACAGTTTGTTGTACACTTCATAATTGTTCCAATCTTGAAGAGCGAGATAATTGTCCGAAAAACCTTTATAAATTCCTTCACTCAGGACAAGGTCGCCCACTTTTTTGGACAGATTGACAGATTTTTTCAAAAGCTCTATTGCTTCCTGATGTTTTCCCAAAACCGTCAGATTCTCTGATAAACCTTTATAAGCAAAAGCTTCCAAACTTTCAGCTCCAACGGATTTTGCAACTTCGGCGGATTTTAGAAAGTACTTTTCAGCTTCTTGATATCTTTTCAAATAAAAATAACAATACCCAATATTGTATAGGAAAACACTGGAGTTGGCAATGGCATTATCATAGTTTCCGACTTTTTTGATGTACTCCAATCCAATAAGCAGTTTTTCCAAAGCCAACTCGTTGTTATCCTGAGATTTATAAACTAAACCTCTCAGCGCAGAATTGAGACCAAGATAATAAGTCTTGAATTTTCCGTCCGGAAGCTGGCTGCAAATTTGGTAAGATTCATCCAAGATTTCCAAAGTCTTGCTATTGAGTCCCATTTGCTGGTATTGTATGGACGTGGCATTCAGGATTTTTACTTTTTGTTCAGGATTGGTCACATTTTTACTCAGTTCTTTCATCTTTAGAATCCAATCCAGAGATTTGTCAAAATCTCTTTTTGAAATGTAAGAATGTGACATCAATTTGTAAAGCTTGATGAGATTGTCCGGATTTTTCTCATTTTTTAGCATTTCCAAAGCTATTTTCTGAGCGCTGTCAGGGTTTTGATAAATATCTGAAAGTGCCTTTTTGTACAATTGCTCATTATACTGGGATTTGAAAATTCCGGTAAAAGAAAAAATGATTAATATGAAAATTAAGCGTTTCATTATTTATTCTGAGTCAATTGTTGGATGTAAGTATTTGGTGAAATCCCAGTAACAGATTTGAAAACCGTTGTAAACGCACTGTGAGAGGAGAAACCTGCTTTCTCAGCGAGATAGCTAACTTTATAATTGAGATAAGCCGAATCGGTTTTTAGAAGATAAGCTATATAATTGATTCTTAGTTCGTTAATGTAATTGTTGTAATTTTTTTCCTTGTATTTGTTGATGATTTCCGACAGATATTTGGTGTTGGTATCCAGTTGTCCGGCAAGAACAGCGAGAGACATATCACGATTCAGAAACTTTTCCGATTTTTCAAATTCTTCTAATCGTCCTAAGATATCCGCTTCTTTTTCTTTCGAAATCAATGGTGTTTTTCTGGATATTTCTGATTCTGATTTTTCTTCAGGAACAACTTCTTTTTGACTTAGTTTTTC
>QFQW01000007.1 GCA_003248755.1 Chryseobacterium sp. | reverse complement strand
TACTGTTGAATGCCTTCTACCCCTGTCGCATCTTTCATTTTCGCTCATTAAAACAATCGAAACCCAACGAAATTCACTCAAATTGGCCATTCCGCCTTGAAAAAAGCAAGTTTTGACCGAAATTTTCAAAAAACTTTCTTCTTTGATTAGCTAACATTTTTGGTCAAAGTTTTGGCTTTTTGCCAAAGACTTCAACAAATAAATTGACTCACCACACAAAACATATCCTACTGGAATTTTTGGATTTCTATTAGATTTGTGCACGCTTCCTCTTTGTTTCTTCTCTGTGACGGGCCCACACTTCTCCTGCGCACCAATAATTCTATCCCTGTATAGGTTTTCCATTGACAGCTTTTTAGCCATGGTTTATCGAATAAAATATTATTTTGATTTTCACAGGTTTGAGTTTGACACAAATATATTATAAAATTGATTTCAAAAATATTTAAAACAAAGGCTTTCAAAGTTTTATTTGTGAAAGCCTTATCAATAATATATTATTTTCTGATTATTAGTTTTTGAGTTGATACTTTTTTACCATCTGATATCTGAATAAAATACAATCCGTTCACAAAATTACTTGTGTTGATTTTTTCGGTATCATTTTTTGAAACAGAACTATAAATTAACTTTCCAGAAGTATCCATAATCTTTACCGCCGAATTTTTGGGAAGCTTGTCAATTTTTACAAAATCTTTTGCTGGATTTGGATAGATTGTAAAATTATTCTTGTCAGTTTCACTTGTGGAAAGATTGTCTTCCAGAACATAGATTCCGCCGCTGTTTGTTCCTGGCGCACCATCGGTATAGGCTACCCAGAATTTTCCATCAGAAGTAACTCCTAAGGTTCCGTTTCCATTTACGGGCAATCCGTTTGTGATACTTGTAAAGGTTTGCCCTCCGTCTGTGGAAGTCACAAAAACATTTCCGGATTTACTTACAATCAATCTTCCTGCAGAATTGGCTTTTATACTTACAATATACAATCCGGCAGAAATAGGAGAGCAGGTGGTCCAGGTATTTCCATTATCGGTGCTTTTTAAAACATCGGTATTGACTCCTGCTGTGTAAAATGTATTGTTGCCGGCATAAGTTACCATTTGGGCTAGCTTTGTGGTTCCAATGATATTCTTTAGAGAAATGTTGGTAAGAGTAGCGCCGTTGTCATCAGAATATGCCAAGTCATAACCAAAGTTTCCTGCGTGTCCGAAAATAGTTCTTCCGGAAGGATTGGTTGCAAAGTGCGTAAAATCTGGAGTTACCGGAGTTGAAACCTTAGTTCCTAAGGAAATATAATCTTGTGAAACACTTAGAGTTTTGAAAAGCTGGTCAGTATACAGTAGCTTACCATTAGCCAAAATTCCTGCAGGAAAAAAATATTCGCTTTCAGTTCCCGTAACTTTTTTCCAAGTTGTTCCGCCATCATCGGTATAATTGGAAGTAGGGTTTGTAAACATTCCATTGCCACCAACCAACCCGGCAGGGGTTGCAACGAGATAAGATGTATATAAAAAAGGAATTGTTCCCACTTTCCAGGTTTGTCCGCCATCAGAAGAACTTACTAATGTCTGCGGTGTTGAATCACTCGGAGATTTGCCAAAAGCATAGATGGTATTTCCATATGTTCTGATCTCCTTATACTGTATGTTTGTCGGAGCGGAAGTTTTTACCCAAGTTTGCGCATTGGTAAATACTGATGTCAGCAAAAACAAAATGATGTATTTATTATAATTTCTCATCATCAGAATTAATTGATTGTCCCACTGAATTTACCTTGTTCTGCATAAGCCTCACTTCTAGCATTGTTGAAGGCTATTGCGTAGAAAGTTCCTTCAATCTTGTTTCCGTTGACAGAGGTTATTTTTACTTCGCCACCACCGGTTAGATTTGCACCGTTGTTGTCTGTGCTATAAGATTTGGCTTGGTCTGTCACGTTTTGATAATCTTTTCTAATGACGATTCCATTCTGCGAACCGTTTCCTAAAGTATAAGTCTGAACTTTCACATCACCATAAAGAACCATATTAATAGACTCGTTTCCGCCATCTCGGATTGCTGAGATGGTAAGAATTGTCATTCCAGCTGCAGAAGTTTTCACTATCCCGGCTTTCGTAGAGCTGAATTTTCCGGCATTTCCACCATCAAAACCATAATTGTCTGCGGTCAAAGTTGCCGAACCTCCGGAATTATTTCCGCTGTTATCTTCGTCATCGTTTCTGTGGCAAGAGATGAAAACTGTGGTCATAAAAAGACCTGCTAATAGGTAAGAGAATAATTTTTTCATTGTAGTAAGTTTTAATTGTTTTGTGCTACAAAGGTATTTTGAGTTGAAAATCAACACAATAAAGACAAATACAGTTTCTTATAGGTATTTATACTCATTTTGCATTCGAAGCCAATAAAACAGCATTTTCGATTGTGATTTTTATCAATAGGGTCTCAATGTTTTTTCGATTATTTATTGTAAATTGGAGCAACTAAATGTTGATTTTTAACTATTTGAAAATCATTTAATTAAGTTTTAAATAAGCTTGATTTTAATAGTTTAAATATTGAATTTAGTCTGGAATTTTATTTAAGTAAAAAGAGTAATGGAAATTTTACATTCAAAAATATACGGAGAAGAAAGAATAGAAACACCACTTTTGGTTTTCCACGGATTGTTCGGAATGCTTGATAATTGGGGAAGTTTCGGAAAAGAATTTGGAGAGTTGATGCCGACACATTTGTTGGATTTGAGAAATCACGGGCGCAGTTTTCATTCAGATTCTATGACGCACGATGATTTGGCCAATGATATCTTGAATTATCTTGATGCACATAATATTCAAAAAGCTAATCTTCTTGGACATTCGCTTGGTGGAAAAGCGGTGATGCAATTCGCAATTAATTTTCCTGAAAGAGTTAAAAAACTGATTGTTGCTGATATTTCTCCAAAAGCTTATCCGCCACACCATCAGGGAATTATCAAAGCTTTACAAACAGTCGATTTTTCTAAGGTTGAATCTCGTCAGGATGTAGAAAAAGTTCTTGGAGAATATATCCACGAGAAGTTTGTGATTCAGTTTTTGATGAAGAATCTGTATTGGACGGAGGAGAAGAAACTGGCTTGGAGATTCAATCTTGAGACGTTGGCAGAAAAATATACCGAGTTTGTTTCCAATGCAATCAAGTTCGGTGTTTTCAATGGCCCGACTTTATTCATTGCCGGAGCTAATTCCAATTATATTCTTCCACAAGATGAATTTTTAATCAGACAACAATTCCCGAATTACAAACTCATCAAAATCAAAAATGCGGAACATTGGGTTCAGGCAAATAATCCTGTCGATTTCAATGCTGCTGTGAAAGATTTCTTACAGAATTAGATTATCTTTGTGAAATCAATTTCAAATGAAAAAATACCAAGAAACCATTTATAAAATCATTTTGATTTTTTCTGTAGTTATCAATCTGTTTTTGATTGTGCTGTTGTTTTTCGTTCTCAGGGATTCGCTTTCCGGAAATGGAGAATGGCTTTTGGAGGGCAGAAGTTTTTGGTTTTTCATTGGATTGATTCTGGCTTATTCGTTAGCTAATTCAATTTTTATTGTTAGACTTTTAAAGCTTAAAAACTCTTAAGGGATGATTTTAGTGACAGGAGCAACAGGGATTTTAGGCAGAGTTATCGCTCTCGAATTGTTGAAACAAGGCAAAAACGTTTGTGCAACTAAAAGAAAGTCCAGTAATCTAAAGGAAGTCAGAGCTTCTTATCAATTTTATACAGACCAAGCAGATTTTTATTTTGATAAAATCCAATGGATTGATACCGATTTTGATTCCAGTGAGTCTTTGCAAAATGCTTTAGAAGGAATTGAAGAAGTTTATCATTGCGCTGCAGTTGTGAGTTTCAATCCGAAAGATGATAGAAATCTTTATAAAACTAATATAGAAGGAACAAAAAATCTTCTTTATGCAGTTGAAAATTCATTAGTCAAAAAGTTTCTTTTCGTAAGTTCTATCGCCGTTTTGGATGGATTTAATGAAAACGGAATGATGGATGAAAATTCTGATTTCAATCCGAAATTAGAACATTCCGGATATTCGATTTCAAAACATTTTTCAGAGATGGAAGTTTGGAGAGCTTCGGCAGAAGGACTTAATACGGTTATCATCAATCCGGGTGTAATTATCGGAACAGGAAACTGGGGAAATAGCAGTGGAGATTTATTCAAAAAATCCTCCCATTCCAGAACTTTTCCTGGCGGAACTGCTTATGTGGACGTAAGAGATGTTGCGAAAATTGCCATTGAACTGATGGATAAAAATGCTTTTGCAGAACGTTTTATCATCATTTCTCAAAATGAAAAATTCCGTCTAGTTTCTGATAAAGTAAGAACTGCACTTGGAAAACCGAAAGCTAAATTGGTTCCAGAATTTATTTACAAAGTTTTGCCAATTATTTCGTTTCTTTTCGGATGGTTATTTCCGATTCTGAAATTATTAAGTAAAAATAACATCGAAACGGTAAGAACAGATTCCAAAGTTTCTAATCAAAAAATAACAGAATTCCTGAATTATCAATTTATTCCGGTTTCTGAAAGTATAGATTTCCATCTCAAAAATTATATGGAATCTCAAAAAATATAAAGATTATGAAAATTAAAGATAAATTTCATCAATAAAACAGAGTGATTGTAAGTCTATTATCTCATATCTATTATCTTTCATCTACTTAATTATTATTAATGAGCAACGTTACTAGTTTTCTTCAAAAAAACGTTAACCTATATCCGACTAAACCAGCGCTAGGTTTCAAAAAAGACCACGAATGGAAAGAGCTTGGCTGGTATCAACTCAAAAGATTAGTCTTTAAAACTGCCAACGCACTCAAAGCAAGTGGCGTAAAAGAAAACGACAAAGTCTCTATATATGCGGATAATTCTGCCGAGTGGATTATTTTTGATTTGGCAATTATGGCAATTGGTGCGGTTACAGTTCCGGTTTATTCTACCAATGGCGAAGACCAAGTGGAATACATCATCAAGGATTCCGGAGCAGAGATTATTTTTGCAGGAAATCAGGAACAATACAATGTTTGCCAAAATCTTTTAAACAAAGGTTTGCCTCTTAAGCAGATTATTGTTTCGAAAAAATATATTAAGCTAAAAGAAAATTCTTCCTATTTAGAAACTTTCATCGAATCAGCATCGGAGGATTTGGAAATTGTTGAAAGAGGAGAAGATGATTTGGCAACATTGATTTATACGTCAGGAACAACCGGAGTTCCGAAAGGCGTTATGATTACACATTCCAATTTCCTAAAAGCGTTTGATGCACATATGGAATTTTTCAAATTCAAACGTTTTGAAGATGAACATTCGTTGGCATTTTTGCCGTTGACACACGTTTTTGAGAGAAGCTGGACATTGCTTTGTTTACATTTCGGTGCAAAGGTCAGTTTCCTGGAAAATCCAAAACTGATTGCATCTGCATTGACCGAAGTGAAACCGACAATGATGTGCTCCGTTCCAAGATTCTATCAAAAAATCTATGCTGGACTGAACGAAATGGTCAATTCGGGTTCTGATTTGAAAAAGAAGATATTCAATTGGGCGATTGAAAACGGAAGCTTATTTTCCGAGAAAAAACGATTGAATCAAAGCATGCCATTTGGACTTAATATTAAAAATAAAATCGCCAATGCTCTGGTTTTTGGTAAAGTAAAGAAAAAACTGGGTGGTAAACTTTGGTTTATGCCTTGTGGAGGTGCTTCTATTTCAGCAGAAGTGACACAGTTTTTTGATGCGATGGGAATCCATATCACCGTTGGTTACGGGATGACGGAAACTACGGCTACAATTACAGCTTTTCCTTTTACTAAATATAAATACGGGACTGCAGGAAAATTATTAGGAGATTCTCAAATCAAAATTGGTGAGAATGATGAAATCCTAGTGAAAGGAAGCGGGCTAATGAAAGGTTATTACAACAAACCGGAAGAAACGGCGAAAGTTTTTGATAATGATGGCTGGATGAAAACAGGTGATGCTGGATTTATGGATGATGAAGGCAACCTTGTGATTACAGACCGGATCAAAGACCTGATGAAAACTTCCAACGGAAAATATATCGCTCCACAACCCATTGAGAATATGTTTTCTAATAACAGTTACATCAATCAGATAATGTTGGTGGCGGAAGATAAACCTTATGTAACTGCTGTCATTGTTCCAAATTTCGAATCGATGACGGAGAAAATAAAAAGTTTAGGTGTGACATTCACGAATTGGGTAGACGTCGTGAAAAATGAAAAGGTACTTTCTTTTTATCATCAATTAATCGACGATATTCAGAAGGATTTGCCTGGTTTTGAGAAAATCAAAAAATTCGTTTTAATGCCTGCTGATTTCGAAATTCAAAGTGGAGAAATCACACCGACTCTTAAAATCAAAAGAAACATTGTCATCCAAAAATATAAAAGTATCATTGATGCAATGTATCATCACGAATAAGTTCTAATATAAAATCTCTGTGCAAATAGGGATTTTTTATTTTTACAAAATTCACTAAATTTACAAACCAATTTTATTAAAATCTAATTTTCTAAAGTATATAATGAACACACAGCAATTTGTAAACCGCCACATCAGCCTCAATGAAACTGACAAAGCGGAAATGCTAGACAAAATCGGGGTTAACAGTATCGATGAACTTATTTCTCAAACCATTCCGGACAGTATCAGACTAGAAAAGGATTTGCAGCTTTCTGAGCCACTTTCTGAGTACGAAATGTTGCTTCACTCCAAAGATTTGGCATCTAAGAATGTCGATTTTGATACGTATATCGGATTCGGGTATAACAACACGATTCTGCCTTCTCCAATCCAAAGGAATATTCTTGAAAACCCAAGCTGGTACACAGCTTACACGCCTTATCAGGCAGAGATTGCACAAGGTAGATTGGAAGCGCTTCTTAACTTCCAGACTGTAGTTTGCGACCTGACCGGTTTTACAATGGCGAATGCTTCACTTTTGGATGAATCTACTGCGGCGGCAGAAGCAATGCATATGTTCTTCAATAACAGAACAAAAGACCAAAAGAAAAACAACGCGATTAAGTTCTTTGTTTCTGACCTAGTTTTGCCACAAACGATTTCTGTTCTTAAAACGAAGGCAGAAGGTCTTGGAATTGATATTATTGTAGGGAATCACGCCACACATCAGTTCAATGATTCTTATTATGGTGTATTGTTGCAATATCCAGGGAAAAACGGAATCGTTCTGGATTATACAGATTTCATCACTTCTGTAAAAGGATTCGATTTGCAGGTGGTTGTAGCTTGTGACCCGATGTCTTTGGTTAAATTGAAATCTCCTGCTTCAATGGGTGCAGATTGCGCCGTTGGAACGACTCAGAGATTTGGTATTCCGATTGGTTATGGAGGTCCTCACGCAGCATTTTTCGCTTGTAAAGACGATTATAAAAGAGATATTCCTGGTAGAATTATCGGTGTTTCTCAGGATATGTACGGGAAACGTGCACTGAGAATGGCACTTCAAACCAGAGAACAGCATATCAAAAGAGAAAGAGCAACGTCTAACATCTGTACTGCGCAGGTTCTTTTGGCTGTAATGGCTGGGATGTACGCAGTTTATCACGGTCCAAAAGGTCTTAATTTTATCGCTGACCAAATCCATTATAAGACTAATGCTTTAGCAGATGCTTTGAGAATTTTAGGTTATGATATTGTTGACGAACCGGTTTTCGATACGGTGAAATTCAGACTTCACGAGGAAGAGAAAACGTCTTTGAGAATGAAGATGAGAGACCAGAAAATCAATCTTAATTATTTCTCTCAAGGGATTGTAAGTATCTCTATCAATGAAACTACAACGGTTGAAAAACTAAATAGATTGGTTGAAGCATTTGCTCAATTCAAAGCTAAACAAGGTTATAAACTAACCCTTAAAGAAGAATATTCGATTCCGGCAGAATTGTTGAGAACGGATGAAATCCTTAAAGAAGAAGTGTTCAACAAATACCATACAGAGACTGAATTGATGCGTTACATCAAGCGTCTGGAAAGAAAAGATTTGTCTTTGACACACTCGATGATTTCTTTGGGTTCTTGTACAATGAAACTGAACGCTGCAACGCAAATGATTCCGTTGTCTTGGGCAGAATGGGGAAGTATTCATCCATTTATCCCGACAGAACAGGCTGGTGGTTATCAAGAAATGATAAAACAATTGGAGAAAGATTTAGCTGAAATCACAGGATTTGCAGGAACATCATTGCAGCCAAATTCAGGCGCACAAGGTGAATATGCTGGTCTAATGGTTATCCGCGAATATCATAAAAATAGAGGAGAAGGTCACAGAAATATAGTGTTGATTCCTCAATCTGCGCACGGAACTAATCCAGCTTCTGCAGCAATGGCGGGAATGAAGATTGTAGTTGTAAAAAATCTTGAGAATGGAGAAATCGATTTTGAAGATTTGAAAGCAAAAACTGAACAGCATTCTGAGAATCTTTCTGCGGTAATGATTACTTACCCTTCAACTTACGGATTCTTCGATGCAAACATCAAAGAAATTACTAAACTAATCCACGAACACGGCGGACAAGTCTATATGGACGGTGCTAATATGAATGCTCAGGTTGGATTCACAAGTCCTGGAAATATCGGAGCGGACGTTTGTCACTTGAATCTTCATAAGACTTTCGCCATTCCTCATGGTGGTGGTGGTCCTGGTGTTGGCCCTATCTGTGTGGCTGAACATTTGGTTCCATTCCTTCCAACCAATGCAAATATCCCTGTAGGAACAAAAGATGCGATTGAAGGGATTTCTGCAGCGCCTTACGGTTCTGGATTGATTCTGAATATATCTTATGCTTACATCAAATTATTAGGAACTTCCGGTTTGAAAAAAGCTACTGAATATGCAATTCTTAATGCTAATTATCTGAAAGAATTATTGGCAGAACATTTCCCGATTCTTTACGCAAACGCAAATGGCAGAGTAGCACACGAGTGTATCGTGGACTTCCGTCAGTTCAAATCTTTGGGAATTGAAGTGGCTGATGTTGCGAAAAGATTGATGGATTATGGTTTCCACGCTCCAACTGTTAGTTTCCCTGTAGCCGGAACACTGATGATTGAACCAACAGAATCTGAAAGCAAAGAAGAAATCGAGCGTTTTGCAGAAGCATTAATCAGCATCAAAAATGAGATTAATGAAATTGCCAACGGAGATGCAGATGCGACAAACAACGTTCTTAAAAATGCGCCACACACCGAGCAATTAGTTATCTCTGACAGTTGGGACAAACCTTATGGAAGAGAGAAAGCAGCTTATCCATTGGAATGGGTTAGAACGCACAAGTTCTTTGCTACTGTTGCAAGAGTGGATGAAGCTTATGGTGATAGAAATCTGGTTTGTACTTGCGAGCCGATTGAAGCGTATATGTAAGCTTTAATAATTAATTATGAATTATAAATTGTGATTCATTGATTATATAAAAGAAAACCTCTTCAATTTTGGAGAGGTTTTTTATTTACTATGCCTCTTAAAAAATACTACAATGTCAGCAAGTGAAGATTTCGGAAACTCGTGACCTGAATCGCTTTGCTGAAGAACAAGTTCTGTATTGTTTTTTCCTGAGAAATAGGTTTTGTCACCATCAGTTTTTCCTTTGTCGGTGATTCCAAGATTGGATTTGACAATCGGGATAGACTGTTCCTGACTTTGTGGAGAAACAATCCTGTCATTGTTTCCTATATACATCCAAACCGAAATGGGAACAGCATCGGTAATCAGATTGCCACCTTGTGCCGATGCAGAACAGATGGCTGTGATTTTATCGCCTCTCATTTTCCAAAGGACATTAACGAATCTGGCACCGTTAGAATGACCGATGAGATATATTCTGCTGTCATCTATTTTGTAATTCTTATGAATCTCCGAAAAAACCTCATCAAAGAATTTGATATCTCTGCCTTCCAAATCATCTGTGAAAATTTGCCAGCCATTCATTTTACCATTGGGGTCAAGACCTGGAACTTTTCTGCCCGGTAAACCTTCCATAAAAATCACCAAAGCCTCTTTGTAATAATTCTGAACGTCAATCCTTTTACTTACAAAATTAGCATTGCCACCATGACCGTGAAAGACAAAGACCACTGGAACCTTACCAGATTTTACAGTTGGTTCATAAATGATTGCTTTTCGCAATGTACCATCTATATTATAGTTTTTGGTAGTTTGAGAAAAAATAAGAATGCTGAGAGCAAACAGATAGAGAGAAAGCCATCTTTTCATAATAGTGATTTATTCTTTGGATTGGTTTTATGGGTATAATGTTAAAACTTAATAAACATATTCACATCTTGAATCAAAAATATTTGAGTACCGGAAATTTGGATTGTTTACCGTGATTATTTATAATTATACTATTAAAAGCACAAATTGAACTACTTTTTCTTCCTGATTAAGATAACAAAAATAATTATTACAAGAAAAAAGAGCGAAACAATGATCAAATAGGTTTTCAGAGTTTGGTTGTCATCAGAAACTTGTCGGTTTTCACGTTTCAAATCATTGATAATTTTGTCCGGTGTTCTTAGTACTAATGAAAGCTCCGGATTGGTATTCTCACTATTGGAAAGCTGTGTTTCATAATCTTTGCTTAGTTTTTCCAGAAGTTTAAATTCTTCATCGCTGACTTGATTCAAAGGTTTGGTAGCCAGACATAATTCTGAATAGAAAAATGTAGTATCGGGATCAATGTAAGCAAAGATAAGATATTCGTCTTTCTTGTTGAAAAGGAAATCACAAGAATTGAACTGTTGTCCAAAAAAAGTAACGTCTTTACTTTTGAAATCGGAACTTAGCGATTTGTAAATTTTGCCTACTCGGACTTTGGAGAGTACATTCTCAACATTCCAATAAGCTGTGAAATAAGTTTTATTAACATCATATACATCTCCTACAAAAACAAAATCAGCCGATTCAAACGAGCCTTTGATAGTTGGCGTATCACATTTACAAGCAAAAATAGGAATGCCGAAAAAAATGGCTATAACAAGTAAAATGGCTTTCATCTGATATTGTGAGTTTATTTTTTGTAAAGATTGGCTTTTTCCAAACCAAATCCATTCATTCTGATATAAGGAGGCTCTATTTTCCAATCAGGAAGATTGTTGGAAAGCTGTTCACTAAGCTTTATGATTCCTTCTGTGTAATCATCTCCAAATTCATAGCTTTTGTTATGAGTAATAATTTCAATTCCGGTCTGTTTATTCCTAAATTGAGAAGGAACAGTGAAAGCATTCACTTCCAAAATATCCGTCCATTTTATAAATTCAGTCTTATTATTTAATGTTACAGAGAATCCGTCGCTTCTGTATTTGAAAATACCATCGAGTTGAAGAAGTTTGTCCATCTCTTTTTCAACCTTATGATAATCGTCTTTTTCTGTAGGACTATAGATTTTAGCGATACAAAAAGTAATGGTTGCAAGGCAGACAAATATGACCACTGAGGTAATGCCCTTGTTATCAAAAACAGGATAGTCGTAACCAATGTATATCAAAACTGAACTACTAAAAGCAACGAGTATCTTCTCAATATTTTTCAAACCGGATGAATTATTAATTTTAATTGTAAAGATAATTATTTAAAGGTTTGGATAATGTAGAAGTTATGCCGTTCGGTCTCTTGATATTAATTTTTTGATTTCTTTTCTATAGGTAATGTAAACTTCTTTATAAATGAAAATACAGCTTAAAAATATATTCTTTACAAAATCTTTATACCTTAATAACTAAATTTGTTCAGCTTTTTGATTACTGAATTGAAAATATCTGCAGCAAAAAATATTTCCTTAGTTAAACAATATGTAATAAGCATTTTAACAGTGCTTGTTGTTGCTATATTATGTTTTTCTTTACAAGATTGGCTTAGTTACAGAACTTCTTCATTGATTTTACTGATGACCGTTTCTGTGATTGCAATGCTTTTCGATATTGTTCCGGTGATTATTTCCGCAGTGTTGAGTGCATTGATCTGGAACTTCTTTTTTATTCCTCCGATTTATAATTTTCATATTAATAACACGCAGGATTTGCTGATGTTTTTTCTGTACTTTTTCATTGCTTTGGTGAATGCCGTTTTGACTTTCAAAATAAGAGAAGCCGAGAAAAAAGCACGAGATAAAGAGGAAAAAGAAAATACTATCAAATTATACAATACACTTCTGAATTCCCTTTCTCACGAGTTACGAACACCGATTGCCACGATTCTCGGTGCAGTTGATACACTTAATGAAAACAAAGAAAAACTATCAATCGGCAATCAGAATATTTTACTTGATGAAATTGGAAAAGCGGGATTTCGTCTGGACAGACAAGTTGAAAATCTTTTGAATATCAGTCGTTTGGAAAATGGAATTTTACGTCCAAAGTTCGATTGGTGTGATATTAATGATTTGATTAATTCTGTCCTTCAGAAATTGTCGATTAATGAGAGTCATAAAATTATTTTTGAGTCTGATGAGAATCTGCCTTTGTTCAAGATTGACGAAGGATTCACGGAACAAATCATTCATAATCTTCTGCATAATGCAATCCAGTATACGTCTGAAAATTCAATCATTGAAATTGAAGTGAAGCATCAATCTGATAGTTTGATTATTTTGATTTCTGATAATGGCAACGGTTTTCCCGAAGATAAAATCGATTTGGTCTTTGATAAATTTTATCGTCTACCCAATTCGAAAACCGGTGGCAGCGGTTTAGGATTATCAATCGTCAAAGGTTTTGTTGAAGCTCAAAACGGAAATATTAAATTAAACAATAAAGAAAATGGCGGTGCTGTTTTTACAATAGAGATTCCTGCAGAAACGTCTTACATCAATAACCTTAAAAATGAATAAAGCCGAGATTCTCATCATCGACGATGAACCGCAAATCCGAAAACTGCTTGAAATTACTTTGGAAAGTAATGATTACAAAGTGTTGCAGGCAGAAACCGGAAAACAGGGAATTATTATGGCCGCCAATCATCCACCAGAATTGATTTTACTGGATATCGGTCTCCCTGATAAAAGCGGTCACGACATTCTTAAAGAACTCAGAGAATGGTACAACAAAGCAATTATTATTTTGTCTGTTCAAAACAATGAAAATGATATTGTTTCTGCTCTGGACAACGGTGCAACGGATTATCTGACAAAACCTTTCAGAACAGCGGAGTTGATGGCTCGTATCCGTTCTGCGATTCGCAGGAATCAGACTCAGGAAAATACTTCTGTTATTGAGATTGGTGATTTACAGATTAATCTGGTCAATAGAACCGTTAAGAAAAAAGATGAACCGATTAAGTTGACGTCAACTGAATTTAATCTCATTTCACTTTTCGCAAAACACGAAGGAAGCGTTTTGACGCATCAATATATTCTGAAAGAAATTTGGGGTGTTGGTTATCAAACCGAAACGCAGTATCTGAGAGTTTTTGTCGGGACACTTCGCAAAAAAATCGAAGACAATCCCAACCAGCCGAAACATATCATTACGGAAAGCGGAGTAGGTTACAGATTCCAGTAATCTTTATATTTTCTTTATACAAACGTCTATTCTTTTTATCTTTTACCGATAGGCTTTTGGGCACTTTTGCATCATCAATTATTAGATGAATGGAAAAGTTGAAAAACGGAATGAGCAGCAAGATTACAGCTGCTTCTTTATTGGTCGCATTGGGAATTATTTATGGCGACATCGGTACAAGTCCACTTTATGCTCTCCGAGCTGTTATTGGAGAAAGAGAAATCACGGAAACGTTGGTTTTAGGAGGCGTTTCCTGTATCTTTTGGACATTGGTTTTACAAACAACCGTCAAATATGTCTGGCTGACTTTAAAAGCCGATAATGCTGGCGAAGGCGGGATTTTCTCATTGTATGCATTGGTCCGTCGCTATGGAAAATGGCTGGCAATTCCGACTATTCTTGGCGCAACTACACTTTTGGCAGACGGAATTATTACACCTCCGATTTCTGTAGCTTCTGCAGTTGAAGGTCTTGAGATGGTAAAAGGTCTGGAACACATTCCAACGGTACCGATTGTGATTGTGATTCTTTCTTTGTTGTTCTTTTTTCAGAGATTCGGAACACATCAGATTGGTAGGGTTTTCGGTCCTGTGATGGCAGTCTGGTTTACGATGCTACTTGTTTTAGGGATTTCACAAATCATGCAGTTCCCTTCGGTTATCAAAGCTTTGAGTCCGCATTACGCTTACGATTTATTGGTTAATTATCCTCACGGTTTCTGGCTTTTGGGAGCAGTTTTTCTTTGCACGACAGGAGCGGAAGCGTTGTATTCTGACCTTGGACATTGTGGTAAAAAGAATATCAGAATCACGTGGATGTTTGTGAAAATTTCTCTGGTTTCTTGTTATTTAGGACAAGCAGCTTGGCTTTTAAATGAAGGTGGAACAGCACTGAACGGCAGAAACTTATTTTATGAAATAATGCCTGATTGGTTTTTAATTCCGGGAATTATCATTGCAACGCTTGCAACCGTAATTGCTTCACAGGCTCTTATAAGTGGAAGTTATACATTAATCAGTGAAGCGATGAACCTGAATTTCTGGACTAGAGTAGCAGTGAGACAACCTTCCAATATCAAAGGTCAGATTTATATACCAAGTGTTAATAATATCCTTTGGGCAGGCTGTATTCTGATGATTGTCTACTTTCAGTCTTCAACACATATGGAAGCGGCTTATGGTTTCAGTATTACGATTGCGATGATGATGACAACTATTCTGCTTTGTTATTTCTTGATTTACCGATTGAAATGGAATCAATTTTTAGTTTTTGGATTGTTGATTTTATTCGCAACGGTTGAGATTTCATTTTTCATTGCAAACGTTGCTAAAATTAAGGAGCGATGGATGTTTTTGTTCTTCGAGTTATTCATTTTTATGACAATGTATGTCTGGTTTTTTGCGAGAAAAATCAATAATAGATTTACAAAGTTTGTTGACCTGGGACAGTTTGTTCCTCAAATCAAAGAGTTAAGTTCAGATCAGGATATCCCGAAGTTTGCAACACATTTGGTTTATCTGACCAAGGCTGATCATCGTCATCAGATTGAAGATAAAATCATCAGATCTATATTTTCAAAAAATCCTAAACGAGCTGATGTCTATTGGTTTTTCCATATCAACAGAACCGAGGAACCTTACACTTTGTCTTACAATATTTCGGAATTGGTTGATGATAAAGTCATTAAAGTTAATATTAACATCGGATTCAGAATCCAGCCAAAAACCGAGTTGTATTTTAAAAAAATCATGCAGGATTTGGTTAATTGTAAAGAACTCAATCTTCACATTCGTCCCGATGGTTCTACGAAATATAATAATGAACCGGATTTCAAATTTGTCATCATAGAAAAATTCCTTTCTGTAGAAAACGAATTTACTTTAAGAGAAGGCGTGTTACTTAATTCTTATTTCTTCTTGAAACGCCTTGGACAAAGTGATGAAGCAGCGTTTGGATTGGATAAAAGTGATGTTGTAACAGAACATACGCCTTTGGTTTATCAGCCTGTTTCAAAAATCGATTTGAAAAGAGAAATTAAAACTCAACCTATTTTATAAATCTAAATTTACCATTAATCCAATGAAAAAAAATATCATCATAGCCCTGTGCTTATGGTCATGGAGCAATAATGCTCAAACTTTAACGGACACTGACAGAAAAAGTATCGTGCAACAAGTCAAAAAAGAAATTCTTGACAGTTTAAAGCTACAAACTAATTCTAAAATTGACACAACTGATTCAGAATTACCCATAGTTAATAAACAACTCGGAGAACCATTCGAAGGTCTCGATATGAGCTGGGCCAACGGAAACGACAGACGAACTAGAAATATTTGGAAAGATAATCAGTTCTTTGTTCCAAGTGTTTTGGTGGATGTCAATTACAATTATTCTTTCAATGATCCGATTGATAATACGGCGATTGGAAGCACAGCCATTGCAAGGCATAATGAAATTCAGATTTCTGCTTTACACTTCGGTGGTGATTTCTATTACAATAATGCTAGGGCGCGAATTATGACACAGTTTGGAACGCGTTCCATCGTTATTCCAAGAAACGATTACAGCCCTTATCGTGGACAATATAAACTGAATGATGTCTATCGATATCTAAGTGAAGCCAATGCCGGAATCCATATCAATAAATGGTACGGAATCAATATCGATGCAGGTCTGTTTATGTCTTACATTGGGCTCAATTCTTTTTATCAGGCTGAGAATTGGGAATATCAGGCGTCTTTCACCTCAGATAATACGCCTTGGTTTTTTAATGGCTTGAGAATCCAAATATTTCCGACCAAGAACTTGAAAATCGAACCCTGGATCATCAACGGCTGGCAGAGTTATGGGCGATTCAATGCGATGCCGGGATTTGGAGCTAATGTGACTTATATTCCTAACAGCAATCTGAAACTCATCACGAATAATTATTACGGCTCAGATGCCGCTTTGATTCCGGACAGAAAAAGATTTCATAGCGACAACAGTGTATTGTGGCGTTATTACAACAGACCAAAATCTAATGGGATTACCAAAATGGCTTTTTCTCTTACAGGAGATATCGGTTTTGAAAAAGGCGGCGGTGTGAATGGTTTTGATAACAGCAATCCGGATAAACCAGCGCAATATTTTCTGAGCGCAATGTTCTACAACAGGGTTTGGTTTGCAAAAGATAAAATGGCCTGGACATTGGGCGGCGGCTGGATGAAAAATCCGGGACGTTATTTAGTCCTTTATCCAACAGGGCAGGCAAGTCCTCTACCTAATCTGAATAATCCGACACAAACCGAAGGCGCGTTTCCGTTTTCAGCTAATCCGGGAGACCCGTTTGAAGGCTGGGATTTTTCTACAAACTTAGATTATATGCCAAATCAAAGTATCACGTTTCGTTTGGAGTTTGTTCACCGAGAAGCCAATGTACCTTATTTTGCAGGCCACGGAGGTGTGACTTCGCAGACTGGTTACACGGTTTCTATTTTGGACCCGAATTGGCGTCCGGATTTAGTTAAAAGAGAAAATCGTTTGATTCTGGCGATTCTGTTTCGATTATAAAATCTATTATAATAAAAAAACCTCGTTTAAAATATTTTAAGCGAGGTAATATTTTTATAAACCAAAAGGATTAAACTTTTAAGATTTCCGCTTCTTTTACTTTTAAATGCTCATCAGCTTTCTTTACATAAGCGTCTGTCAAATCTTGAATGTCTTTTTCTACACCTTTTATAAGGTCTTCTGCGACACCGTCCAATCTTTTCAGCTCTTTGTTACCTTCCTGTCTTGCGTTTCTGATGGTTACCTTTGTCTGGTCTGTTTCACCTTTAGCTTGTCTGGCAAGCTCACGTCTTCTTTCTTCTGTTAAAGGCGGAACATTGATGATAATAACATCACCATTGTTAGACGGCGCAAAACCAAGGTTCGAATTCACGATTCCTTTTCCGATAGCACCCAGTGCAGTTCTGTCCCAAGGTTGGATAGAAAGTGTCATTGCATCTATTACAGAAACGTTTGCAACTTGACTTAGAGGTGTTGGAGCTCCGTAATATTCTACCATTACGTCCTGAACCATGGCTGTAGAAGCGCGTCCTGCTCTGATTTTTTGAAAAGCGTGTTCCAAATGCTTGATTGCAGCATCCATCTCTTGCTTTACTGATGCTACAATGAGTTCTAATTCTTCCATTGTATATTTAAAATTTGATAATTGACACATATTTTTAGGAATGATGAATTATAAGTGATAATGATTTTAATCAAATATCAAAAATCAATTCTCATTTAAACATTAACTAAAGTTCCGATAGTTTCTCCGTCGATTAGTTTTTCTAAGTTTCCGGATTTGTTCATATCAAAAACAATGATTGGTAACTTGTTTTCGTGGCTTAATGTAAAAGCAGTCATGTCCATTACTTTAAGATTTTTTTCAAAAACTTCGTCAAATGACAAACTGTTGAATTTCACAGCATCTGCATTTTTCTCAGGATCACTGTCATAGATTCCGTCCACTCTTGTTCCTTTTAAAATCACATCCGCATCTATTTCAATTGCTCTAAGTGTTGCCGCAGTATCTGTCGTGAAATAAGGATTCCCGGTTCCTGCTCCAAAAATTACCACTCTTCCTTTTTCAAGATGGCGAACTGCTTTTCTTTTGATGAATGGTTCAGCCACTTTGTCCATCTCTATAGCAGATTGCAATCTTGTCATAACGCCGGCATCTTCCAAAGCACCTTGTAAAGCCATTCCGTTGATTACCGTTGCAAGCATTCCCATGTAGTCGCCTTGTACACGATCCATGCCTTTTGCAGCACCAGCCAATCCTCTGAAGATATTACCACCACCAATTACGATTGCTACTTCGCAACCTTTGTCCACTACTTTTTTGATTTCGACAGAATATTCTTTTAATCTGTCGTTATCAATCCCGTATTGGCGATTTCCCATTAGTGCTTCTCCACTAAGTTTCAGTAGGATTCTTTTATATTTCATCAGTTTTTATAGATTTATTTTTAAATTTTGACTGTGCAAATATAATGAAAGCAAAAGAAATTCGTTAAAAGAAAAAGATGGAGTGATAAAAATTTTGATAAGCTCCAAAATAGATTATTTTTGCAAAGCCAAAAGATAGTGTTGAAGAAGTTTTACAGTCTATTTTTATTTACAATCTCAAGCGTGGTTTTTTCTCAGACGGGAACCACAGTTTACCAGTTTCTTAATATTCCGATTTCACCAAGACAGGCTGTTTTGGGAGATGCAATATCTGTAAGAGATTATGATGTCAATTTTACAGCAGCTAATCCTGCACTTATGAATCTGGAAATGGATAAGATGCTGTCTGTAAATTATGCTTCATATTTGGCAGATACAAAGATTGGAAGCATCAGCTATGTACGAGATTTGGAGTATGGACATTTGGTTTCCTTCAATGCTAGATATATGGATTATGGAAGCATGCCTAGAACTGATGAAAATTCTATTATTAATGGTGATTTTTCGGCTATGGATGCTTCTGTCGGTTTGGGATATGCATATCAGTTTGAAGATGATTGGACAATTGGTGTGAATGCAAATTTTGTGACATCAAAAATAGATACTTATACTTCATCCGCAGTTACGGCTAATGCAGGTGTGACTTACTACTTTGATAAGACTAATGAAACTTTGGCTTTAGTTTTCAGGAATTTTGGTTATCAAATTAAACCTTATAATGGTGTAAGAGAAAGATTACCTTTCCGAGTAGATTTGGGATATACAAAAATACTTGATCAGTTTCCTGCGGCACTTACGATTACTGCACACGATTTGCAACAGTTTGATATCTCTGCGACTACCGATATTAATGGACAAGAAACTAAATTTGGAAGAAAAGCCTTAGATCACCTGTCATTTGGAGCAGAGTTGTTTCCGGGGCAGGCTTTCAATATTAGATTTGGATATAATGTGAAAAGAGGAGGAGAATTAGCAGTCTTGGACCAAAGGAGTTTCACGGGATTGTCAGCAGGCTTTAGTCTCAAGATTTCTTCTTTCCGCTTCGATTATTCTCATATGCGTTATCACAATGCTTCTAATGTTAATATGCTGGGGCTTACTCTGGATCTTATAGAATTAGGAGGAAACAGAAGATAATTTTTGCTATTATTTAATTTTTATTTTTTTTCAGACTTCATTACATTTGCAGTATGACAAAAAAACCGGTAATCGCTATAGATGGATTTTCATCCACAGGTAAAAGTTCAATTTCCAAAATCATTGCTAAAAAGCTAGGTCTCATCCACATGGATACAGGAGCGCTTTATCGTGGTATAACATATTTTGCCATTCATAGTTGTGCAAATGAAGATAAAAGTATAAATATCGAAAAATTAATTTCTTTACTTCCAAAAATTAATCTCGAATTTCAAGACATCGATGGAGAGCTTCACCTGTTTCTTAATGGAAAAAATATCGACCGAGAAATAAGATTTCCGCAGGTTTCGGATAATGTAAGTCAAGTTGCAAAAGAAGTCGAGGTCAGAAATTTTCTATTAAAAACTCAACGTGATATCGCTAAGAAAGGTGGTGTAATAATGGATGGCAGAGATATCGGAACAGTTGTCTTGCCGGATGCAGATTACAAGTTTTTTATGACAGCGAGTCAGGATGAACGTGCCAGAAGACGTTTTCTGGAGCTAGAGCAAACAGGTGAAAAAACTGATATTGAAACGGTGAAACAAAATTTGATTTCCAGAGATAAAATTGATAGTGAAAGAGATGTTTCTCCCTTGAAACAAGCTGATGATGCTATTCTTATTGATAATACTTATGGCAATAAAGAAGAAACTGTTGAGCTGATATTGTCCTATATCAAAAAGTTTTAACAAAATTTTAAGAAGTTTATTTTTTCTTTGGCATTTTAGTTGTAAATTTAAAATTATTAATAACCCAATTAATTTTAACTTAAAAAATTATAAATAATGTCAAAGAAGTCAAATTCAGCAGCGATATTAGCTGCATTGTTAGCAGGAGCAGCTACAGGAGTGGTTTTAGGATTGCTTTATGCACCGGAAGAAGGTAAAGAAACCAGAAAAAAAATCAGAAACAAAGCGAATGATCTGAAAGACAAAGCTATAGATGAGTATGGTAAAACGTCTGAGAAAGTAAAAGATAAATACTCGGAGGTTTCTCATAATGTAAAGGATAAATACCAATCTTTATCTTCGACTTTCAAAGAAACAGCTCAAAACGTAGCTTCAACAGTTAAGGATAGCTATGACAAATACAAAGATCAGATTGTTTCAAAAACTTCTGATGTAGTAAAAGATGTAGAAACAGAATTGGATGGTTTGAAATAATACCCCTCCAAATCATAGATATAAAAAAGGAATTTAGTTTCTAAGTTCCTTTTTTTGTAAATAAAAGTGTAATTTTATATTTAACAAGATTCTTATGATTGATATTATAAAAGATTATACAACCAAGAGATTGGATCTTCTCAAATTGCAGTTTACAGAAAAGTCTTCTCTGTCTGCCGGTATTATTGCATTCCTTTCTATTGTATTGATTGCATTTTCGTTTTTTATTATTCTGTTCAATTTCGGGATTGCATTTTTGATAGGAGAATCTTTGGGAAATATGTCTTACGGCTTTCTGATTGTGGCCGGATTCTATTTTCTTATAATGATTATTGTGATTCTTCTTAAGAAAAAGATTGTTAAATCTATAGCCAATCAAGTAATTGAATTTCTAAAACATTAATTATGGCAACCAATTATAACAACCTAGATGAGCTTAAAAGCCAGAAAAAACTTCTGAAACAAGAGATTGGAGAACTGGAAGATATTCTGACTTTTAAAAGTAAAAAAGAAAGTTTAAGCGTAATGACTAATGGTCTTACCGATAGATTTTTAAAAGAAACCGAAGATGAAGATGGTGATACGAAACTGTCTCTGGATACTCAAAATATCATGAGAGAAATATCAGTTGGGATAAAAGATTCTGCTTCTAAAAAAAATCTTCTTGGTTTAGCAAACGACGGAGTTCAATCCGGTTTGTTGGAAAGCACAATCAGAATGGGAGCGGTTGCTCTTGTTGGGAATTTCGCTAAAAAAAGTATGATGAATAAAAATTGGAAAAGAAAAATTCTAGGATTGGCACTGGTTTATGTTGCACCTTATGCGTTAAGATTTGCTCGTAAAAAGCTGGACGAATATCAGAAAAATAAAACGGCTTCTAGTCTGGAAAAGCTGATCTGATCTAAGAACAAATTTATTTCTTGGAAAAAATCTCTCCAAGAATAATTCCTGCAGACATAGAAACATTCAAGCTTTCCGTAGATTGGGTGTCTCCAAATCTTGGGATTGTAATCATTTTCGTAATAAGATTTTTAGTAGAGGGTCTTATTCCGTTTCCTTCGTTCCCGAATATCAATGAAAACTTCTCCGGGAAATCAGTTTTATAAATGTTTTCTCCATTCATGTCTGTTCCAAGAATAGCATGTTTGTAAGTTGGTAGATATTCTTCCAAATTTTTGTAAACAACATTTACGCGTAAAAAAGAACCCATTGTTGCTTGGATTACTTTAGGGTTGTATACATCTACCGTATCTTCACTGCATATAATCTGTTCTATGCCAAACCAATCTGCAAGTCTTATAATTGTCCCGAGATTTCCGGGATCCTGAATTCCGTCAAGGATTAATTGAATATTAGTTTCTCTTACAAAATTTTGCACCGGAATTTTACAAACGGCTATAGAATCTTTTGGATTTTGTAGAAAGCTTATTTTTTTGAGTTCATTTGGCAAGATTTTTTCTGCATTTGCCGTTTTAATATTTAATAGCTCTGGATTTATAGAGAATATGTCGGTAATTTCGTAGGCGGAATTTGGGAGTTCTTTTATGATTTTATTACCTTCAACTAAAAACAAATTGTATTTTTGCCTGTATTTCTTTTTATCCAGAGATTGTATTATCTTTATAGTATGAGCAGTAAGCATATCAACAAATATTTTCAAAAGTATTATATATTTTGTTATTCCGCAATTTTAAGTCTATTTTTATATGCTTGTAATATAACTAAAAAAGTTCCGGACGGAGATTACTTGCTTACAGAAAACAAATTCGAATTTACAGACGGGAAAATTTTTGCAGACGAGATTCCTGATTTGGTGGCGCAAAAGCCCAATAAAAAAACTCTTGTTGTAATTCCTTTAGGATTAATGCTTTATAATAATGCAAATCCAAAATACGACACGATACTTAAGGAATACATGACCTATCCCAGTGAAATGAGAAATCAAAAATTAAGAGATTCTCTTTTCACAAAATATGGACATCCTGAGTTTGTTGGAAGAAATATTTTTTGGAACCGTTTTTTTCATTCGGTAGGAGAGGCACCTGTGATCTACAGCGATAATAAAACTAAACAGAGTGCGAAAAGTATTAATAATAAATTGATAAACAGAGGATATTGGGATGCTGAAGTTAAAACGAGTGTGAAAAAAGATTCTGCTAGTAAAAAAGCCGAAGTAGAATATATCGTTACTCATAAAGATCCAACTCATATCAAAGATTATTTCTATAATATCCCGGATTCAAATGTCAGAAGCCTTTACGAATTTAATATTAATAAGAGTCTTGTTAAAAAAGGACAAATTCTGGATGAAACCGTTCTGGAGAAGGAGATTACAAGAATCAATGATCTTATGAAAGATGAAGGTTATTACAAATTTAATGATGATAATCAAAACATCTATTTTGTAGCAGATTCTCTGGAAAGCAGGAAGAATGTTCCGCTTACATTAAATATTCATAAAGATTCCCTTAATACACCTTACAGAAAATCTACGATTGGTAAAATAAATGTTTATGTATCAAGAAACGCTAATGATATTGATAAACTTCCTCTGAAAGATAGCATTAGGGGAATTAATATTTTCCGAAAAGACAGTGCTTATAAAGCAAATGCTCTTTGGTTACCTATAATTCTAAAGCCAGGTGATATTTACAAGCAATCAAATCTGGATCTTACAAGGAGAAATCTGATCGCTATGAATAATTTTACCATACTCAAAGCTTCGGATGATTTTCGTAAAGAAGGAACACAGGCGGAGAGAGATAGTATCATAGATGTGGAATATATTTTAAAACCATTACCTAAATATGAGTTTAATTTCGCAACAGATGTTCATTATTCTCAAATCTTAAATTTTGGTTTTTCGCCATCTGTCGACCTTACAACCCGAAATGTTTTTGGTGGAGCTGAAAACTTGGTGACAAGTTTTTCCGGGATTATTGGTACGACTAAAGATCCAAAAAATCCGGATGCCCTTTTCAATGCTTATGAGTTGTCTGCTCAGACATCTTTGCAGTTTCCAAGATTACTTGTGCCATTTAGAAAATATTATAAATGGGTTCCGAAAAAATATTCGCCCACAACAAGTGTCAATCTTGGAGCTTCTGTTCAGAACAATATCGGATTAGGAAGAATCAACTTCAATGCCGGGCTGACTTATTTTGCAAATGTTGATGATGGGAGAGTGCAGCACAGACTCACACTTTTTAATACACAGCTGAGTTTAACCCAAAATAAAGATAAGTATTACGATTACTTCCCCGATGAAGATATTATTAGAGAGGCAGTTTTCGATTGGTATGAAGCATTGCATCCTGATGTGAACACCAACAATTATACTTATGATCAGATCTCTAAGATGATTATTAATGATCAAGCATTCTTGGCATCAATTCCTTCCGGAGATCAAGATATTATCAATGCTTTCAGGCAATCATTAATTAATAAAGATAGACAGACGCAGGATGTTATCATTTCTTCTATCATTTACAACTTTATCTATAATGAAATTGGGAAGAAAAATTATACGAATCCAATGTTCTTCAGTGGAAAAGTTGAATTTGCAGGTAATACTCTTAATCTTCTAGCACGCAGAGAACAAGAGGATGGTGTGGTTTCCGGCAATTCCAAAACAATATTTAATATTCCTTTTTCTCAATTTATAAAACTTGATTTTGATTTCAAAAAGTATTTTTCATTTTTCAATGATAGAGCCAGGCCTCATACATTAGCCGTACGTCAATTAGTTGGAATAGGTATTCCTTATGGTAATTCTTCTACAATGCCGTTTATTAGGTCTTACTTTAACGGTGGAGCCAATGATATAAGGGCTTGGGTAGCTTTTGGAGGATTAGGACCTGCAGATTCTCAATTAGACGAGAGAGTACGCTCTTATGCTATGGATAATGTGAAATTGACTACCAGTGTAGAATATCGTATTCCTCTTACTAATATTTTTGAAGCAGCCTTGTTTACCGATGCTGGAAATATCTGGGGATTAAAGGATAATGGTTTTGGAGATCAGTTCAAATTCAGAAAATTCATAAGCCAAATGGGAGTAGGAAGTGGTTTTGGTGTTAGAATGAATATTGCTTATGTTAATATAAGATTAGATATGGCATACAAAATTCATGATCCTAATCGTCCAAAAGGAGACAGATGGGTTATTGATAACATAAAACCATTACAACCGACTTTCAACTTTGCAATTGGTTATCCTTTCTAAATTTTAAATTTTACAATGCGTCTTTTCAAATTTATAATTATCATATCTTGCTGTTTGTTTGCTATCTATTCTGTTTCTATGAATTTTGTAGACGAAAGTAAAAGTTTTACTCGCCAATCTGAGATAGATTATCCTATCGACAAGGTTTTTCCCCAATTCAATAATTTGCAGAATTTTGTTTCTTGGAACGATTATTTTTCAGGTGAAGAAAATCATTTATATTCTTTTTTTACACCCTATGAAGGAATTGGGAGTGGAATGAAATTCTCTGATAGTAAGAATGGTGATTTTGGAGATCTTTTTATTAGATATTCTAATCCTAACAGAACATTGCGTTATCAGCTTTTTGAAGGTGATGATAATAACCCTTACTTGATTGATGTTAAATTTAAGCCGGTTGGAAACAAAACCAAAATATTTTGGAATATTCATACACCCAAAAGAAGTTATTTGCAGCGTTCACTCAATCTTGTGGCAGAGGATTTTTTTATTGATAACATCGATAAAAGTATAAAGAATCTTCACCAGTTACTTGGGAATAAAGTTGATAGAGATCAGAAGTTAGCCTCTGTGAAGTACGATAGTATTATGGTCGAAAATCAAGAAGGACAACTGCTTTTAGGTGTTAATGTCAGTACGAAAAATACCAAAGACGGTCTTTTCAAAAATGTGATGATGAATCACGGTAAAGTTCTGAATTTTGTTCAATCTGACCTTGGTAAAAAAGAGGATGAATTTGGAATGCCTGTTTTATTGACTAATCCTTCAAATCTTAAAGATAAGGAGATTTCTTACTTTTATGGAGTTCCATTATCCAAGCGAGTTTCGGTAAGTGATAATAATTTTAATTTCCAAACACTTAATGGTTCTAAAGTGTATGTTATCTATTTCCAAGGTAATTATAATAATCGTGTAAAGAACATTCAGGAGTTACTCAAAAAGGCAAAAAAAGATACACTTAGAAATGGCCAATTGATGGAAGAATTCTTGGAAGAGCCTACCGATATTCAGAACGTGAAACTGAAAATGTCACTTCCAGTTTATCGATAAAAACTCTGACAAATATCACTTAAATCTAATGGAATAAAATATTATATTAGCCGGTAATCGGTAAAAAATTATTAAATTTGTTGGCAATTATTTAAAATTAAAATTTTAACAGATAATCTGTAATAATGGATAAATTTTCGTTTCTGAATGCAGTACATGCGCAATTAATTGATGACATGTATGCGCAATATCAAAAATACCCGGATTCTTTGGAACCTTCTTGGAAATCTTTTTTTCAAGGATTTGATTTTGCATTAGAATATTACGGTGAAGATGGAGAAGTTGCACCTTCGCAACCGCAGTCATCAGCACCAGTTCAATATGCTCAACAAGCCGTTACAAGCGGTTCTGTTTCCGAGGATATCACAAAAGAATTCAAAGTGGTAAACCTGATAGAGGCTTATCGCTCAAGAGGTCACCTTTTCACAAAAACAAATCCAGTAAGAGAAAGAAGACATTATTTTCCAACTCTTGATATAGAAAATTTCGGATTGTCGAAGGACGATTTGAATAAGAAATTCAATTCTGCGACTCAGACTGGCATGCCAGGTCCTGCAACTTTGCAAGAGATTATTACACACCTTCAGAACATCTATTGTGATTCTATCGGTGTAGAATATATGCACATCCAAAATGTAGAGGAGAAAAAATGGATCATGGAATGGGTTAACGTTAACGAGAACCACCCAAACCTTTCTGCTCAGGAAAAAACTGAAATCCTTTTCAAACTGAACCAAGCGGTTGCGTTTGAAAATTATCTTCATACAAAATTCGTGGGACAAAAACGTTTCTCTCTGGAAGGTGGTGAATCTTTGATTCCTGCGCTTGACCAATTGATTACCCGTTCTTCTCAGTTAGGTGTTGATGAGGTTGTTCTTGGTATGGCTCACAGAGGACGTCTGAATGTTTTGACTAATATTTTTCAAAAATCTTACAAACAGATTTTCTCAGAATTCGAAGGAAAAGAGTTTGAAGAAGATGTTTTCTCGGGTGATGTTAAATATCACTTAGGTTCTTCTAAGAAAATCACTACAGCAAATGGAGAAGAAGTAAGAATCAACCTTACTCCGAATCCATCACACCTTGAAACTGTTGCTGCACTTGTAGAAGGAATATGCAGAGCTAAAGTTGACAACACTTACAAAGATGATTATTCTAAGGTTCTGCCAATTGTAATCCACGGTGATGGAGCAATTGCCGGACAAGGTATTGTTTATGAGATTGCTCAGATGATGAATCTTGAAGGTTACAAAACAGGTGGAACAGTTCATATTGTTGTAAATAATCAAGTTTCTTTCACTACAAATTATATGGATGCGAGGTCATCTGTTTACTGCACAGATATTGCAAAAGTGACGGATTCTCCAGTAATGCACATCAATGCAGATGACGTAGAAGCTGTTGTTCACGCGATAAGATTTGCGGCAGATTTCCGAGCTAAGTTTGGTAAAGATGTTTATATCGACCTTTTAGGTTATAGAAAATATGGTCACAACGAAGGTGATGAGCCAAGATTTACGCAGCCTAATCTTTATAAAACAATTTCAAAACATCCAAATCCAAGAGAAATCTATAAAGAGCTTTTAATTAAGGAAAATGTAGTTTCTGATGAGGTTTTGAAGAAAATGGAGCAGGAATTCAAAGCTTTGCTTGATGAAAACTTTGATGCTTCTAAAGAAATCGAGAGAAACACGATGGACATCTTTATGAAAGATGACTGGACAGATTTCCCAATTGGAGGCAAGGGGTGTGTTTCTAAATCTGATGTTGATACAAAATATGATTTAGAAAAATTAAAAGAATTAGCGACTAAAATTTCTACACTTCCGGGTGATAAGAAATTCATTAATAAAATTACCCGTCTTTTTGAAAACAGGATCAAAATGGTGGAATCCAATTCTTTGGATTGGTCAATGGGAGAGTTGTTAGCTTATGCAACACTTTTAACGGAAGGTTATAATGTTAGGATTTCCGGAGAAGATGTGGAAAGAGGAACATTCTCTCACCGTCACGCTGTTGTGAAAACGGAAGATACAGAGGAAGAATATATTCCTTTACGTCATGTAAACGAGCAGAGATTTGATGTTTACAATTCTCACTTATCAGAATATGGTGTTCTAGGTTATGACTACGGTTATGCGATGGCTGCACCTAAAACATTGACAATTTGGGAAGCTCAGTTCGGAGATTTCACCAATGGAGCTCAAATCATTGTTGACCAATATTTGGTTGCTGCTGAGGAAAAATGGAAAATCCAAAACGGATTGGTAATGATGTTGCCTCACGGTTCGGAAGGTCAAGGTGCAGAACACTCTTCTGCAAGACTTGAAAGATTCCTGACACTTTGTGCTAATGAAAATATCATTGTTGCAAACATTACTTCTCCTGCAAACTATTTCCACTTGTTGAGAAGACAGATGAAATTCGGATTCAGAAAACCATTGGTTATTATGACACCGAAATCTCTATTGAGACATCCAAAAGTAGTTTCTCCATTGGAAGATTTAGCAAATGGAAGTTTCCAACCAGTTTTGGACGACCCGACTGCTGATGCTTCAAAAGTAGAAAGAGTAGTGCTTTGTACAGGTAAATTATATTATGATTTATTAGCGAAAAAAGAAGAAATCAATGATGATAAAGTAGCTCTGGTAAGATTGGAGCAAGTTTATCCATTGGATTTTGAAAAAATTAATTCAATCTTTGATAAATATAAAAACAAGAAAGAATTAATCTGGGCTCAGGAAGAACCGGAAAATATGGGTGCTTGGAGTTTCATTTTAAGAAATTTCCGTGATACAAATATCCAGTTGATTTCTCCGGTTGCAAGCGGAACTCCTGCTCCGGGAAGTCACAAAATGTTTGAGAAAAATCAAACCAAAATTATCAACGAGGTTTTTCAAACAGAAGATGCACCTGCAAAAAGACCAGTAACAGCTTAATAAAATTAATAAACTATAAAGAATAACAGTCTTAATAGGATTGTTCTGAAATTAAAAACAATTATTAGTATGTCAATATTAGAAATGAAAGTTCCTTCACCGGGAGAATCAATCACAGAAGTTGAAATTGCAACGTGGTTAGTCCAAGACGGTGATTACGTAGAAAAAGACCAGCCGATTGCAGAAGTAGATTCTGACAAGGCAACTTTGGAACTTCCTGCAGAGCAGAGTGGTGTTATCACCTTGAAAGCCGAAGAAGGAGAAGTGGTACAAGTTGGTCAGGTGGTTTGTCTTATCGATATGGATGCTGCAAAACCAGCAGGAAATGCTGCTCCAACTGAAACACCGAAAGAAGAACCAAAAGCAGAAGTTAAAAAAGAAGAGCCTGCTCCGGTAAAAGCAGAAGCTCCAAAAGTTGAAACTTATGCTGCTCAGACACCTTCTCCTGCTGCTAAAAAAATCCTTGACGAAAAAGGAATTGCTCCAAGCCAGGTAACAGGCACAGGTAGAGATGGTAGAATCACAAAAGATGATGCTGTAACTGCTTCTGTTCCTGCAATGGGAAGTGCTCCGGCTGGTGGAAACAGAGCTCAGACCACTACAAAACTTTCAGTTCTTAGAAGAAAAATTGCAGCAAGATTGGTTTCTGTTAAAAATGAAACGGCGATGTTGACAACTTTCAACGAGGTTGATATGTCGGAAATCTTCAGAATCAGAAAACAATACAAAGAAGAATTCGCTGCAAAACACGGGATTGGACTTGGTTTTATGTCTTTCTTTACAAAAGCAGTTACCAGAGCATTGAAACTTTATCCAGATGTGAATGCTTCTATTGATGGCGATTTCAAAATCAATTATGACTTTGCAGATATTTCTATCGCAGTTTCCGGACCAAAAGGTTTGATGGTTCCTGTTCTTAGAAATGCTGAAAATATGACACTTAGAGGTGTTGAAGCTAATATCAAAGATTTGGCAACTAAAGTTAGAGACGGTAAAATTACGGTTGATGAAATGACAGGTGGAACTTTCACGATTACCAATGGTGGAACTTTCGGTTCTATGATGTCTACGCCGATTATCAATCCTCCTCAATCCGCAATCTTGGGAATGCATAACATTATCCAAAGACCGGTTGCGGTTGACGGACAAGTTGTCATCAGACCAATGATGTACGTTGCAATGTCTTATGACCACAGAATTATCGATGGTAAAGAATCTGTAGGTTTCTTGGTTGCTGTGAAAGAAGCTATCGACAATCCGGTAGAATTCCTAATGGATGGCGACGAGAGAAAAGCATTAGAATTGTAAGAATTTACAATCAAGATATTTAAAGAGAGCAATTTTGCTCTCTTTTTTTTGTAACTTACTGACAATAATAAATTAAAAGAAAGAGATTATGGGAAAAATATATCTTTTTGTATTGATTGGAATTTCGGTTTTTTTTAAAACACAAGTTGTTAACATTCCTGATGCGAATTTTAAAGCTTATTTAGTCGGAAATCCTTTGATAAATACTAATAACGATAACGATATACAGATTTCAGAAGCCAATGCTTTTACGGGAACGATTAGTTGTTATAGTAGAAATATAACTAACCTCACAGGCATAGAAGCGTTTGTAAATTTAGCAGAATTAAATTGTGCGAACAACCAGATTACTAGTTTAGATCTAAGTAAAAATACATTTTTGTCATATTTAAATTGTCTTAGTAATCAGCTAACTAATTTGGATTTGAGTAAAAATACAGCTTTGACTGGTTTGTACTGTGTCTATAATCAAATTATAAATCTCGATATTAGCAAGAATACGAATTTGACAACATTACTTTGTTATAATAATAAAATTAAGAATCTTGATATAAGTCAAAATTTGGCTTTGACAACTTTGAGTTGTGGATCTAACCAACTCACAAGTATTGATGTGAGTAAAAATACTGCTTTGGAGGGTTTGTATGTTGATTATAATCAACTTACGAATATTGATGTTAGTAAAAATACAGTTTTAACAGATTTATATTGTTCTAACAATCAACTTACACATCTTGATGTGAGCCAGAACAAGGATTTGAGATTATTAGGTTGTGCATTTAATCAAATTAAGAATCTTGACATAAGTAATAATATTGCTTTAAAAAATTTGAGTTGTGGATCTAACCAACTTACCAATCTTGATGTAAGCAAAATTACAAATTTGACGGATTTATATTGTTACAGTAATCAACTCAAATCACTTGATTTAAAAAATGGACAAAATAGCAAAATAGAAAATTTTAGTTCCACTAATAATCCAAATCTTACTTGCATTCAGGTAGATAATGTTGATTATGCAAATTCTCAAAATAATTGGGATAAAGATCAAACTGCAAATTATGATATAAATTGTATATTATCGACAAACGATACTATTAAAAAAGAAATTGTAATCTCTCCAAATCCAGTACAAGACATTCTGCATTTTTCAGAAGAAATCTCCAGTGTCAAAATAACAGATGTTTCAGGAAGGTTGGTAACAGAAATATTAATCGGGGGTAAGTCGGGGAATTTTTCCAATCTTGCAAAAGGAGTTTATATCTTAACTATTATTACAAAATCTGGGGAAGTGCAAACTAAAAAAATTGTTAAGAAATAATATAATACACTAAATTGAAATGTAACGATTTGTAATTTAATATAAGAATAAATTTTATTTGTTTGCTAAGTTTTACGGCTTTGCGAACCTTAAAAATATTTTCAATAAAATCAAAAATACCTTTGCGCACTTTGCGTTTAAAAAAGAAATAATAAACCAAAAACCATTTCCAAAATTCACAATTAATCCTTACTTTTGAACAATGGAAAATTTCATCGTATCCGCACGCAAGTACCGTCCGCAAGAGTTTGACACTGTTGTTGGGCAATCTCACGTTACCGATACTTTGGAACACGCTATTGATGAAAGTCAGTTAGCTCAGGCTTTATTATTCTGTGGTCCACGAGGAGTTGGTAAAACAACTTGTGCTAGAATCTTAGCTAGAAAAATCAATGAAAAATCTGGAGCTGCAGATGATGACGGATTTGCATTTAATATTTATGAATTAGATGCGGCTTCCAATAACTCTGTTGATGATATCCGTGAATTAATTGACCAAGTAAGATTTGCACCCCAAGTTGGTAAATACAAAGTTTATATTATCGACGAGGTTCATATGTTGTCTCAGGCAGCTTTCAATGCATTTTTGAAAACTTTGGAAGAACCGCCTGCACATGCAATCTTTATTCTTGCAACAACAGAGAAGCATAAGATTATTCCAACGATTCTTTCAAGATGTCAAATCTATGATTTCAAAAGAATCACGATTGAAGATATTCAGGAACATCTAAGAAAAATTGCTGAAAAAGAAAGTATCACTTACGAAGATGATGCACTTTATCTGATTGCTCAAAAAGCAGATGGTGCTTTGAGAGATGCTTTGTCAATCTTTGATAGATTGAGTACATTTTCTCAGAAAAATATCACGCTTGAAAAGGCAGCTGAAGTTCTCAATATTCTGGATTATGACCAATATCTAAAGATTGTTGACTTAGCGAAAGAGAATGATATTCCAAGTGTTTTGACCGCTTTTGATGAGATTGTTAAAAAAGGTTTCGACCCGCATATTTTCATTGCTGGCTTAGGTAATCATTTCCGTGACTTGATGATGGCTCAAAATCCTAAAACTTTGAATCTTATCGAAGTCGGAGAAAAAACAAAAGCCAAGTTTGCAGAACAATCCCAAAAATGGACAGCTCAACAATTAATTGACGGAATTGAGATTTGCAACTTTGCAGACATCAATTATAAAAATTCCAAAAACCCAAGACTGACTGTGGAGATTGCGCTGATGCAATTGTCAAGTCTGACTGCAGGTTTGGAAGCTAAAAAAAAAAGTTCTTAATATTAGCTCCACTTCTTGAAGCTAATTTAATTTCTGAAAATAAATCCGTTTCTTCTGAACAAAAAAATCAAGTTGAAGTTAAAATTCAACCTGAAAAATCTGTCTGGGAAGAGCCAAAAAAAGAAATTCAAAAAGCCTCTGAGCCGATTGCGAAAACTAATTCTGGTTCCAAGTTCAGTATCAAAGCAGCTTTAGAGAAAAAAGAAGAAATCCAAAAATCTGAATTTGCTGAAGTCAAAGATGAGAATCTTCCGTCGAATCATTTTTCTCAAACAGATCTGGATAGAGAATGGGAAATTTTTCTAAAAAATACAGCAAAAACCAACGCTTTTCTCTACAATGCCATCAGCAGTTTTAAGATAGAAAAATCGGATGAGAATCAAGTAACTGTGAAGTATTCATCAGAATTTGCTAAGTCAGAATTTGATAGAATCAGTCCGGAGTTTTTTAATCATTTCAGACACAAAGTCAATAATTTTAAATTTGAAATCGATTATCAAACCGATTTGACAATCAAAAAAGAAATTATGACAAAACGGAAAATCTTTGAAAAATTTGTTGAAATCAATCCTTTGCTCAAAGATTTGGATGATCTGATGAAATTTGATTTGACTTAAAAAATCTTGTAGAAGGGGAAAAAGTAAGTTTTTGATTATTTGCAATATCTTTCTGACGTTTTTTAATAAAATCAGTAGGTCTCATTCCGTTAATTTCTCGGAAAAGATTTGAAAAATTAGTTCTGGAAGCTATTCCGCATTTTTCCGCCAAAGTTTCAATTTTATAATTAAGATACACTTTGTCATTATACAATTTGTTTGTAATGTAATGAATTCTCAATTCACTTAGATAACGGTTAAAATGAACACCTTTACGTTCATTTATGACTTGTGAAAGGTAATTAGAGTTAGTACCTAATTTATGAGCTAGTTTATGCAATGTCAACCCATATTCGGTGAAATCGCAGTTCTTTTCGAAATTTTTTAATTTGACTAGAATTTCGTTCGTAATATTATCATTGAGATCAGCTTTGTCTTCATCTTTAATTTTTGAAACTACTTTTTCTTGGTGTGGAGTACAGATGTTATTGATAATTTTTTCTTCCAAAATCTTATAATTTGTCTTAGAAATCTTTTCATTTCTGTAGCCAATGATTAATAAAATAACCAAACTTGTTGCTAAAAGACAAAGTACGGCGATAATAAGTGATCCTAGTGAAGTGGCTTTTACAAGTCTTTCTTTTTCTTCCAGCAGAGCTTTTGTGTCATATTCTTTATGTATCTTAAGAGAAAGGTACGTGAAGTCTTTGGAAATAATGCTATCAGCTTTTAATAGTTGCTTAGTATAGTAAAGTTCTTTCTCACTGTTTTTTTTGTTTTTGTAATGATTGATTAATACCTCATAATTATCTCTTAGTTCGGGAAGTATGAAATTGTGCTTTATAAAAATAGAATCTACTTTTTGAAAATACTTGATAGCCTTTTCTGTTTGATTAAGAGCTAGATAGTTTTTTCCGATATAATAATAGTTGAACGCAATCCAGGCAAAATCATGGATGTTGGAAATAGGCTTCGAAGATGTTTCTAATGACTTTATAGAGTTTTCAAATTCATTATTACAGAATTGCTCAAATCCTTTTTCTTTTAAAAAATAACCATATTCCTGCTGAAAATCTTCTTTATCCTGAGTTTGAGATAGTCCAATATTAATTAAATAATGTGCGGCTTTGTAGTTTTTTAGATTTCTATGACAGACAATCATCCTATGCAAGCTATTGTAATATCCTTTTCTGTTATTAAAAATGATATTAGGATGTGCATTTTTTTTCAAATTCTCTGCAAAATAATAATTTGTTTTTTCAAAGTGACGGAGAGCGGGTTCATAATAACCAAGATGAGTTTTTACAACACCCAGATGATACAGGATTTCATTTTTCAGGTATTCGTTCTCTGTTTTTTTAGAATTCTCATAAGCTTTCAGATATTCATTAAGAGCGGGTTTATACTTTTTATAATTAAAATAATAAATAATTCCTTTTCCAAGATACGCATCACTTATTAATTCCTTTTTTTTCGATAAAATACTGGCAAAGATTGTACTGTCTGCATATTTAAGCTTATACATATCAGAAGAAGAGTAAAAAACAGCATCTTTATAACCTTGAGCCAATTGATCATAATTTTTCTCTTTTTTTGCCAATTTTATGTAATCATCCAAAAAAATGAATGCTCTAGTATCATTTTCTGGAAAATTTTCGTAGTCTTTTTTAATTAAATAATAACGGCTGAAATCTTCTTTTTGAGAGAAAAGAAGTTTTGATAATATGATTAGTAATAGCAAACAGACTTTTTTCATAGCAATTGGTTATGAATGTAAAGTTTCTTTATACTACAGTCTTAAAATTAACAAAATAAATTACTTTATTGATTACTATTTTTTATTTTTTTTAAAAAATAATATATTATTGTGAATCAATTACTTAAATGTATATAACCATATAGTTTTATTGGTGCTTATTTCTTAATAGGTACGACAAACATTTTTATAGTTCAAATTTCTCTTCTAATTTCGGAAAAGAATTCTAGCAAATAATTAATAACCGGCCGGGATAACTTTTTAAAATTTTCAAACTATGAAAAAGATTATCTCAACAATTTCAATTTTAGCAATTGTAATTTCTATTCATTCTTGTAGATCGCAAGCAGAAGATTTAGAAACAGAAAAAATAGAACAAAAGCAAACAAGATCAATATTCCAAAAAAATAATGACAGCATTACGGTCACGGATACCACAAATATAGATAAACCGTCGGAAGGGGATCCACCTCCAAAAAATGGACATCAGTGGTAGGCAAAATTTTCAAATTCTGATTTTGCAGAGATATCTGCAGAATCAGTTTTTAGAAAAACTATGTAACTAAGATATTAAAATAATTGTATTAATGACTGATTGGGTTATTAATATTCAAAATATATTAAAGAAGAGAGTTAAAATATAGACCATTATTTTTTTAATAACAAAATATAGTTTAACATGAAAAATCTCATAAAGAACTTCTTCTTATTCGTGAGCTTTACATTAACGAATGTTTTATACGCACAAGTTGGAATCAATACGACCGATCCCAAATCTACACTGGATATCAATGGAAATCTTAAGGTTAGGAATGTAACGACTTTAAGTTCAATAAATAGTAATCATACTGTTTTGTTAAGAGATAAAACAGCGACGACGGGTGATTTTGAAATCAAAGAAATTAATTCTGATTTTCTTGTTGTTTCGAATGGAAATGCTAATGCTTATTATGCTTCCAAAACAGGTTCTTGGTCACTTATTAATCTTGCACTTGGCGGCTCTTGGTACAAAATCAATCTTACGGGAACAAGTGATACGAAATTAGGAGCTCAGAGTCTTTTTACTGATGGGGTTTATACAGCTCAACAAGCAGGAATATATGCAATTAATTATGAGTTTCAATTTACGGCAGGTATTGATTTGGATTTGTTGGGAGGAAAAAGATTAGGAATTATAAAAAACGGAACAACTGTTTGGGATGAAAAGATTTTTGATGGGATTAGGCTCAATATTATCGGTATAATAACCATAGCATCGGTTCCTGTGACTTCTACTAATTTGTCATCTCTTGTACAGCTTGCAGCAGGTGATACGATTACATTCGCTGTAAATACAGGAGGATTGCTACCAATCAATTTGGGAGTTTTGACTAATGCTAAAGTTAATGTCTATATCTACAAAGTTTCTAATTAACACCAAATTATTTTCTTATAAACTAAAACACAAACGATTCTAAGCAGGATACAAATGTTGAAATTAAATTTAATAAAGCAGGGAAATCCTGCTTTTATTTTTTTTTAATTTTATGAAATATATCCTTTTATGGAAGATTTATATATTTAATAACTTGTGATTTCGTATAAATTTATATATTTGTCTAAGATTCTTCTATACAAGAAGAAATAATATTAATCAAAACAAGCTAAAAGTCCTTTCAACAAGGGATTTATAAAATGGAATCAAAAAAATTTCCATATCTTGCAACTATAGGATCTGTCTTTTATTGGGGCGGATTATTTAGCTTTTTTGGAACTTATCACAGAAATTTTAGAAACTATTACCGATTTTATTGGCTTAGCTAACTAGATTTCTTTCTCAAAAAACAGCGGAAATATTCAAAATTCCGTGACTCATTTAAAACTTTTAAACGTTATTTTTTTGGAAAAGAATTATAAATCAAGATTTATAACAGATATACTATTGCATTAATTTAAAAATATATAAAATTAAAAATATGAACCTTAATGAATTAAAGAACGATTGGATCAATGATTTTGCAAATCCAATGATTATTGCAGGACCTTGTAGCGCAGAAAGTGAATCTCAAATGCTGGAAACTGCAAAAAGGCTGAAAGAAAGCGGTGCAGAAATATCCGCTTTCCGTGCGGGAATTTGGAAGCCAAGAACAAAACCCAACGGTTTCGAGGGAGTAGGAGTAATCGGTCTTAACTGGTTGAAAAAAGTAAAAGAAGAATTTGGGTTCAAAACAGCTACGGAAGTTGCCAATGCGCATCATGTTTTTGCAGCGTTGGAAGCAGATGTTGATATTCTTTGGATTGGAGCGCGATCTACGGTTAATCCATTTACAGTTCAGGAAATTGCACAGGCTTTGAGAGGTACTAATAAGCCGGTTTTGGTAAAAAACCCGGTTAATCCTGACTTAGCTCTTTGGATTGGAGCTTTGGAAAGATTATTAGGACAAGGTGTAGAAAACATCGGGGCAATACACAGGGGGTTTTCAACTTACCAAAAAACCAAATACAGAAACATTCCAAACTGGCAGATAGCTTTAGATTTTAAAAATCAATTCCCAAACGTTCCTTTGTTTATTGACCCTTCACATATTTGTGGAAATAGAACAGGTTTAGCCGGGGTTGCACAGGAAGCTTTCAATGTAGGTTACCAGGGTGCAATTATAGAAAGTCACTGCGATCCGGATAATGCCTGGAGTGATGCTTCTCAACAAATAACACCGGAAGTTTTGGCGCAAATGATTAATAATCTTCAGGTTCGTAATTCTGGTATTTCTGGTTACGAAGATGAAATGGGAAAACACAGAACCTTGATTAGTGATATGGATTTTCAATTAATTGAATTGTTATCGCAAAGAATGAAGGTTTCTGAAAAAATTGGAAAACTTAAAAAAGAAAATAATATTGCTATTTTCCAGCCGGAACGTTGGAAAATTATTACAGAATATGCTAACCAAAAAGCATCTGAAACAGGAATGTCTCAGGAATTCATAGAAAAAGTTTTCAAAGCAATCCACGAAGAAAGCATCGAGGTTCAAAATCATATTATGATTGATCAATAATATGATTAATTACCTAATGAGAAAAGAAGCTAATTATTAGCTTCTTTTTTTGTAGATGCTAATTTTAAATTTCTAAATTTGCCTAATACAAAATTCTACTGTTTGAAAGGAATCATCATCAAATCTACCGGAAGCTGGTATCAGGTTTTAGAATCTGAAACAAAACAAATCTATGAAGCCAGAATCCGGGGGAAATTCAAATTGATAAAAACCAGACTTACAAATCCTTTGGCAGTAGGAGATGAAGTAGAATTTTCTTTGGAACAAGACGATGTAGCTTGGATTACTAAAATATTTCCCAGAACCAATTATCTTATCAGAAAATCGGTGAATCTTTCAAAAGAAGCACATATTATAGCATCAAATGTTGATGTGGCCTGCTTTATTTATACGTTAAAATTTCCGGAAACTTCTTTAGGGTTTTTGGATAGATTTCTTGCTTGTTGCGAAGCTTACAATATTACTCCATTGATTTTATTCAATAAAATGGATACTTTGAATAATAGTGAGAAAGAGATCGTAGAAAACATAGAAGCCATGTATAATAATATTGGTTATGAAACTTTAGAGATTTCTTCTTATTCAAAACTTAATCTTAATCTTCTTGAGGAAAAAATAAAAAATAGAACCTCGGTATTCTTTGGACATTCCGGTTGTGGTAAATCTACCTTAGTAAATGCTTTACAACCCGATTTACACATCAAAACAGGGGAGATATCAGAATCTGTACTCAAAGGAAAACATACCACGACATTTGCTCAAATGCATTTTTGGGATTTTGGTGGTTCTGTTATAGATACACCCGGTGTTAGGGAGTTTGCGATGATAGATGTTGAAAAAGAAGAGATTCAGCATTATTTTCCGGAGATATTTCAAACAGGCAGAGATTGTAAATATCATAATTGTATGCACATTAATGAACCAAAATGTGCAGTTCTTGAAGGATTAGAAACTGGAGAGATAGAGGAGACAAGATATATTACTTACCTTAAACTGATGGAAGAAGCGGAAGAAATCAATCAGAAATAAAAAAATCCTACAAATTAACTTGTAGGATTTTATTCAGGTTTTTTAAAATTTCCAACCTACCGTAATAAAGAAATTACTTCTATTGTTTTTCACTTTTGAAACAGCATAAGCATCACTATTGACATCAAAACCTCCATTGAAATACCCCGAGTTATAATCAACGTTTCCTTGAAGAAAAGGGCTGGAATATTCGGAAGAGATGTTTTGGTAAGAGGCATCTATGTAAAATGCTTTGAAATCATAACCAATACCGGCGCCAATCACATTACGTTTTGCTACGAAAAGATTAGAGTAGGACTGATTGGAAATTGATCCATCATTATTATAAGCTGCTAAAGATAGATTATCAAAACTATTTCCTTGATAAGCATAACCACCTCTCAACCTAAAGTCTGCGATCCTATATTCTGCACCCACTCTTACTTCAGAAGAGTTTTTATAAGCATCGCTGAAGAATCCATTTAATTCTTGTTCGGCAGGCCCATATTCTTTGTATTTTGGTTTTGTTACACCTTGGATATAATCAACATTCAGTGAGAAGTTTTTATTTGGAACAAAAGCTAAACTCACGGTCGCTTTCATAGGTGTAGAAAGCTTTCTATCTTCTGAATATGTTTCGTCACTTTGATCAAAATCATATTGATTGTAAACTCTGTCAATTGTCCACCAGGTAGGCGTCTCCAAAGCTAGACCAACACGTAACTGGTTACTCACTTTTGCAATCATCCCAATATTTGCAGAGAATCCATCAGCGTGCTCTTCATAACCAGTATATTGTTTATCATAGATTAACGATGTATTATCATAATCTGAGAAAAAATTGGCACTATCATATTGTCTTAAATATGAATTATGGAAATTAAGACCTGCTCCGAAATAAAGCTTGTTATCATAATTAGTACCAACCGCAATATTAAATTTTGATTGATCTCCATATCTTTCATATTGATGACCTTGATATGTGTAATTTATAGTCTTGTCAGGAAGTGAAAAATCATCTATAATTTTGATATTCTGATTACCTGCAGATCTGGAAACATTATCAAGAGATTGAGTAGAATAATTAACTCCAATATTTACAAACTTCCATTTGGAACCGGTATCATTCAAGTTGAATGTCAAAACACCTCCGCTATATGTAAGATCTGTATAATTATTGGTATTCTTAAATCCCGAATTATTGAAAGTTGTAGTGTTTTTATTATTATTAATTCCTAATGTTAAATTTAGATCATTAGTGATAAAAACCCCAATGCCGGCAGGGTTGATATTTGCTGATGAAACATCTCCTCCCAAAGCACCCATGGATCCTGCCATTGCATTATACTTAGCAGTTCCATTTATAGGATTTCCGGAATATACATCAACTGTGTTTGTAATTACTGATACATCCTGACCTTTAAGGTAAAGAAAGGAAACAGGAATGCTGACGAGTAATAAAGTTCTTTTAAGCATTACTATATTAAATGTTTTTTATTAAATAATTGATGATAATTAATTATCTTCTTCCGCCACCGCCGCCAGATCTCATTCCACCGCCACCGCCAGATGAACCACCTGATCTAAAACCTCCTCCGGAGTTGAAACCTCCAGAATTGCCACTAGATCTTGTAGGTGCATTATAACTGTCATTTCGGAAACCTCCGCTTTGATTTGTTCTTATACCGCCATTATTAGGATAGTTAGATTGTGTTCTTATTCCTCCGTTGTTAGGAAATGTTCTAACTCCTCCGTTATTAGGTCTTACTCCATTAGGGTAAGTTCTGATATTTCCATTGTTTGGAATTCTAATATTACCATTATTATTTCCTGCAATTCTAGAAGGAGTTCGGAATCCACTGTTATTAATTCCTTGGAAACCATTCGTGTTTCTTCCAACTCTTCCTTGTGGCATCATTCCTCCTAATCTGCTGCCATTAGCTCCTGATCTGTTATAAGAAGGTCTATAATAACTATGTCCATAATAGCCGCCCCAGCCGCCATAACCATATCCCCAGAATGGATCATAGAAACCTCCGCCCCATCCCCAAGGTGAGTAGAATGAGCTTCCCCATCCCCAGCCAAAGCCTAACCCCCAACCCCATGAATTAAAAGGGCTGTTCCAACCACCATAGAAACTATAGCCAGGATATCCCCATCCACCATAGCCGCCCCATCCGAAGCCACCATAACCCCAATTATTAAAATTGGTATAATTAGTTTCTGTGCCTGTAAAAGTACCCCAATCAGAATCGTTGCTTAAGCTGTATCTGTTTTGCTGATCTTGAATATTTTGTTGGTTATTTTCATAAATACTGGGATAAGTATCTTGATAATTATAATAATCATCAACCTGATTACCATAATTTCCTGAATATGAACCTGCAGGAAGGGAATCCTTGTTAGGATCATAGTAAACACCATCAGTTTCAGAATAACCTCCTGTATAGATGACGCAAGAAGTCAAAAGAAAGCTACTGGAAATTAATATTAAACCTTTTGATTTAATAAAATTTATTAAGCTTGTATTGTTGATATTTTTCATTTTATGAGAAGTATTAAGTTTCCTATATTTGCATTTCTTAAATGAGACCAAATTCTATACCATTTAAAATCTTAAAAATACGTGTAAAATTAGGCTTTTTATTTAGATTAGAAAAAGTTAAAAAAGTTAAAATCATATCAAAAAAATTTATGGCAAAATTAACATCAAGAGCAGAAGATTATAGCAAATGGTATAATGAATTGGTTGTTAAAGCAGATTTAGCAGAGAATTCGGGGGTTAGAGGATGTATGGTTATAAAACCGTATGGTTATGCAATTTGGGAAAAAATGCGTGACGAGATGGATAAAAAATTCAAAGAAACCGGACACCAAAATGCTTATTTTCCTCTTTTTGTTCCCAAAAGCCTCTTTGAAGCTGAAGAAAAAAATGCGGAAGGTTTTGCCAAAGAATGTGCCGTGGTAACACATTACAGATTAAAAAATGATCCGGATAATCCGGGAAAACTAATTGTTGATCCGGAAGCTAAATTGGAAGAAGAACTTATCGTACGTCCAACTTCTGAAGCAATTATTTGGAATACATATAAAAATTGGATTCAGTCCTACAGGGATTTACCGATTTTGATCAATCAATGGGCGAATGTTGTAAGATGGGAAATGAGAACAAGATTGTTCCTTAGGACTGCCGAATTCCTTTGGCAAGAAGGGCACACAGCTCACGCTACAAAAGATGAGGCTGTAGAGGAAACTGAAAAAATGCTGGAAGTATATGCAAAATTTGCAGAAGACTTTATGGCAATTCCGGTTATCAGAGGAATCAAATCACCTTCGGAAAGATTTGCTGGAGCAGATGAAACTTACTGTATCGAAGCTATGATGCAGGACGGAAAAGCATTACAGGCTGGAACTTCGCATTTCCTTGGGCAGAATTTCGGAAAGGCTTTTGATGTGAAATTCACAACAAGAGAAGGGAAAATAGAGCATGCTTGGGGAACATCTTGGGGAACTTCAACAAGACTGATGGGAGCTTTGATCATGACTCATTCTGATGATTTAGGTTTGGTTTTGCCTCCAACTTTGGCGCCGATTCAAGTGGTGATTGTCCCTATTTTCAAAGGTGAGGAACAATTGGCTCAGATCAGTGAAGTGGCTTTGGATATTCAGACCAAACTGAGAACGAAAGGAATTTCTGTGAAGTTTGATGATGATACTCAGAACAAGCCGGGCTGGAAATTCGCTGAGTACGAATTGAAAGGTGTTCCTTTGAGAATTGCAATGGGACCAAGAGATCTTGAAAATAAAACAGTTGAATTAGCAAGACGTGATAATTTGACGAAAGAATCAGTTTCAATTGATGGATTAGAAAATTATATCGAAGAATTACTTCAAACGATTCAAAAAGACATTTATAACAAAGCTTTGACTTTCCGTGAAGAAAATATCACAAAAGTTGATTCTTACGAAGAGTTCAAAAAAGTCTTGGAAGAAAAAGGAGGATTTATCCTTGCACATTGGGACGGAACTGAAGAAGAAGAAGAGCAGATCAAACAAGAAACAAAAGCAACCATTAGATGTATTCCTTTGAATAATGAATTGGAAGATGGTATATCATTAATATCAGGAAAACCATCAAAACAAAGGGTCGTTTTTGCTAAATCTTACTAAATATAATATTTTGAATATTTTTAAATCCGAAGACTTTCTTCGGATTTTTTATTTGTATTAATAATATTTATCTAAAATAATAATTGGAAGTTAAATTTCATTCTGTTAAAGTTTTATTAAAATTATTAATAATTAAATAATGTGGATTAATATTTGGTAATATTACAAACATCAATCACAAAAATAAACTAGTATGTCAATTAATTTAATCGATCTTATCAAAAGCCAGTTGGGATCTAATGTTGTGTCTCAAACTGCTACTCAACTTGGAGAAAGTGAGTCAGGTATTTCCAAAGCTATTTCGGCTTTATTACCGGCTGTTATCGGCGGTTTTGCAAATTCACATGCACAATCGGATCTTTTTACCACTTTAAAAGAAGTAGCTTCTTCGGGCACCTTATCAGGTGTTGTTGGTAATCTTGGAGAAAATGACACTTTAATCTCAAAAATCCTTAATATGATTTTTGGGGGCGGAGATAAACAGGCCGCATTAACAAGTTCAGTCTCAAATTTTGCTGGAATAAGTAACGAATCTACAAACTCAGTTCTGAATCTTGTAACTGGTGCAACTGCCGGGAGTTTGGGAAAATATATCAATGATAATAACGTTGATATTTCATCTTTTGGAAATTTATTGAATGATCAAAAAGGTTTCCTCTATTCCTTATTACCTGCCGGATTTAGTTTGGGATCTTTAGGTTTAGGGAATTGGTTTGGAACGGATGAAGAAAAAATCAATATTCCGCCAAATACACCAGCTAATGAAGTTCAAGATATTCCGGTTCCTGAAACTCCAAAAATTGATGTCACAAGAAGTGGAACTACTCACGAGATTGTTTCCGATAACCATTCAGGAGGAAGTATTTGGAAATGGTTGTTACCATTACTTTTATTGTTGCTTTTAGGTTGGTTTTTATGGAAGCAATGTGACAAAAAAGTAGAAACAACAGTACCGGCAACAACGGTTGATTCAACGGTAGTTGAGACAGATTCTACAAATGCTGCGGGAGATACAGTTGGAGTTGTAAGAGAAACTATGGTCGTAACATTGCCAAGCGGAAAGACTTTACAAGCATACAAAGGAGGAATTGAAGACCAAATTGTTAATTTCTTAAAGTCTGATGATTACAAGAATTCAACTGAAGCTCAGTTGAAAGACAAATGGTTCAATTTTGATAATTTAAATTTTGAATTTGGAAAAGCAGTTCTAACTCCAGAATCTCAAGTTCAGTTGGATAATCTTAAATTAATTCTTGCAGAGTTTCCTGATGCTAAAATTAAAATCGGAGCTTATACCGATAAAAAAGGCGATGCTAATACTAATCTCAAATTATCAGGTGATAGAGCAAATACTGTGAAGTCTGCACTCAATTCTTCTCAAGTTACAGAAGCAGAAGGTTATGGTTCTAAATTTGCAAAAGTTCCTGCTGAAGCTTCTGATAAAGAAAGAGAATCTGACAGAAAAACAGCTGTAAGATTTGTAAAGTAAAAAATATAATTTCGAATTAATATAAACTGCCAAGATTTGGCAGTTTTTTTATTGTCTTATTGTGAGTTAAGAAAACTATTGTTAAATTTGTTAGTCTAATCTAACAATGTTAATTATTTGAATAACTCAGACATAAATAGGGGATGGAGAAAAGAAAAAAGTTCAAATTCCCTTCACGAAGTTTTTTCTAGTATCAATGTTCCGGAAAATGCTAGTTCTTGGAAAAAGTTCATGGCTTATGTTGGACCGGGATTACTGGTTGCAGTAGGATATATGGATCCTGGAAATTGGGCTACAGATATTGCTGGTGGTGCACAGTTCGGATATACATTGCTATCTGTAATTTTAATTTCAAACTTATTTGCAATTATTTTACAGCATTTATCTGTAAAATTGGGAATTGTGGCAGAACGAGACCTTGCTCAGGCTTGTAAAGACCATTTTCATCCGAGTGTCAATTTTATACTATGGATTTTTTGTGAGATTGCGATTGCGGCTTGTGATTTAGCAGAAGTTATTGGTTCTGCAATTGCTCTTAATCTCTTATTTGGAATACCGTTGAGTGTTGGCGTTGTGATTACGGTAATAGATGTCTTTCTGATTTTGTTTTTACAATCGAGAGGATTTAGATATATAGAAAGTATTGTTGGAGGATTGATATTTGTGATTTTTGCATCGTTTCTCTACGAAATTATTCTAAGTAAGCCTGATGTTTTTCCCCTTCTAGAAGGTTTGATTCCAAAGAAAGAAATCATCACAAATCCGTCTATGCTTTATATTGCAATCGGGATTTTAGGAGCCACGGTAATGCCTCATAATCTTTATTTGCATAGCAGTATTGTTCAAACTAGAAATTATCCAAGAACAACTGAGGGAAAAAAAGAAGCTCTTAAATTCTCTACTTGGGATAGTAGTTTATCTCTGATGTTAGCTTTTTTTATTAATGCTGCCATCTTAATCATTTCAGCTGCAACTTTCCATACTTCAGGAAACAAAGATGTGGCTGATATTAATGATGCTTATATGTTATTAACACCGCTTTTGGGAACTACTTTAGCTAGTATTTTCTTTGGAGTAGCATTGTTGGCTTCTGGACAGAATTCTACTTTGACAGGAACTTTGGCTGGCCAAATTGTAATGGAAGGATTCTTGAACATCAGATTAAAACCTTGGGTTCGGAGATTAATAACAAGATTAATTGCTATTATCCCGGCCTTAATTATTTCAATTCTTTATGGTGAAAAAGGAACGGCTGAATTATTGGTTTTCAGTCAGGTGATTCTTTCTATGCAACTGAGTTTTGCAGTTGTCCCTTTGGTTATGTTTACCGGGAGCAAAGCTAAAATGGGAGAGTTTGCTAATAAAACATGGCTGAAAATTTTGGCATGGACAATAAGTGGAATTATAATAATTCTCAATCTTTATCTTATAAAAGAAACGCTTTTTTCTTAATTGAAAATAAAAAAACCGGACTGAAAAAAGTCCGGTTTTATTTTTGTAATATTTTATTATCCCAATTTTTGAGAATCTGCTACAAATTGAGCTAATCCGGAATCTGTAAGAGGATGCTTAAGTAGATTAAGGATTGATGCTAGAGGAGAAGTAATCACATCTGCTCCGATTTTTGCACAATTAATGATGTGCATTGGACTTCTGATAGAAGCTGCTAGGATTTCTGTATCAAATAGATAGTTATCATAAATAGTTCTTATTTCTTCTATTAGGTTGAGTCCATCAACAGAGATGTCGTCTAATCTTCCCAAGAACGGAGAAACATAAGTTGCACCTGCTTTAGCTGCCAAAAGTGCTTGACCGGCTGAAAAGATTAATGTGCAGTTTGTTTTGATTCCTTTATCAGAAAAATATTTCAAAGCTTTTACACCATCTTTAATCATTGGGATTTTAACCACAATTCTTTCGTGCAAAGCTGCTAATTCTTCACCTTCTTTGATCATGTCTTCATAAGTTGTAGAAAGTACCTCTGCAGAAACATCACCATCAACAATATTGCAGATGTCAACATAATGTTGATTGATAGCTTGTTTTCCAGATATTCCTTCTTTTGCCATCAATGATGGATTAGTTGTAACACCGTCAAGAACTCCTAAGTCCTGAGCTTCTTTGATCTGATCCAAATTGGCTGTGTCAATAAAAAATTTCATATTAAGTTTTTTGAAAAATTATTCACAAATATACATTTTTAGTTTGTGCAATAAAAACAAAAAAAGAAGCCTTTTGGGCTTCTTTAATTTTATTTCATAGCAGTTTCTTTTGCTTTGAACTCGTTGTACTTAGCAGTATTTTGAGTAGTCATATACATTCCTTTTAGAAGCGTTACAACTTCTTTGTTGTTAGGATCGTTGGCATATAGTTTTTCTGCATAAGGCAAAGCTTTTTGAAATCTGGCTCTTCTTTGTTCAAGAACTTTATTAGCTTCATCAATTTTACCTGCTTTTTTCAAATCTCTATACTGATTGATCGCTGCTTCATCTTCGCCCAAAATTGCAAAAACTAAGTTGTTTAAAGCATTAGGAAATTTAGGGTCAATATCCACTAATTTCTTAAATGTTGCTTCTGCTTCAGCTTGTTTTGCAGGATCTTTGCTAAGCATCACTCCTAGGTTGTATAGACTTTCTTTGTCATTTGGATTAGCTGCAATTTTTGCTTTTAAATTATTTACAAACTGGTCCGTTTTACCAGATTTGAAGTAAGCATTACTCTGAACTTGAGCCAAAGACTGATTTTTAGGGAATTTTTTTAGACCTTCTTCAGTAATTTTTGCTGCTTCCTCATATTTTTGTTGTTCAAATAGTAGTGATGCAGTCACTTCGTAAAGTTCTTCTTGTTTACTTGGTGTTTTTTCAGTTTTGAAATCTGTATAATCACTTGTCTTTTTGTAGAGATCAAATGCAGCCTTATCAAGAGTTTCTACTTGCCCTGATTTTACATTCTTAGCAGTATAAATCGTTTCTTCTCCTGTATAACCAGACTTGATTAATGAAGAAAGAATTTCGACAGCTTTAGCTTTGTTGCTAGTTGATTGAGCATAAGCAATCCCTGAATAATAAAGATAAGTTTTGTTATCTTGCCCACCTGCTTTTAATAGATAGTAAGTTTCTGAAAACTTTTCGCCTGCTTTATCGTAATTTTTTGCACTATATTCTTTTGTTGCTTCCGTACTAGCTGTTTGCAAAAGAGAGTTCACACTGTTTCTAACTTTCTCGGCAAGACTTGGCTTGTATTTTTCTTCTTTAAGAGAAATGCCATTCCCAAATTTGTCAGCGGCATCTTTTCCAACAAAATATACCTTGTTCTTTTCAGCATCTTTTCCTGTGAAAATATTTTCGGTTCCCAAAGCATTAATTTTAGAAAGATATTCTGCTCCTTCTATATTTTTGCCTGCTTTTAAAAAAGATAATCCTTTTGCATAATAATATTGCTCAAGAACGGAAGGTTCTAACAAATAGGTCTTATCACCAAAAATACCTTCTGCTTTTGATATTTCTGAATTGGCAGTTGAAAGGTCACCTGAATCAACTGCTTTTACAGCATTAGCGATTTCTTTTTTCTGTGCGGAAACTAATGCTACAGATAGAATAGCTAAACTTAAAACTAATTTTTTCATTTATATTGCTTTATAATTTTTTATTCATTATCAGAAGATTCTTCAATATTTTCATTATCAGAATTGTCCTGATTTTCTTCTGTTTGAGATTGATTTACTATTATTTCCGAATTGTTGTCGGCGTTTTCAAGCCCTTCTTCATTTTCATCTTCTACATCTCTGTCCATTTCAACTTTTGCAATAGCTGCAATTTCGTCCTTAGCTTTAAGGTTGATTACTTTCACACCTTGAGTATTTCTACCCATCACACGCATCTCATTCATATTCATTCGGATGGCAACACCGGATTTGTTGATGATCATCAATCCGTCTTCATCTGTTACACTTTGAATAGCTATTAGATTACCGGTTTTTTCCGTAATGTTAAGAGTGATAACACCTTTTCCTCCACGGTTTGTCACTCGATAGTCTTCAACCGCTGTTCTCTTACCATAACCTCTTTCTGAAACTACTAAAACAGTATCATTTTCCAAGTCATTTACAACAATCATACCGATAACCTCGTCATTATCTTCAAGGGAAATACCTCTTACTCCAATGGAGCTTCTACCAACAGCTCTTGCTTTTTCTTCAGGGAAACGGATACATTTTCCATTTTTGGTTGCGATCATGATCTCAGAATTTCCGTCTGTCAATCTTGCACCTAATAATGCATCATTATCACGGATTTCGATGGCATTTACACCATTTGTTCTTGGTCTGGAGTATGCTTCCAAAGATGTTTTCTTGATGGTTCCGTTTTTGGTGATCATCACAACATTCATTTGATTGATATATTCTTGATTTTTGAGATCTTTTGTTCTGATGTAGGCCTTGATCTTATCATCAGGTTCGATGTTGATTAAGTTCTGAACAGCTCTTCCTTTTGCCGTTTTGGAACCTTCCGGAACTTCAAAAACTCTCAACCAGAAACATTTTCCTTTTTCTGTGAAGAATAGAAGATATTCGTGGTTGGTTGCCGTCACGATATATTCTAAGAAATCTTCATCTCTTGTAGTTGCAGCTCTGTTTCCTACGCCACCTCTTGATTGTACCTTATATTCAGAAAGAAGAGTTCTTTTGATATAACCAGCGTGAGAAATTGTAAGAACTACTTTTTCATCAGGAATAATGTCTTCTATTGAGAATTCTCCACCAGAATAATCGATTTCCGAACGTCTCTCATCGCCATATTTTTCTTTGATCTCAAGGAGTTCGTCTTTGATGATCTGATAACGTCTTGGCTCGTTTGTAAGAATATCTTCCAAGTCTTTTATTAAGGCCATGATCTCCTCATACTCAGAACGGATCTTGTCCAGTTCCATTCCGGTAAGACGAGCTAAACGAAGATCTAGAATCGCCTGAGCCTGGATTTCGGAAAGTTCAAATTCCGTAATTAATCCTTCTTTTGCAGCTGCGGGATTTTCACTGTGACGGATAATAGAAATTGCTTTATCCAATGAATCCTGGGTTCCGATCACTTTCATAAAGCCCTCAAGGATGTGAGCCCTTTCTTTGGCTTTTCTTAGTTCGTATTCGGTTCTTCTTACGATTACTTCATGACGATGATCAACAAAATGATGAATTAGATTTTTTAAATTTAATTGTTCAGGTCTTCCTTTAACTAAGGCGATGTTATTTACTGAAAACGAAGTTTGTAAAGAAGTGTATTTATATAAAAGGTTTAATACAACATTAGGGATTGCATCGTTCTTTAATTCATATACTACTCGCAATCCATTTCTATCAGATTCATCACGGATTTCATAGATTCCGGTAATTTTTTCATCTTTAACAAGTTCAGCAGTTCGCGCAATCATTTCTGCCTTGTTTACTTGGTAAGGAACTTCAGTTACGATAATTGCATTTCTATTTCCTATTTCTTCGAAGCTTACTTTTGCTCTCAGAACAATACGTCCTCTTCCTGTGTGGAAAGCATCACGAACACCGTCATAACCATAAATGATTCCGCCAGTTGGGAAATCTGGAGCAATGATATGCTTCATCAATTCATCAATCGTTATTTCTTTATCATCGATATAAGCGCAAATTGCATCTATACTTTCTGATAAATTGTGAGGTGCCATATTGGTCGCCATTCCAACTGCGATTCCGGAAGTTCCGTTTACCAGAAGGTTTGGGACTCTGGTAGGAAGAACGGTAGGTTCCTGCAAAGAGTCATCAAAGTTATTTTGAAAATCAACCGTATCTTTATCAAGGTCGGCAAGGATCTCATCAGATATCTTCTTAAGTCTTGCTTCTGTATAACGCATTGCTGCAGGTGGATCGCCGTCCATTGACCCAAAGTTACCCTGGCCGTCGACTTGTTCATAACGCAAACTCCATGGTTGTGCCATTCTTACCATTGCATCGTAAACCGAGCTGTCACCGTGAGGGTGATATTTACCTAAAACGTCTCCAACAATTCTCGCGGATTTCAAATGTTTTCTGTTGGAAAATACATTTAGACCATACATACCGTAAAGAACACGTCTGTGTACAGGTTTCAGACCATCTCTTACATCTGGTAAAGCTCTTGATACAATTACCGACATCGAATAATCGATATAGGATGTTCTCATTTCGTCAACAATGTTGATCGGTATTAACCTTTCTCCTTCCTTATGCATAAATATTTTTAATTTGTTGTAAATCAGAAATCTACATTAGATTCCGACCCGTTGAGTTTTTCTGTTTTTTATAACGGGCTAATTTACAAAAAAAAACCGATTTTTGCATTCTGAATTTATCAACATTAATCATAAAAAATATAAGAAATGAGCATCCTTAGTATTACCTTTCACACAGTTGAAGATAGAATAGAAGAATGGGATCTTTATGTGGAAAATGACCTGCATCAAATGGTTGAAAATCTCATTGATGTAGAACAGTATATTCTCTCAGAAGTTCATTCTGATATGGTAAATGAAGGTAAGAATACCAACCTTTTTCTGTTGTTTGATAATGACGATATCCGCAATCAGTTTATGGAAAACGAATTGGTAAATCTTGAGGAAAGAATTGCGCAAAAATTTGGTGCCGAAGTCATGGTTTTTCCTACTTTTCTTAATCCTAAAAAGAAAAGATTTTAAATAATTAATTACTTGAGAGGAATAATTTTTGGAGTTACTTTGTAGCTCCTTTATTTTTATAAATATGTTTGACAAGCAACAACGAAAACTAAAAAGATCTGCAAAGCTGATTTCTGTATTGAGTAAATATGGTTTCAAAGATTTGATTTCTCGAATGGGAAAAAAGCCTGAAATAATTTCTGATGAAATTGTTTCCAAAGGAACTGTTTACGAAAGAATCAGATTGGCCTTGGAAGAGCTGGGACCAACGTTTGTCAAGCTAGGTCAGACTTTCAGTAATCGGGATGATTTGTTGCCGGCGGAATTGATCCAGGAGTTGCAAAAACTTCAGGATAGGGTAGATGTTGTTGAAATGAATGTTGAGGAAATTTTGGAAAATGAATTCAATATTTCAGTTAAGGAACATTTCTCGGAAATCATTTCAAAACCTTTAGCGACCGCTTCTATTGCGCAAGTTTATAAAGCAACTTTGATTTCTGGCGAAGATGTCATTCTTAAAATCAAAAAACCTGATGTTCTCAGTGTTATTGAGGATGATTTACTTTTAATTAAAGATTTAATAAAACTAATTTCAAACTATTCCGAAATAGCCTCAAAGTTAAATTTAAAACAAGCCATTTCGACTTTCGAAAAGTCTTTGCTGGAAGAGGTTTCTTTGGTGAATGAACGAAATAATATCAAACAATTCGCTGTTAATTTTAAAAATAATAAAGAAACTTATGTTCCGATAGTTTATGACGAATTTTCCAATAATAATGTCCTTTGTATGGAGTTTATTGATGGAATCAAAGTCACAGACAAAACGGAACTTTTAAATCATAATATCGATCCGGTTAAAATTTCTGAAGTTGGTTTAAGACTTTTCGTTTCTCAGATTTTGGATTATGGATTTTTTCATGCAGATCCGCACGCTGGAAATATTCTTGTGAAGAAAGATGGCAAAGTGGTTTTTATAGATTTTGGAGCGGTCGGGAAAATCCAGCCCAATGATAAAGAGATTCTTGAAAGTCTGATTGTGGCTTTTGTTGCCAAAAATTCTAATAAGATTGTACGTTATTTGAAGAAAATGGCGGTCAGTTATGAGATTCCAGACGAAAGAAAATTTGAGAATGATGTGGATGAGGTTCTGAATTTTGTTCATAGTAGTTCCCTCAAAGATATTGATCCTCATATTATCATTAATAAAATGAAAGATGTTTTAAAGGATAATCGAATCTATATGCCAGATTATTTTTATCTTTTATTTAAAGGAATCGGCCTGATAGAAGGTGTTGGAAGAAGTATTAATCCTGATCTTGATATTGTAAAAAGTCTTCGTCCGTACACCAAGAAAATACTAACGAGAAAAATCAGTCCAAAGAAACTTTTCAAGAACGGAATGGACAAAATGATCAATTTCACAGAAAATGTGGATGAAATTCCTAAAGAATTACGTTCGGTGTTACAGAAGTTGGATGATAATAAATTTACTATTTCCAGTGAAATCAAAAATATTGAGAAAACGAATAACCTAATAAAATCAAGTATTATTAATCTAATATTAGCAATGATTTTAGGAGCAAATATTATTGCCACAGCGATTGTTTTTGTTTCAGAATCTGGACCCAGAATTGGAGAATTGTCTTTAGTGACGGTTTTAGGGTTTGTGTTTTCTATTTTCTTGGTTGTTATTCTTTTGTTGAGAATTACGAGGAAATAATATTTAAACACTTAAGTTATAGTAATTAAAGTCACTTAAGAACAATTAAGTTTTGAAAATCAAAGATTTTCAGCTCAAGTGAACTTATTTTAATTGTAGTTCTTGTTTAATCTAAAGTGACTTAAGTGTTTAAAAGTATACCAGTTTTCAATACTTATTTATAATCCAAATAAATACATTAAATTTGCACCAAATTTTAGACGAAATACTTAATTAAAAGTACTCAATACGGAGTACAACACAAAACAATTTATGAGTGCACCTCAAGCAATTACAGAGCTGATTACTCTTGCAGACGGCAGAGAGATCACAATCGAAACAGGGAAACTGGCAAAACAAGCTGATGGATCTGTAGTAGTAAAAATGGGCGGAACTATGCTTTTAGCAACAGTCGTAGCCAACAAAGAAGCCAATCCTGGTGTGGACTTTTTACCTTTAACAGTTGATTACAGAGAAAAATTCTATGCAGGTGGTAAAATCCCCGGAAACTTTTTCAGAAGAGAAGCTCGTCCTTCAGACCAGGAAATCTTAACGATGCGTTTGGTAGACAGAGTTTTGAGACCATTGTTTCCAGAAGATTTCCATGCGGAAGTTCAGGTAATGATTTCATTGATTTCTTATGACGGACAGTCGATTCCTGATGATTTAGCAGGTCTTGCTGCGTCTTCAGCGATTGCAATTACTGATATCCCTTTCAACGGACCAATGTCTGAGGTAAGAGTGGTAAGAATCGATGGTCAACTTTCTATCAATCCAAAATTCGAAGATCTTGCAAAATCTGACCTTGATATTATGGTTGGAGCAACTAAGGATTCTATCGTAATGGTGGAGGGGGAAATGAAAGAAATCACAGAAGCAGAAATGCTTGAAGCGATTACTTTTGCCCACGAAGAAATCAAAAAACAAGTAGAAGCTCAGGAAAGATTGGCGGCGAAAGTTGGAAGATCTTTTCCTAAAAGAGAATACAACCACGAAAATCACGATGAAGCCATCCGTGAAAAAGTGTGGAAAGAAACTTATGATAAAGTTTACGAAGTTGCAAAAACACCTTCCAGTAAAGAAGAAAGAGGTGAGAAATTCAAAGCGGTACGTGATGAATTTTTAGCTCAATATGTTGATGATGCAGAAGAATTGGAAAGAGTGACTCCTTTCGTAAAAGTATATTACCACGATGTGGAAAAAGAAGCGATGCGCCAAATGATCCTGAATGATAAGATCCGACTTGATGGTCGTGACCCACAAACGATTCGTCCGATCTGGTCAGAAATCGATTATCTGCCGGGAGCACACGGTTCTGCTATCTTCACAAGGGGTGAAACTCAATCTTTGACTGCCGTAACTCTTGGTTCGGTAAAAGATGCGAACATGGTGGATAGCGTAATGGTAAATTATGACGAGAGATTTTTCTTACATTATAACTTCCCTCCATTCTCAACCGGTGAAGCTCGTCCTTTGAGAGGAACTTCAAGAAGAGAAGTTGGTCACGGTAACTTAGCTCAAAGAGCTTTGGCCAATATGATCCCTGAAGAAAACCCTTACACGATCCGTATCGTTTCTGATATTCTTGAATCAAATGGTTCGTCCTCTATGGCAACTGTTTGTGCCGGAACTTTGGCATTGATGGATGCTGGTGTTCAGATTCACAAGCCGGTTTCCGGGATTGCAATGGGATTGGTGACCGATGTGAAAACAGGGAAATATACTGTGCTTTCCGACATTCTTGGAGACGAAGACCACTTGGGTGATATGGACTTCAAAGTAACCGGAACAGCAGACGGGATCACCGCTTGTCAGATGGATATCAAAATCCAGGGTCTTTCTATGGATATTATGGAAAAAGCACTTCTGCAAGCTAAGGAAGGAAGACTTCATATCCTAAATAAAATTACTGAAACGATTGCTGAACCAAGAGAAGATGTAAAACCTCACGCTCCGAAGATGGTGATGATGGAAATTCCTAAAGATTTCATCGGTGCGGTGATAGGACCTGGTGGGAAAATCATTCAGCAGATGCAGAAAGATACCGATACGGTTATTGCTATCGAAGAAGTTGGGGAAATCGGAAGGATCGAAATTTCCGGTGTCAGCAGAGAGAAGATCAACGAGGCGATTGCGAAAATCAACGAAATTACTTTCGTACCGGTTGTAGGTGAAGTTTACAAAGGGAAAGTAGTGAAAGTAATGGATTTCGGAGCTTTCGTAGCGATTGCTAAAGGGACTGAAGGATTACTTCATATCTCTGAAATCGAGTGGGCTCGTCTTGATAAAGTTCCTTACAAAGAAGGTGACGAAGTTGAGGTGAAATTTATGGGTTATGATGACCGTAAGAAAATGAAACTTTCAAGAAAAGTTTTGTTGCCAAGACCTCCAAGACCGGAGAAGAAAGAAGGTGAGCAGAGAGGTCCAAGACCTGAAGGTCAGAACAGACCGGAAAGACCTGCGAGACCGGAAGGTGATAAGCCTGCTGGGGACCAAAATCCTTCATCTGAAGCTTAGAATTAATTCTTATATATGAATCCCTCGAATTTTCGAGGGATTTTTATTTAAATTAATAGGAATATAATTCTTCCCTTATTTCTATTAAGACTTTCTCAGCTCTTTTTCTATCAGGAAAATCTGGCAATAAAGAACTTTTACTTAACAAATTCACTTCTTCAATTAATTGGTCTGCTAATAAAAGTAAATCATCATAATCCCAATTTCCTGCTTTGATATCCAAAAGCTCATCACGGTTTTTAACACGGATTTCAATTTTATTATTCTTGAAAATATTAACAGCCGATTGCAAAAGTCGAATTGTATGCATCATATTTTTGCTGTCATAATTCTTGCCGTGCTTTTGATTGGTATTGTATCGGTCTTCATTTCTTTTTGCTACCCAATCCCAATATTCTTTATAACTTTTGCAGTAAGTAGAATAGGCGTCCTGATTGAAAAATAAATAAGCTTGAGGTTTTTCATTTTTAGGAACAGAAGATAAACAGACTTCATTAGAATCTTCATTTTTATATATTCCACTGTAATTCTTATCTTTCAATTCATCATAGAACAAAGCGAAAACACCTTTTGAATTGGGCATCTTTGCCAAACCACAATTTTCCTGTAAAAGGCTTTTCTCCTTCAACCAATCTTTTGTGGGAATTGAATTTGAACCTTCCAGAATCACACAGAAATCCAGAATTCCTTTTCGTTCTTTTTCAACAGGATTCACAATCTTTTTATTGAGCCCTCTTGCTTTCTGAATCTGAGTTGAAGCATATCCGCCAAAAGTATCCTTACAAAGTTTTGATAAAAAATCTTCCTGACGAAATTGATTCATTACCGGATTTTTGTAAAGAATACAATCTTCTGGTGTTGCTAATATTTCCAGAATATTTGGATTGTTCTTTAATAAAAGTTCAGTGAATCTTCCAATCTCGTAATAAACGATATCATTAGTTTCATTTGAAACTTGTGGAATATATTCTAAACCAAAGAACAAATCTTTCGGTAAATAGAAAACACCTTTTATATCTGTGTCAGAATTTTCCGTCGCCAATCCGAAAGACTTGCTTCCGGAAATGGCTTCGAAAAGGATAAGGTTATTTTCTTTTAAAAAATCGATAGTTATCATGATTACGATTTTAATAATTCTACAAATACTTTTTCAGCTTCTGACTTATCAAGATTTCCAGCTGTTAAGGTTTTTGCTTTTTCTGAAAGATTTTCTATCTCTGATTTGAGATACTCAAAAAGTTCCCAATCCTGAGTGTGGAAATATTTTTCTCCGTTTTCAGATTTTACATTCAACAAAAATTGAACTTTATAGAACATATTTTCGGGCAACAAATCTAACATCTCGTGAAATATCACTGGCGGAAAAGTTCCTATCTCAACCACCCATTTTGAAGCTAAAGTTGTTCTTAAGCAATAGAAATAATCTTTCAGTTTCACTTCGTCTTTGTTACAAGATTCCAAATATTTTTTACTTATCGATAAATAATGGAAAACTACTGCAACGGGAGAAAAAGCTTCTTTTGTTAAAGGTGTCATCTTTTCCAGGAATGTATCATTTTTTATATAAAATATGTGTGAAAACAGATGCTCCAAAAGCGGAACGTTCGATTTGTTCAATAAATGAAAAGTCTTCTTCAAGTCCCAACCGGAACCGTCCAAATCATCTTCGGTCATAAATTCTATTGTATCGCGCTTTTCCCACGGCGAAAGATACCAATCTATAGGATGTTTGTATATGAAACGTATATCGTAATCGCTGTCGGGAGAGGCAAATCCCCAAGAACGGCTTCCTGATTCTATCGCGAAAAGTATCTCTATATTTTTCTCTTTTTCAAGAGTTTTTAATTTATCTATTATTTTTGTTTTCATTTTTTTTATTTTTTAGGATAAAAAAATGTGTTACAGAATTTCTTTTAATGGAATCTTGAAATGATTTTTCCGAATAAAAATTTTTGTATTCTGAATATTTTCTAACATTATCTTCTGTTGTGATTTTTACCCAAATTTTAAATTGTTTTTTCTTCCTGGCTTTCTGAAATCGAACAAAATCATTCAATTGGTTTTCAATTTCCAGTTTTTCAGTTTTGCGCCATTTTTTGTTTCCGATTCTTTTAAGAAATGGACGCAAATGTTTTGCATATTCGAATGAACGATACTTACCCTTGTTGTAGAGATTTTTCATAGTCAGTTTAAAATTATGAAAGTAAGAATTTTATTTTCTAAACTTCTTCTTCCTCTTCCAAGGCGCATTTTTCCCAACATCGCCAGCCATAATACAACCGTAAGGCATCACTTCATCCAGAACTTCGCAAAGTCCGTATTCTTCGATTTGAGCTCTTACATTTTTTGCACTTTTGTAGGCGCTTGGTAACTCGGAGATATCAATTTCATTGGAGAAAAAACGGATGTCCAGGCCTTGCGTTTCCTCAGCAAAAACTTCATCAATGGTCTTGTGTGCCAGAGATTTTTTATGAAAACTTCTACTGAAGTTTCTTCCTGCGCCGTGAGGAGCAAAGCCTAAATTTCTGTCGTTCGTTGTCCCTTGGACAATCAGTACAGGTTCCGCCATATTCAGAGGAATCAGTCTTGGACCTGTAATATCCGGCAAAAATTTGTCGTCCAGCGGCGTTGCTCCTTTCGCATGGTAGAATAAATCTCCATCTCTGAATATAAAATTATGTTCGTTCCAATATCTGTTTTCAACCCTAATGTCATTGCGAGGAACGAAGCAATCTTTTTCAGATTTGCTATTCAATTCCTTTAAAGTCGCATTATGAATGGATTCATGGTTTTCTTTTGTCCATTTTCTGATTAGTTGTAAGGCTTCCCAATATTGTTGTCCTTCTTCAGTTTCATATGGAATCCACGCATTTTCTTTCAAGGTTTCCGGCGAAAGTTCCATTCGGAAACGGTTAGCGACTTTCATCCCTTTGTCATATAACTTTGCACCAGGCGCCCTGGAACCGTGATGTGTTACCAACATTGTGTTTCCAGTATTTTTAGAAATCCCGACAAACAAAAAGTGGTTTCCGTCACCTTGAGTTCCCATATGGGAACGGGCGATGCTGATGAGATTTTCATCATTCAGGAAAAGGTTTTCTCTGAAAGCATCCATCAAATCCTGAGACATCGGCATTTGTTCTCCTCTTGGTCTTCCGCCGTAACCGAAATGCGTAATGGAATGAGCTGCATCCAAAACTTCTTTCGGATTGATTTTTCCAAAATCTGTCAGCATCACAGAACAGCAGATATCTGCACTATGAAATCCCGGATGAATGGCGTTTTTCGCCACCACAACTCCGCCAACAGGAATATGACCTTCCGGTCCGGTTGGACAAGCATCCGGCATAATCGCACCGCCAATTAAAGTCGGAGTTTTCATTAAGACATTCATTGTATTGATGACTTTTTCTACGTTGTCATTTTCGCTTTCATCTTCTGCCCGAATGTTGATGACAAATTCAGCAGGAGTGTCCAATAATGAAATCGGTTCCGGAGATTTGAACTGCTCCAGATATTCTTTCATTTGAGTTTCATCAAGGTTATTTTCGTTGATATATTGCAAAGCTTCGGCAAACCATTTTTTTGGTGTGAATCCTAAAGCGATTAAGTCGTTTCCTGTAATTGTTTTCATTTTTGTTTGTTTTGATGATGCAAAGTAATTATGCAAGTGCGCAATGTTTTTGCGTTGTTGAAATTATTTTATTTATTTTGAAGAAATTAATCTTGTCATTCCGATGAAGGAGGAATCTTTACTATATCTAAGGATTCTTCATTACGTTTCTTTTCATTCAGAATGACAAAAAAGAAAATAATATGGATTTAGAACAACTTAAAAATTCTCCGGAAACAATTGATTTCAATGATGTCATTGCTTTCATTGATGAGAATTACAATTTCACGCCAACGAAATTCACGAATGGAAATACTGTTAATGAAGCCAATCAAAATAATGGCTCTTGCAAAGTTTTCAGTTTTGCGAAATTGAATCAACTTTCAAAAGAAGAAACTCTGGCATTGTTCGGAGATTTTTATAGAACTGATGTTTTACAAAATCCTGAAGGAACAGACCATCAGAATATCAGAAATTTTATAGAGTTTGGCTGGGACGGGATTTCATTTGAAGGTGAAGCGTTAATAAAAAAATAATAGACTTTCCACACGCTTTGTCATTCTGAAAGAATCTCAACTCTTTTGGAAGCCACATAAATTCCTACGGAATGACAAAGTGACTGTTGAAATTTGAAATAAAATCGAACATAAATGTCATCCAATAAAAACGCATTAATCCGCTACAAAACACTCGATAAATGTCTCAAAAATAAATATCGAAAGTATACTTTGGAAGATTTGATGGATGAATGTTCCGAAGCTTTGTTTGAATTTGAAGGCAAGGAGTCTTTTGTTAGTAAACGAACCATTCAATTGGATTTGCAGAATATGCGAAGCGAAAAATTCGGTTATGAAGCGCCAATTGAGGTTTACGAAAGAAGATATTACCGATATAGCGACCCGGATTATAGTATTCATAATATTTCCGTCAACGAAAATGATTTGAAAGCAATGAACAATGCCGTGCAGATTTTGAAACAATTCAAGGATTTTTCGATGTTCAAGGAGATGAACGGTGTGATTCAGAAATTGGAAGATTCGATTCAGTCGACTAATCAGAAATCAATTATTCATCTCGATAAAAACGAACAGTTAAAAGGTCTTGAACACATTGATATTCTTTACGAAAGTATTCTGAATAAAAAGGTTCTGAAGATTCTTTACAAAAGTTTCAAAGCCAGAGAGTCGAATCATTACATCGTTCATCCACAATTATTGAAAGAATATAATAACCGTTGGTTTCTTATCTGTTGGCACAAAAACAAGATTATGAATCTTGCTTTGGACAGAATGGAAGAAATCTCTGTTGAAGATAAAACCGAATATATTGATAAAGATTTCAATGCGGACCGATATTTTGGTGAAGTGATTGGCGCAACGGTTTCCGAGACGCAACGCCCACAAAATGTGATTTTTTTTATCACTCAAAAGCACGCACCCTATGTTAAAACAAAACCTTTTCATCATTCTCAGGAGATTATAAAAGAAGACGAAATGGGAACGACTTTCAAAATCTGTGTTCAGCTGAATTTCGAATTAGAAAGAATGATTCTTGGAATGGGAGAGTTTATCAAAGTTTTGGCTCCCAGAAAATTAAAGCAAAGAATTTATAAAAGCTTAAAAGAAGCTGTTCAGAATTACAGTTCTGATGAAAATCAATAATGGCGCATTTATTGTAATAATCTTAAAAAATTTAAAGATATGAAATCAAGATTGTTAAGAATGGCTCTGACTTGGGCCGCACCTTTTATAATAGGATATATCGTCAATAAAATAGAAGAGAGGACGAATAAAAATAAAATTAAAAAAACTATTAAAGCATAAACCAATAACCACTGATTTTCGGTGGTTTTATTTTTAGTAATTTATGTGAAAAATAAAATCCTAATTCCATTTTTATCAAAAAAAATAACAATTTGGCTTAAGTTTTGAATTTTCAGCACAAATAAATAAATTATGAAAAAATATATCAATATTATTCCATTATTCCTAATGTTAGGATTATTAACAAGCTGCGAAGCAGTGGAAACCATTTTCAAAGCCGGTATGTGGTGGGGGATTATCCTTGTAGTCGGTGTAATTGGCTTGGTAATGTGGCTTCTAACAAGGGGTAAAAACTAAAAAAGCGGGAAATATTTTCCCGCTTTATTTTTTATGAATTTCGAATCTTAAAGATTTTCCAATGTCTGGCTAAGGTCATTGTAACCACCACCATTGTAAACATTGTCAAAACCTTGAGATTTGTAAAACTCTGTCGCTTTTCCGGAACGGTTTCCAGACCTGCAGAAAAAAATCACATTTCCGTCCAAAGCTCTGATTTCATCAATATGAGCTTCGATATCTCCTAAAGGAATATTGTTAGCTTCTGCGATACTTCCATCAACTTCCAGTTCCAAAGGTTCACGAACATCAATCAAATGATAATTTCCCGCTTTCAATACGTCTTCTATTGCCATAAATTTAAATTTTTACTGTTTTAATTATAACAAAACTACAATATAAATTTCAAAAAGAGTGCTTACTTTAAGATAAAAATTTTGGAAAAATCTTAATAGAAAAATCGAATATTTAAAACTTTGCGACTTCTGTTTTAGAATTATTATAATAAATATTTTGCGTCTTTGCGATAAATTATAAAACATTAATTTCGCAAAATAATTATGAATCCTAAAGAAAGACACACGCAACTTATAAAAACCAAAGCTTCTGCATTTGGTTTTCAGTCGTGCGGAATTTCAAAAGCGGATTTTTTGGAAGAAGAAGCTTCTCATCTGGAAAGTTGGTTGAAAAACAATCACCACGGCGAGATGAAATATATGGAAAATCACTTTGATAAACGTCTAGACCCGAGATTGCTGGTGCAAGGTTCCAGGTCTGTGATTTCTCTCAGTTATAATTATTATCCGGAAGAAAAACTTCAGAATGAGAATTTCAAAATCGCAAAATATGCTTATGGAGAAGATTATCACGAGGTTATCAAAGAAAAATTGAGAACGCTGGTTGCGGAACTTCAGGATGAGATAGGAGAGTTCTCTTTTCGTGTTTTTGTAGATTCTGCGCCGGTTTTGGAAAAGGCCTGGGCTAAGAAATCCGGGATTGGCTGGGTAGGGAAAAACTCCAATCTGATTACCAAAAAGTATGGTTCTTTTTATTTTCTGGCGGAGATTATCTGTGATTTGGATTTAGTCGAAGATTCTCCTGTTACAGACCATTGCGGCAGCTGTACCAAATGTATCGATGCGTGTCCTACTCAAGCGATTATTTCTGATAAAATCATCGATGGAAGTAAGTGCATCTCTTACGCGACCATCGAACTGAAAGACCAGATTCCTGACTTTTTCAAAGATAAAATGGACGATTGGATGTTCGGATGCGACGTCTGCCAGGATGTTTGTCCCTGGAATCGTTTTTCGGCTCCTACTTTGGAAGAGAAATTTCAACCGAATTCTCAGCTCAAAAACTTTACAAAACAAGAGTGGAAAGACATTACCCAAGAAGTTTTTTCCTCGGTTTTCAGAAAATCCGCAGTGAAACGGACAAAGTTTGCAGGACTAAAACGGAATCTCGATTTCTTGTCAGAGTAAGATCCCGTTTATCAAGTTATTTTCTTTTTTGAACTCTCTTCGGTGCAACTTTTACTCTAATTTTTAATCTTTTGTTGGATTGGCGTTTTTTCGGCATATATTAGTGATTTTTCGTTATTAAATTTGAAAATAAATTTCTATAAATCCAAGAAAAATTAAAAAAAATTAACATTCCGATTTTGTTTCAAAAATTTTATTATCTTTATTGTTCTATACGATTCGTAAAAACGTCTGGATGAAAAAGAAGTTACTAATAATCATAAAAATCATCGGCTTCATTATTGGAGTCGTTTTTTTATACATCATTTTGGGATTATTGATTCCTTATATTCCTGTAAAAGCAGAGAAAACAGACGAGCCAAAAACCATAGAACTATATATCCTTACCAATGGTGTCCATACCGATTTGGTACTTCCTGTCAGGACAAAATATATTGATTGGAGCGAGAAGTTACCATTCGAGAATACAAAAGGAAAACAGACAGATTTCAATTATATCTCTTTCGGTTGGGGTGATAAGGGTTTCTATCTTGATACACCAACCTGGGCAGACCTCAAATTTTCAACAGCTTTCAAAGCGGCCTTTTGGTTAAGCGATTCGGCAATGCACTGCACTTATTACAAACAAATGAAAGTAGGAGGCGATTGTAAAAAGATGCTGCTGACGGAACAGCAATACCAGAACCTTGTTAAATTCATCGATGATAGATTTGATAAAGATGCTTCCGGAAAATATATTCTTATAAAGACTGATGCTGTTTACGGAAACGATGATGCTTTCTATGATGCAAAAGGCAGTTATAACTTCACTTACACTTGCAATACTTGGGCAAATAACGGTTTGAAATCAGCCGGTCAAAAAGCAGCGCTTTGGACACCAACCGATTTTGGGATTTTTCAGCATTATAAGTAATACATTTTTGGGCGGACATCTCGGGCTATTCAGGGGTTTCGTCTTGTCAAAAATTGAAAATTTCTGACAAGACCGCTCGTTTCACTCGCGCCCTTATTATCCCGGCCGCAGATTTGTCATAAATTTCAATTTTAGATATAGAAAAACATTCTCAAAATCACATAATTTCATTAAATTTGCCAACCACAAAAAGCTTCAAAACAAGCAAAATTAAATTATGACTTCACAAGAGATAAGACAGCAATTTTTAGATTTTTTCAAAAGCAAAGAACATCTTATTGTTCCTTCCGCACCCATTGTTCTGAAAGATGATCCAACACTGATGTTTTCCAACTCCGGAATGACGCAGTTCAAAGATTATTTTTTAGGTTACAAAGAACCGAAAGCCTCAAGAATTGCCGATACTCAAAAATGTTTGAGAGTTTCCGGGAAGCATAATGATTTGGATGATGTTGGACGTGATACGTATCATCATACAATGTTTGAAATGTTGGGAAATTGGTCTTTTGGTGATTATTTCAAAAAAGAAGCAATTTCGTGGGCTTGGGAATTGTTGACGGAAGTTTACAAAATTCCAAAAGAAAATCTTTACGTAACCATTTTTGAGGGTGACGAAAAAGAAAATCTTGAAAGAGATAACGAAGCATACAATTATTGGAAAGAATTGATTTCTGAAGACAGAATTATCAACGGAAATAAGAAAGATAATTTCTGGGAAATGGGAGCGAGCGGACCTTGCGGACCTTGTTCTGAGATTCACGTTGACTTGAGGAGCGAAGAAGAAAAAGCGAAAGTTTCAGGATTAGAATTAGTTAATAATGACCACCCTCAGGTTGTGGAAATCTGGAATCTCGTATTCATGCAGTTCAATAGAAAAGCAGACGGTACTCTGGAAAATCTTCCTGCAAAACACATCGATACAGGAATGGGATTTGAGCGTCTTTGTATGGCTTTGCAGCAGAAAGAATCAAATTACGATACGGATGTTTTCACGCCTTTAATCACTAAAGTTGAGGAACTTTCAGGAAAAAAATATACAGGAATTTTAACGGATGAGAAAGACATTGCCATCCGTGTTGTGGTTGACCACATCAGAGCGGTTTCCTTTGCGATTGCTGACGGGCAATTGCCTTCCAACGGGGGAGCCGGTTATGTTATCAGAAGAATTTTGAGAAGAGGAATCTCTTACGCGTACAGATTCTTAGACAGAAAAGAACCTTTTCTTTATCAATTGGTTGCTGTTCTTCAGGAACAAATGGGTAAATTTTTCCCAGAACTGGAAAAGCAGGGAACTTTGGTTACTGAAGTGATTAAAAGTGAAGAGGAATCTTTCTTAAGAACTATCGAAAC